>NZ_JASGBI010000001.1:1667110-1992814 GCF_030053425.1 Lysobacter stagni | reverse complement strand
TCGAGCGTGAGCTGCGGCGTGCCGGTGACGACAACGGATTCGGAGAGCGCGACCGTCACCGAAATGACGTCGCCGATCTTGTAGCTTCCGTTCGCGGTGGACGAACTGACGGTGCTGACCGTCGGCACGACGCCGTCGATCACGATGTTCTTGTCGGCGCCCAGCGAACCGAAGGTACCCGGCAATGCCAGCGTCAGCGTGGCGTTGTTGTTGGCGGCATCGCGGATGGTGCTCCCATTGAGCGCAAGCGCCGTTGTGTTCGTGTAGTCCAGATCGAAGCTCTGGTCGCCTGCCTGCACGGTGTAGATGAAGGTCAGCGTGCTGGTTCCCGAGCCGCTCACGTAATTGACGACACGATCGGTGGCGCCCGTTTCCAGCGTCAGCTGCGGCGTGCCGATCACGAAAACCGCTTCGCTGAGATTGACCTGGACCGGTACGACGTCGCCGACCTTGTACGTGCCGTTGGGCGTACTGCTGCTGATCGATGTCACCGACGGCGCGGTCAGGTCGACCGCGCTGTCGCCGCTGATGTTGTCGATCAGCGTTAACACGAACTCGTCCGAGGTGAGGCGCACCTCGTCGACGACCATGCCCAGACCCACATGGGTTCGCACGCCCGGCATGATCGTGGCCCCCGGTCCGACCGGCGCCCCGTCGAGGTAGCCCTGCAGCATCACCACCGAAGGCGCCGCGGGCGAGACGTCGACCGTCATGCCATCGATGCGGAAATTGGCAGCGTCGGAACGCGCGATGGTGAGCGTGGCCGCCCCCCCGCTGTTGATGTTGACGCCCGGGTCGCCCGGATAGCTCGACGGATCCCAGGACAGGTCCGCGGAGGGTCCGACGATCGAGTACGTGAAGGGTTGGCCACCCAGCATCATGCTGAAACTGGTGACGCCGGGGGTTGGCGCGGTCGGCAACCCCGGCGGCTGCGCCGTGAACGTCTCGCTGAAGACTGCCGCCTGCGCATCGGCCAGCGCCGAACCCGCGACCAGCGCCAGCAGCAATGCCAAAGACCCTGCTCCGTCGCGCAACCGCGACAGCACGCGCGCGCCGAATGCGCGCCCGATGTTCTTCCCTGCCATGTATTCCCCCTGAAAACCGCGACCCGGCCGGCGACGCGCGCACGACCGCGGGCAGCCCGCCCGGCCTGCCCACTGGATTACTTCCGGATGTATCCCCTGACCCGTGTGCCGATGCGCGTTCGCGTGGCGACGGGGTTGTTCCCCAACCCGCAGCGACATGTGACCGCCGTCGCAGGAATCGGCGGAGTCTACCGGGTTCGCGGGTGGATCGGAATCGGACGCTTTGCCGACGCTGGCGGTTCGCTGGGCGGGCGGGAACGCCCGAACGCGTCAGTCGAGTTCACGGCACGCGCCTTTCGGACGCGTGCTCGTCAAGGCGGTCACAGGCCTGCCTCCACCGTCAGGGAAGGCAGGCCACGACGTTCACTTCTTCTCGGGAACGCCAAGTTCCTGCAGCAGCTGCGGCGCCGGGTAGACCTCCTGCATGATCCAGCGCATGTAGCGCTGGTCGACCGCGATCATGCGCGTCATCGCCGGGTCGAACACCCAGTTGCTGCTCACCGATTCCCAGTTTCCATCGAATGCCAGGCCGACCAGCTTGCCGTGCGCGTCGAGCACGGGCGAACCGGAATTGCCGCCGGTGATGTCCAGGTCCGACAGGAAATTCACCGGGACCGTCTTGAGTTTCTTGTCCGCCAGGCCGCCGTAGTTCTTCGCGGCGATCGCGTCCAGCAGGACCTTGGGTGCGTTGAACGGATCCTGTCCAGTCGCCTTCGCTGCGACTTCCTCCAGACGCGTGAACGGAACCTGCTTGCTGCCATCGGTCCTGGTGTAGCCCATCACGTTGCCGAAGGTGATGCGCAGTGAGGAGTTGGCATCGGGATAGACGAACTGGCCCTTGCTCTTCTTGTAATCGGCCACGGCCTGCAGATACAGCGGACGCGCGAGCAGTGCATCGCCGGCGCGCGCCTTGCCTTCCTGTTCCAGCTGCAGCACGGTCGGCATGATCGCCACCGCGAACTGCACGGCCGGGTCCTTGCTCTTCTCGAACGAGGCACGGTCGGCCTTCATCAGCGACAGGCGCTGATCCGTGCTGCCCAGCCGGGTCTTCGACAACTTGTCGAGCGCGGCATTGATGGCCTTCTCGTCGTTGCCGCCCAGCCACTTGTCCACGGCTGGCACGCGCTGTGCGTCGGGCAGCTTCACGTACTCGCGCAGCCAGTAGGCCTGCAGTTCGCGATCCATCGCCGGCACATAGCGGCGTTCCATCTGGCGCATCGCGCCTTCGATGGTCGGAAGATCGCGTTCCTGGTAACCCTGCTCGCGTTCCGCATCCGGCTTGGCGCGCTCGACCGACAGGCGATACAGCTGCGTGGCCGCACCGAGTACGCCGGTGCTGCGCAGCTGACCGAACACCAGGTCGCGTTCGCGATGGATGCGTGCGGCCTCGTCCAGCGAAACGAGCTTCGCGTGCGCAGCCAGCGCTTCATCGCCCTTTCCGCCCTGCGCGCGCAGCCAGTCGAGCACCGCGGTTTCCTCGGCGTGCTTGGTCGCGGCGGCGTTGATGCGCTTGAAGCCTTCCAGCTGACCGTCGTAGTTCTTCATCACGTTCTGCCAGCCACGTACCGTGCTGGCGTACTTCACCGCGATGTCGGGGTCCTTGCGGCCTTCGGCCTGCACCAGCGCGACCAGCTTCTTGTAATGCGCACCGACGGTCGGATACGACCATTGGGCGGTTTCATCGAACTCTTCCGCCAACGAATAGCGCGCGGTGCGGCCGGGGTAACCGGCCACCATCACGAAGTCGCCCGCGAACAGCGGCTTGTCGGCGACCTTCAGCCAGTGTTTCGGCTGATAAGGCACGTTGTCGGGAGAGTACGCGGCGGGCTTTCCGTCCTTGCCGACGTAAGCGCGGTAGAACGAGAAGTCGCCGGTGTGGCGCGGCCAGGTCCAGTTGTCGACTTCGCCACCGTAGTTGCCGACGCTGCCCGGCGGTGCGTAGACCAGGCGTACGTCCTTGATCTCCAGGTTGCGGAACAGGCGATACGTGTTACCGCCGGAGAAGCTGTACAGGCGGCAGCGGTATCCACCTTCGCGTTCGCACGAGGACACGAGCTGCTTCTCGATCGTTTCCAGCGCGCGCGTGCGCCCCAGCGCATCGGGCGCGGCCGCAATGGCGTCGCGTACCTGCTTCGTGACGTCCTGGATGGTGTCGAGCGCGTAGATGCGCGCGTTCGGACCGGCGGAGACTTCCTCGGGCCGCGTGGCGGCGTTGAAGCCGTCACGCATCAGATTCTTTTCGGGCGTGGAGTTGAGCTGGATCGCGCCGTAGGCACAGTGGTGGTTGGTCACCACCAGCCCCTGCGGCGAGACGAAGCTCGCCGTGCAACCACCGAGCGAGACGACCGCCGCCATCGGGTCCCCGGTAAGGTTGGCCAGCTGCTTCGGATCGAGCTTGAGCCCCGCCTTCTTCAGCGGAACCGCGATATCCGGCAGTTGCTGCGGCACCCACATGCCCTCGCCCGCATGGGCGATGCCCGCCATCGTCGCGATGGCGCCGAACACGGCTGCCGCCAACCCCGTATGTCGCATGCTCCACTCCTGCATTGAAAAAACGTCAGAGGTCGAGTCTAGCCCGATGCGCCACCGGATCCATGATGCGGTGCACAGCAACGTGCGTGCCGCATCAGGACATCGCCGCTTACTCCGCCGGCAGATTCATTTCCTCCAACAGGTGCGGCGCCGGATACACCTTGGCCAGCAGCCAGCGCAGGTAGCGCATGTCGACGTGGATCGCGCGCTTGAAGCGCGGATCGAACATCCAGCTGGCGCTCACCGCCTCCCAGTTGCTGTCGAAGTTCAGGCCGATGAGCTTGCCCTGCGCATCCAGAACGGGCGAACCCGAATTGCCGCCGGTGGTGTCCAGATTGGTGAGGAAATCCACCGTCTGCGTGTCGAGGCTCGGTTCGGCGGTGCTGCCGAAATCGCCCTTGGCGATGGCATCGCGCAGCGGCTGCGGTGCGTTGAACGGCTCCTCGCCGGTGTGCTTCTCCAGGATGCCCTGCACCGTCGTCAGCGGACGGTAGTGCACGCCATCGCGCGGGTCCATCGCGCTGATGCGGCCATAGCTCACGCGCAGCGTGGAGTTGGCGTCCGGATACACGCCGCGACCCTGCGAATTGCGGAATGCGATGAGCGCACGCATGTAGGCCGGGCGCAGGCGCAGCAGCTCACCAGCACTGTTCTTGCTGGCTTCTTCCATGCGCAGGATCGCCGGCAGCAGCGTCGCCGCGGCCTTGAGCACGGTGTCGTCCGACTGCGCCAGCGTCGCGGCATCGGCGTCCATGGCGGCAAGACGCTGCGCTTCCTCACCCAGACGGGTGCCGGCATACATCGCGTCTAGCTTGCGCTTCAGCTGCGCCGGCGTGGTGCCGAACACGGCATTGAATTCCGGCACGTACTGCGACGCCGGCAATGCCTGGTACTGGGTCACCAGATCGGTGAGCAACGCCTTCTCGACCTCCGGCGCGTAACGACGCTGCACCTGCTTGAGCTGGCCGGTAATCAGCGTTTCGTCGCGCTGCTGGAAACCGGACTCGCGTTCCGCGTCGGGACGCGTGCGCTCGTGTGCGAGGCGCTGCACGGTGAGCGCGACGCGCAGCAGCTGCGTCTGCGACTGGATCAGGCCAAGCAGCTGGTCGCGCTCGCGCATGGCCACGCCTGCGTCCAGCACCGCCTGTGCCGCGGCGATGTCGGCCTTCGTCGCCGTCGCGTCGGCCTGCGTGTCCAGCCAGGCGAACATGGCCGCCTCGTCCTCGCGGCGCACGCGAGCGGCATCGCTGCGGCGCAGGCCGTCGAGTTCGCCCTGCGCGCGCTTGAGCGTGTTCTTCAGTCCGCGCACCTGGTTGGCGTAACTGACGCGCGCTGCTTCGTCTTTCGCGGCCGTGCCTTCGATCACGTCGATCATGCGCTGGTACACGGCCACACGCGACGGCAGCTGCCAGTCGATCTGGTTGGCGAACTCCGAGGCCATGCGGTGGCGGAATGTCACGCCGGGGTAGCCGGCGAGCATCGCGAAGTCGCCTTCCTTCACGTTGCGCGTGGACACCTGCAGGTGCGCCGGCGGCACGTAAGGCACGTTGTCGGGCGAGTAGTCGGCCGGCTTGCCGTCCGTGCCGACGTAGGCGCGCAGCAGCGTGAAGTCGCCGGCATGTCGCGGCCAGACGAAGTTGTCGACTTCGCCACCGAAGTTGCCGATGTCGTTCGGCGGGGCATACACAAGGCGAACGTCGCGAAGCTCGAGCTGGCGCACCAGGTAGAAGTCGGTGCCGTAGTACATGTTGGCGACGCTGCAGCGATAGCCGGGATCGCGTTCGCATTCGGCCACGGCGCTCTTGGTCGCGGTATCGACGGCGTCGAAGTAGGCGCGGCCCTGCTTGCCCTTCGCATCGGCGAGGATGCGGTCGGTGATTCGGTCGAAGCCGGTGGTCACCAGCACGCGGTAGTCGGGATTGGCCGGCAGTTCGCCCGCGCGGTCGGCGGCGATGTAGCCGTCCTGGATGAGGTCGCGCCCGGGCTTGGAGTTGTACTGGATGACGCCGAAGGCGACGTGGTGGTTGGTCAGCACCAGGCCCTCCTTCGACACGAACGCGCCGCTGGCGCCGCCCACCTTCACCACCGCGTTCATCGGCGGTTTCGCCAGTTCGGCCAGGTCGCGGGCCTGCCCCTTGAAACCGGCGGCCTTGAGCTGGCGCGCGATCTCCGGCAACTGCGAGGGCATCCACATCCCCTCGTCGGCGCGGGCGGTGCCCAGGAGGCCCAGGGCCAGCGGGACGGAGAGGGACAGGGTCAACAGACGGCGGCGCATGGTCAGACGGGTCTCGCGGAAGCGGCAAGGGAGCCAGCGACGATAGGCGAACCCGCCCGCCCGCGGCAAACGCAGGCCCGGTCGGACGCGGGCCGCGGCGTATAATTCGCGCTTCTTTACCGCCAGTCGCGGACGACCCACATGACGCAAACGATGAAGGCGCTGGTCAAGCGCGAAGCCGGCAAGGGCATCTGGATGGAAGAAGTGCCCGTCCCCTCGCCCGGCCCGAACGAAGTGCTGATCAAGCTGGAGAAGACCGCGATCTGCGGCACCGACCTGCACATCTACCTGTGGGACGAGTGGAGCCAGCGCACGATCAAGCCGGGCCTGGTGATCGGCCATGAGTTCGTCGGCCGCGTGGTCGAGCTCGGCGCCGGCGTGACGGGTTACAAGATCGGCCAGCGCGTGTCGGCCGAAGGCCATATCGTGTGCGGTCACTGCCGCAATTGCCGCGCCGGCCGCCAGCACCTGTGCCCGAACACCGTCGGCATCGGCGTGAACCGCAACGGCGCGTTCGCCGAGTACATCGTGATGCCGGCCAGCAACCTGTGGCCGATCCCGGACCAGATCCCGTCGGAACTGGCCGCGTTCTTCGACCCCTACGGCAACGCCGCGCACTGCGCGCTGGAGTTCGACGTGGTCGGCGAGGACGTGCTGATTACCGGCGCCGGCCCCATCGGCATCATCGCCGCGGGCATCTGCAAGCACATCGGTGCGCGCAACGTGGTGGTCACCGACGTCAACGACTTCCGCCTGAAGCTGGCCGCCGACATGGGCGCCACGCGCGTGGTGAATGTCGCCAAGACCTCGCTCAAGGACGTGATGGCCGACCTGCACATGGAAGGCTTCGACGTGGGCCTGGAAATGAGCGGCAACCCGCGCGCCTTCAACGACATGCTCGACTGCATGTACCACGGCGGCAAGATCGCGATGCTCGGCATCATGCCCAAGGGCGCCGGTGCCGACTGGGACAAGATCATCTTCAAGGGCCTCACGCTGCACGGCATCTACGGCCGCAAGATGTACGAGACCTGGTACAAGATGACGCAGCTGGTGCTCAGCGGTTTCCCGCTCGGCAAGGTGCTCACGCACCAGCTGCCGATCGACTCGTTCCAGGAAGGCTTCGAGCTGATGGAATCGGGCAAGGCCGGCAAGGTCGTGCTGAGCTGGAACTGATCGCGCCCGTCGAATGTTCGTAATGACGCTGTCATCCCCGCGAAGGCGGGGATGACAGCCGACATCCGTTGTTCGCGACAATCACACCAGCGTGATCCGTACCCCATCGCGCCACCAGCGCCACGCCAGCACCGCGAACATCGCGGTCAGCCACAGGCCCAGGTGCCACTCCAGTGCGTTCTCCCAGCGGTCGAGCGCGACTTCATCGTCCAGCGCATAGCGCACGAAGACGCTCGCCAGCCCCAGCGCCATGAACCCCAGCGCGACGACCAGCAGTGGCCGATAGCCGGGCCGGCGTGGTGTCGTGCGCGACAATGCGTGCAGCGTCGCCATCAGCGCCAGATAGGTGAATCCGAAGTACAGATTGATGCCGTAGCGGCGCATCGCTTCGTAGGCGCGGCCTTCGGTGCCCAGGAACGTTGCGTACAGGGCGAGGAACACGCCGGCCAGCAGCCCCAGCCACGGCAGCATGCGCGCGCGCGCAGGCGTGTCGCCACGCAGCCATAGCGCGGCCGCGAACCAGCACAGCACCTGCACGGTCGCGCAGGGCAGCATCACCAGCCGGAACAGGTGGTTGCCCACACCATGGCGTGCCGCGCGGCTGATCGACACGCAGCCGTCCCAGTAAAGGTTGCAGCCGGGAACCAGCCCGTCGCGCACCGACAGCCACCACGCCAGATGCCCCACGACGAAGGGCATCAGCGCGGCCAGCAACGGCAGCGGCCACAGCGGCACGGTCAAGCGGGGCGAGGCGCCGGCGTCCATCGCGGCCGATGCTAGGCCATCGCGGCGATGCGCGTGTCAACACACCGCGGCCATCACTGTCAGCGGCTAAACTGCGCACCTCACGCACCATCGGATGGACCAGACCCATGTCGACCGCTTCCCTTACCGCCCGCTACGCCGACGAGCTCGATTCGATCCGCGCGCAGGGCCTGTTCAAGTCCGAACGCATCATCACCTCGCCGCAGTCGGCGGAGATCACGCTCGAGGACGGGCGCGCGGTGCTCAACTTCTGCGCGAACAACTATCTGGGCCTGGCCGATCATCCCGACGTGATCGCCGCCGCGAAGGACGCGCTGGACACGCACGGCTTCGGCATGGCGTCGGTGCGTTTCATCTGCGGCACGCAGGACCTGCACAAGCAACTGGAGAAGACCATCGCGGACTTCTTCGGCACGGAAGACACCATCCTCTACGCCGCCTGCTTCGACGCCAACGGCGGCCTGTTCGAGCCGCTGCTGGGCGAACAGGACGCGATCATCTCCGACGCGCTCAACCACGCCTCCATCATCGACGGCGTGCGCCTGTGCAAGGCCAAGCGTTACCGCTACGCCAACTGCGACATGGCCGACCTGGAGAAGCAGCTGCAGCAGGCGAAGGCCGACGGCGCGCGCACCATCATGGTCACCACCGACGGCGTGTTCTCGATGGACGGTTTCATCGCGCCGCTGGACGAGATCACGCGGCTGGCGAAGCAGTACGGCGCGCTCGTGCACATCGACGAATGCCACGCCACCGGCTTCCTCGGCGCGACGGGCCGCGGCTCGGCCGAAGTGAAGGGCGTGATGGACAAGATCGACATCTTCACCGGCACGCTGGGCAAGGCCATGGGCGGCGCACTCGGCGGATTCACCACGGCGAAGCGCGAAGTGATCGAGATGCTGCGCCAGCGCTCGCGTCCGTACCTGTTCTCCAACTCGCTGCCGCCTCACGTGGTGGCGGCGGGCATCAAGGCATTCGAAATGCTGTCCAGCGCGGGCGAGCTGCGCGATCAGCTGGCGGCCAACACCGCCTACTTCCGCGAGCGCATGACCCAGGCCGGTTTCGACGTGAAGCCGGGCGTGCATCCGATCAGTCCGGTGATGCTGTACGACGCACCGCTGGCGCAGAAGTTCGCGCAGCGTCTGCTGGAGGAAGGCATCTACGCCATCGGCTTCTTCTTCCCGGTGGTGCCGCAGGGCCAGGCGCGCATCCGCACGCAGATGTCGGCCGCGCACACGCGCGAGCATCTGGACCGGGCCATCGACGCGTTCATCCGCATCGGCCGCGAACTGGGCGTGATCAAGGGCTGATCGCCCTCCGCTCTCGTTGCGCGCAAAAAGAAAGGCCGGTCGATGACCGG
This sequence comes from Lysobacter stagni, assembly GCF_030053425.1. Lineage (NCBI taxonomy): Bacteria > Pseudomonadati > Pseudomonadota > Gammaproteobacteria > Lysobacterales > Lysobacteraceae > Lysobacter > Lysobacter stagni. The sequence continues at coordinate 1,983,621 of NZ_JASGBI010000001.1, read as the reverse complement.
CCTTTCTTCGTTCCGTTGTGCTGTTTCGCGCGGAGGCTTACTTGCTCTTCGCCTCGCTCGCCACGGCCGAGCCCTGCGGGTTCGCGGCCGGAGCGGCACCACCGGCAGGTGCGCCCTTGGCGACGCGGATGCCGCGCGACTTCATCCAGGCATCGAATTCCTCGGCGGTCATCTTCTTGCCGTTCTGCTGCATGTTGAAGCGGTACGGCGTGTTGTCGTACTGGGTCTTGGGCTTGTACTCGTTCGCATTGATCGCAGCCGACTCCTCCTTCGGAGCTTCGGCCTTGGCTTCCTCGGCCTTCGGAGCCGCCTTCTTGCCCGCGGCCACCATCTGGCCATCCTGGAACCGCACGAGCGAGTGCTGCGCCGCCGGAGCGCGAGTGCCCTCGGCCTTCACACCCGAACCCGAATGCGCTGCGGCTGCAGCGGACACCAGCAACAACGACGCTGCCATCGACACCTTGAACATGACGCTCTCCCCTCGACGAAGTTCGCGGCAGTGTATGGCCCAACAGGCGGTTTGGCACAAGTGAAAAGGTGATCTTCCACACAATCCCGCATTGTGCGCAGCACGCCGCATCTTCACGCGACCCGTGTTTTCAAGCTGAATGCGCGTCGCCCCCCAGGGCAGCGACCTCTTCCGCGCTCAATGGACACCACTGCCCCTTGGGCAGTTCGCCCAGGCACAACGGCCCGATGGCGACTCTCACCAGCCGCAGCACCGCGATGTCGAATGCCTCCAGCAGGCGGCGGATGTGTCGGTTGCGCCCTTCATCGAGGACGATCTCCAGCCACGCGTTGCGCTCTCCGCTGCGCAGCACTCGCACCGCACTGGCGCGCAGGTGCTCGCCTTCGATCTCGATACCGCGCACCAGCGTGGCCAGCAGCGCGTCGTCGGGCTGCCTGTCGATCTGCACGTGATAGGTCTTTTCGGGGCCGGTTTCGGGATCGGTGATGCGGGCGGCCCACGCCGGATCATTGGAGAACAACAGGAGCCCTTCGCTGGCCTTGTCGAGACGCCCGACCGGTGCCAGCCACGGCAGCGCCGCGTCATCGAAGCAGCGATAGACCGTGTCGCGCCCGCGTTCATCGCGCACGGTGGTGACGAGCCCGCGGGGCTTGTTGAGCATCACATACAGCCGCGTGGCGGCGTCCAGTGGCTGGCCATCGACGACCACGCGATGGCGGCCCTGCACGATGGGAAATTCGGGATCGCGGACCACACGACCGTCGACCTGCACGCGACCCGCCTGGATCCAGCGCGCGGCTTCGGTGCGCGAACACAGTCCCTGCTTCGACAGCACGCGTGCCAGGCCATGGCGAGGCGACGATGCAGCGACGCCCGCGGGGCGCCGCGGCGGCCGGATCATTTCTTCGCTTCGGGCTCGACCTTCGGCGGCTCGGCGGGCACCGTCGCCGCGGGCTTGGCCCTTACCACGCGAACGCCCTTGGCCTTCATCCATGCATCGAACTCTTCTGCGGTCATCCGCTTGCCATTCTGGTTCATGTCGAACCGCCATGGCGTGTTGTCGTATTGCGTCTTGGGTTTATAGGCCGCGGCATCGCTCGCACCGGGTGCGGCGGACGGTGTCGGCGGGGGCAGCGCCTTGGCGACCTGGCACCCTTCCAGACGCAGGCGGAACAACACCTGGTCGACGGCCAGCGATTCGTCGAAGGCCTGCGAGAGCACGCCCGTGGGCGCGCCGAGCTGGTGACTGGGCGCGGTCAGTTCCGGTGCGATGGGAGCGACGATGGTCGGCCGGATCGGCAGCGACTTGGGCGCGGCCATGGATGCACACTGCGCTGACTGCGCCTGTGCGGCGCCGGCGAGCAGGCACAGCGACAGAGTCATCAATGCACGCATGGGCGTTCTCCTCTCGAGTCGCGACGGTCGGTGCGCCGGCTGCGCGGGCAGTGTACGCCCGGGCTCGTGCGGTGCCGTGAAGCCACGGCCATGAACGACGAAGCCCGGCACGAGGCCGGGCTTCGAAGCTTGCAGGGAAGCTACACGCTTAGCGCTGGACGTTCAGCTCGGTACGGCGGTTCTTCTCGCTCTTGCACGCCGGGAACTTCTGGCCCATGTCCTCCAGCGGGCGGTTCTCGCCATACCCGTTGGGGCCGGCCAGGCGCGAGGCGTCGATACCATGGGCGACCAGATAGTCATGCACCACGCGCGCGCGGCGCTGCGACAGCGTCTGGTTGTACGCATCCTTGCCGCACTGGTCGGTGTGACCGGCAACTTCGACGCGCAGCTCCGGATGCCGCTTCAGGATCTCCGCCGCAGTCGCGAGCGTCTCGATCGAACCCGGGCGCAACGTTGCCTTGTCGAAGTCGAAGTTCACACCGTCCAGGTCGATCGTCAGTTGCTCGACCGGGCAGCCGTCGTTGCCGATCACCTGGCCAGCCCGCGAGTCCGGGCACTTGTCGCTGCAGTTGTTGACGCCGTCGCCGTCGTCATCGCGTGCGTCGCAGCCCGGCGGCGGCGGGGCGACCACGGCGGCCGCGGCCGGCGCACCCAGCGGAATCACCACGCCCACCGACGCGAGCAGATCGCCGAAGGAATCCTCGTCGCGCGCGTGAACGCTGCCGTCGTCGAAGTCGACGCGGTAGGCCAGCTCGGTGCGGATGGCCGCACGCTTGCCGGCCAGGGCGCTCTGGATGCCAACGCCGACCTTGGCGGCCAGGTTGCCCTCCTCACGCTGCCACGGGGAATCCGCGCGGGCGACGACGAACTCTTCTTCCGAACGCTGGTAACCCAGGCCCATCAGCAGGTACGGCGCCCAGTCGCGACCTTCGGCGATGAAATGGCGACGCAGGTCCAGCGAGGCGCCGTACTGGCTCCAGTTGAGATCCTGGTTGTCGTCGTTGTTCGGGTTCTGGAAGTTCAGCTCACCGTCCAGCGACCAGTTCTGGTTGAGGAAGCGGCCCACGCCCAGTGCACCGAACGGCGCGTTGCGCGTGCCGCGATCGTTGTCCTGGATGTTCATGCCGGCCGCACCGGTCACGTACCAGCGATCATCGAATTCCTGCGCGTTGGCAACCTGCGCGAACGCCAGACCGGCCAACAGCGCGGTGCTCAACAAACGGATCTTCATCTGTCACTCCTTGCAACTGAGGGGAGCAGCGGGGCCATGACGGCTGCAATCGCTGCGCTTACGAAGCGACGGAATGATAAGAAGACGTTAGTTGGAGCGAACCGGCGAAAGGTTCTTACAAAAACGACGAAGCCCGGCACGAGGCCGGGCTTCGAAGTTGTTGCGGAGCGATTCCGCGTGTCGGGCTGTCAGTTCTGGACGTTCAGCTCGGTACGACGGTTCTTCTCGCTCTTGCAGCCCGGGAACGCCTGGCCCATGTCTTCCAGCGGACGGCTCTCGCCGTAGCCGTTCGGACCGGTCAGACGCGCCGCGTCGATGCCATTGCTGGTCAGGTGGTCGTACACCGCCTTGGCGCGACGCTCCGACAGCTTCTGGTTGTACGCGTCCGAGCCGCACTGGTCGGTGTGACCGGCCACTTCGGCACGCAGTTCCGGATAGCGCTTGAAGATCTCGATCGCCTCGTTGAGGATCGAAATCGCATCCGAGCGCAGCACGGCCTTGTCGAAGTCGAAGTTCACGCCCTTCAGGTCGATCGACACCGGCACCGGGCAACCGTCCGGACCGATCGTCTGGCCAGCCTGCGAATCCGGGCACTTGTCGTCGCAGTTGTTCACGCCGTCGCCGTCGTCGTCCAGGTCGGCGCAGCTCGGCGCCGGAGCCGGCGGCGGAGCGGCAACAACCGGCGGACCCAGCGGGATCACGACGCCGACCGAGGCCAGCAGGTCGCCGAACCAGTCTTCGCTCGGGGCGTTATGGCTGCTGTCGTCGAAGTCGGCGCGGTAGGCCAGTTCGGTGCGGATGGCGGCGCGCTTGCCAGCCAGGGCGCTCTGGATGCCCACGCCGACCTTGGCGGCCAGGTTGCCTTCCTCACGACGGCCCGGCGAGTTGGTGCTCGGGAACGCGTCGAACTCTTCTTCCGAACGCTGGTAGCCCAGGCCCATCAGGAGGTACGGCGCCCAGTTGCGGCCTTCGGCGGTGAAATGGCGACGCAGGTCCACCGACAAGCCGTACTGGCTCCAGTTGAGATCCTGGTTGTCGTCGTTGTTCGGGTTCTGGTAGTTCAGCTCGCCGTCCAGCGACCAGTCCTGGTTGAGGAACTTGCCGACACCCAGCGCACCGAACGGCGCGTTGCGCGTGCCGCGGTCGTTGTCCTGGATGTTGAAACCGGCCGAGCCGGTCAGGTACCAGCGGTCGTCGAATTCCTGCGCGCCGGCGACCTGGGCAAACGCCAGACCACCCAACAGCGCGGTGCTCAACAAACGGATCTTCATCTGTCACTCCTTGGATCAGTAAAAAAGCGGTTGGGGGGAACACGTCTTTACTGCAGGCGGGCACACACCCGGCAGAGACCTGAACAGGCCGCTGACGGCCGGAATGATACACCCGTCAAGATATTTGTTAATACTAGTTAACGTTTTGCCGTAAAAATGCACGGTAAACACAAACGAAGCCCGGCCAGGCCGGGCTTCGTCGTACTACATGGAGCTAGAACGCATCCGGGCGTCAGTTCTGGACGTTCAGCTCGGTGCGGCGGTTCTTCTCGCTCTTGCATCCCGGGAACGTCTGGCCCATGTCCTCCAGCGGACGGCTCTCGCCGTAGCCGTTCGGACCGGTCAGACGCGCCGCGTCGATGCCGTTGCTGGTCAGGTGGTCGTACACCGCCCTGGCGCGACGCTCCGACAGCTTCTGGTTGTACTCGTCCGAACCGCACTGGTCGGTGTGACCGGCCACTTCGGCGCGCAGCTCCGGATAGCGCTTGAAGATCTCGATCGCCTCGTTGAGGATCGAAATCGCATCCGGGCGCAGCACGGCCTTGTCGAAGTCGAAGTTCACGCCCTTCAGGTCGATCGACACCGGCACCGGGCAACCGTCCGGACCGATCGTCTGGCCAGCCTGCGAATCCGGGCACTTGTCGTCGCAGTTGTTGACGCCGTCGCCGTCGTCGTCCAGGTCTGCGCAACTCGGCGCCGGAGCCGGCGGCGGAGCGGCAACGACCGGCGGACCCAGCGGGATCACGACGCCGACCGAGGCCAGCAGATCGCCGAACCAGCTCTCGTCGCGGTCCGCCTCCGGACCGGCATCGGGCGTGCCGTGGTCGTAGTCGGCACGGTAGGCCAACTCGGTGCGGATCGCCGCACGCTTGCCTGCGAGGGCGCTCTGGATACCGACGCCGACCTTGGCGGCGACGTTGCCCTCCGAGCGCTCACCCGGCGAGTCCGTGCTCGGGAAGTTGTCGAACTCCTCTTCCGACTGCTGGTAACCCAGGCCCATCAGGATGTACGGCGCCCAGTTACGGCCTTCGGCATTGAAGAAGCGACGGGCATCGAACGAGATGCCGTACTGGCTCCAGTTGAGATCCTGGTTGTCGTCGTTGTTCGGGTTCTGATAATTCAGCTCACCGTCCAGCGACCAGTTGTCGTTGAGGAACTTGCCGACACCCAGCGAACCGAACGGCGCATTGCGCGTGCCGCGATCGTTGTCCTGGATGTTCATGCCGGCCGCGCCGGTGAGATACCAGCGGTCGTCGGCGACCTGAGCATTGGCGACCTGGGCCAGACTCAGACCACCCAACAGGGCGGCGCAGAGGAGTTTCTTATTCATATATCAAGCTCCTTGATCAGAAAACCGGTAACGGCGTCTGCGATGTCCTTCGGACGGCCGCCCTATGACGCCATCGGGCGCAGGTTAAGTTTGCCAATGTGAAAGCGGTGTTAACGTCCGTCTAACATTCGAGGAAGTTCCCGTAAGCGGTTTTACGGCTTCGAAATGATTCAGACGCGCAGCATTGCCATGAGGCGCGTGATGGAAATGACTTCGAGTTCCTCCGGCCGCGCCGCCAAAGCCAGCAGTTCATCGGCCTGCCCGGCAGGCAGTTTCATCCGCACGGCCCGCTCGAACTTCTCCATCAGCAGCCCGATACCCTGCGCGCGGCGCCGTCGGTGGCCCACGGGATAATCGATCGAAACCTTTTGCGTGGCGGTGCCGTCGGCAAAGAACACCTGAACCGAATTACCGATGAACCGTTTGTCGGGATCGAAGTAATCGCGGGTGAAATCGGGGTTCTCGCGGACCTGCGTGCGGTCCCGCAGCGCGTCGATGCGCGGATCGGCGGCCACCGCGTCGCCGTAATCGTCCGCGGTAAGGCGGCCGAACAGCAGCGGCACTGCAACCATGTACTGGATGCAATGGTCGCGGTCGGCGTAGTTCGACAGCGGACCGGTCTTGTCGATGATGCGCATGCCGGCCTGCTGGGTTTCGATGACGATCCGGTCGATCGCGTCCACACCCTGCGCACGCACGCGCGGCGCGACCTCGTCGTGCAGCGCCATCGCGCATTCCACTGCGGTCTGCGCATGGAATTCGGCCGGATAGCTGATCTTGAAGAGGATGTTCTCCATCACGTAGGTGCCGAAGGGGCGTTCGAACGCGAACGCTTCGCCGCGGAAGGCGACGTCGTAGAAGCCCCACGTCGGCACGCTCAACGCACTGGGATAACCCACCACGCCCTTCATCGCGTTGAGCGCGTGCACGACGGCGCGGCGGCAGGCATCGCCGGCGGCCCAGCTCTTGCGCGGTCCGGTGTTGGGCGCGTGGCGGTAGGTGCGCAGCGCGCCGTTGTCGATCCAGCTGTGCGAGATGGCGTTGACGATCTCGTCCTTGTCGCCGCCGAACATGCGCGTGGCCACCGCGGTGGATGCCAGCCGCACCAGGATCACGTGGTCCAGCCCGACGCGATTGAATGCATTGCGCAGGGCGTAACAACCCTGGATTTCGTGCGCGCGGATCGCATGGCCCAGCACGTCCCTCACGGTCATTGCCGCATCACCCCGGGCTTCGGCCAGGCGGCCCAGGTAGTCGGCCACGGCCAGGATGGCGCCGAGGTTGTCCGACGGATGGCCCCATTCGGCGGCGAGCCAGGTGTCGTTGAAGTCCAGCCAACGGATCTGCACGCCAATGTTGTAGGCGGCCTGCGCAGGGTCGAGCTCGTGCGCGGTGAACGGCACGCGCGCGCCACCCGGCAGCACCGCGCCGGGCACCAGCGGCCCCAGATGCTTCACGCATTCGGTGTGGTCCATCGCCAACGCAGCGCAGGCCAGCGAGTCCAGCAGTACGTAGCGCGCGGTGTCGAACGCTTCGGTCGAGTCGATGGTGCGATCGACCAGGTAGTCGGCGATATCCACCATCGGCGCGTCGGGATGGGGGCGTGCGGCCGAGCGGGGTTCGAAGTGGCTCATGGGCGGGCCCTCCAGGAAGCCGAACCCGCGTTGTGCCAGAGCACGCTTTGCGTCGCCGTGAAATTGGGCCGACGAACGGAACGCACCGGCGCGGGCGTCGCGCTTGGAAAACCCCGTCGACGGGATCACCCTTTCCAGATGGACGCACCGATCCGCCTGCCCACCCTCTTCCTCTCCCACGGCTCACCGATGCTGGCCGTGCAGGACTCCCCCGCCGGCCGTTTCCTCGACGGCCTGGGCCGCGAGCTGCCGTGGCCGAAGGCCATCGTCGTGGCCTCGGCGCATTTCATGACCGATCGCCCGATGCTCGGCGGCCACGTGCAACCGCACACCGTGCACGACTTCGGCGGCTTCCCGCAGGAGCTGTACACGTTGCACTACCCCGCGCCCGGCGCGCCCGACTTGGCCGAAGCGATCGCACAGCGGTTGGCTGATGCGGGCCTGCCTGCGCGCGTGCGCGAGAACCACGGCCTGGATCACGGCGTGTGGGTGCCGTTGCGCCGCATGTATCCGGAGGCCGACATCCCGGTCGTGCCGCTGTCGGTGATGCCGCACGGCACGGCGGCGCAGCATTACGCACTGGGGCGGGCGCTGGCGCCGTTACGCGATGAGGGCGTGCTGGTGATCGGCTCGGGCGGTTTCGTGCACAACCTGGGCGACCTGGACTGGAAGCACCCGGATGCACCGCTGGCGCCGTGGGCACGCGAATTCGGCGACTGGATGCATGCGCAGCTGGACGCCAACGACCATGACGCGCTGCTCGACTGGCAGCAGCGCGCGCCGCACGCGCATCACGCGCACCCCACGGTGGAACACCTGATGCCGCTGTTCGTGGCACTGGGCGCCGCGGGCGATTCGGCGGAGGCGCGCACGCTGCATCGCTCGCACGAGTTCGGATCGCTGGCGCTGGACGCGTTCGCGTTTGACTGACGGCTGCGCGTTGTAGCCCGGCCAGCGAAGCGCACCCGGGAAGTCGCACGGCAACACGGCAGCCATCCATGGCGCGGCGCTCGGGCCTGCGGACACCCCTGCCCGGCCATCCATGGCCGGTCGGCGTGCAGGCGCGCGAGGCAGTGCCTCGCTAACGCGCCTGCTCGCCCCACGGCGGGACCGCGAACTTCTCCGCCAGGAAATCCGCGAACGCACGCACGCGCGGCGGCACCAGCCGACGTTGCGGCATCACGGCGTAGATGCCGCTGTCGGCGATGGGATAGTCCGGCAGTACCTGCACCAGCCGTCCTTCGCGCAGGTCGTTGCAGACGTGCCAGCTGGAATGCACGGCGATGCCCAGCCCCGCGACGGCTGCGTCGCGAACGAGTTCGCCGTAGTTGGTCTCCACGCGACCGCGCACGCGCACCGCGATCTCGCCGCCGGCACCGTCGCCGAAGCGCCACACGTCCTGTCGCCCGTGGCTGCCGACCAGCAGCACGCATTCGTGCTCGGCCAGTTCCTGCGGTGTGCGCGGCATACCGTGGCGGCGCACGTACTCGGGCGAGGCGCACAGCAGGCGATGGTTCACGGCCAGCTTGCGTGCGACCAGCGAGGAGTCGTCCAGCGCGCCGATGCGGATGGCCATGTCGAAACCGGCGCTGACCAGGTCGACCATCTGGTCGGTGAGGTTGATGCTCAGCTTCACGCGCGGATGCAATGCGAGGAATTCCGGCAACAGCGGCGACAGGTACTGCCGCCCGAACGAGGCCGACGCGGTCACACGCAAGGTGCCGGCGATCTCCGTGCCGGCCTGGCGCAGGCCGCCGGTGAGCGCCTCCAGGTCCTCCACCAGCGGGCGGCCCTGCTCGGCCAGTGCGGCGCCCTCGGGCGTGGCGTGCAGGCGTCGCGTGGTCCGGTGCAGCAGGCGCACGCCGAGATCGCGCTCCAGGCGCTTCAGGCGCTGGCTGGCGACCGCCACCGACAGGTCCAGGCTGCGTGCGGCCGCGCTGATCGACCCCAGGTCCAGGACCCTCAGGAACAGGGCGATATCGCCGATCCGGTCCATGCCCGCCTCCAATTATCAACAATCGGTTGAAACTTATTAACCATCGTGGCGGTTTCTGAAGAAGATACAAGAGCCTAGCCTGCGCGCTTCCCGTAACGGAGGCCGCCGTGGCCGCTCCCCTTTCCGCTTCTCCCGCTCCGGCCACTGCCGCCGGCCGGATGCCCGTCGCGCTCTACGCGCTGACTGCGGGCTCCTTCGGCATCGGCTGCGCCGAGTTCGTGATCATGGGCCTGCTGATGCAGGTCGCCGCCGATCTGCACGTGTCCATCGCCGCCGCCGGCATGCTGGTGTCGGGCTATGCCCTGGGCGTGTTCGCCGGCGCGCCGGTGTTGACGCTGCTCACCCGCCGCATGCCGCGCAAGGCGGTGCTGATGGCGCTGATGGTGATCTACACCGTCGGCAACATCGCCTGTGCGCTGGCGCCCGACTACGCCACGTTGATGGTCGCGCGCGTGATCACCTCGCTCACGCACGGCACGTTCTTCGGCGTCGGCGCCGTTGTCGCAACCGGACTGGTGCCGGCCGAACGCAAGGCCTCGGCCATTTCGATCATGTTCTCGGGCCTGACGCTGGCGACCCTGCTCGGCATGCCCGCCGGTGCATGGCTTGGACTCCACCTGGGCTGGCGTTCGACGTTCTGGGCGATGAGCGTGGTGGGCATCGTATCGCTTGCGGTGATCGCGTTGCTGGTGCCGCGCAGCCGCGACGACAGCGCGCCGGTCGCGCTGCGCGACGAACTAGCCACCGTCGCACGCCCGCAGGTGCTGCTGGGCCTGCTGATGACGATGCTCGGCTTCGCCGGCGTGTTCGTCGTCATCACCTACGTGCAGCCGCTGCTGACGCAGCTCACCGGTTTCGCCGAGAGCGCGGTGTCGCCGATCCTGCTGGTGTTCGGCGGCGGAATGGTGGTGGGCAACCTGCTGGGTGGACGTCTGGCCGACCGCAAGGCGACGCCGGCGCTGCTGGGCACGCTGCTCGCACTGGCCGCGGTGCTGGCGGTGATGAGCTTCGGGCTGCGCAGCCCCGTTGCGATGGTGGCCTTCGTCGGCGTGCTCGGCATCGCCGCGTTCGCCACGGTGTCGCCCCTTCAGTTGCGCGTGCTGCGCCATGCCGAAGGCGCGGGTCAGAACCTGGCATCCAGCTTCAACATCGCCGCGTTCAACCTGGGCAATGCGATCGGCGCGTGGCTGGGCGGCATGGTGATCGATCGTGGCCCCGGGCTGGCGGCGATTACCTGGGTCGCTTCGGCCGTGACCGTCGCCGGCCTGCTGGTGGCGCTGTGGAGCGTGTGGCTGGAGCGCCGCACGTCGCAGCGCATCGCACTGCCCGCGCACTGCGCACCGGAAGGCGCCTGAGCCCGACGCGAAGTCCCGTGCTTCATACGAACCCTCGCAGGAGAGACACGTGTTCAAGATGAACCCGCTCCACCGCATTGCGCTGACCGCCCTGCTGTTCGCCGTGATCGCCGCGCCGCTGCACGCGGCGGCGCCGACGACCACGTGGGTCCCCACGTGGACCGCCAGCCCGCAGGCGCGCTGGGACGGCGACTTCGCGTTGCCGACCAACCTGCCCTTCCACTTCTGGGACCAGACCGTGCGCCAGACCGCGCGCGTGAGCGTCGGCGGCCCACGCATCCGCGTGCTGCTGTCGAACCAGTACGGCACGCAGCCGTTGCGGATCGGCGCGGCGCATGTGGCGCTTGCGGGCAAGGCAGCCGACATCGTCGCCGGTAGCGATCACGCACTCACGTTCGCTGGCAACGCGTCCGTGACGGTTCCGCCCGGCGCATCGATGCTGAGCGATGCGATCGACCTGCCCGTTCCAGCACTGGGCGAGGTGTCGATCAGTCTGTACTTCCCACAGCCCACGGCGCCCGCGACGTTCCACTGGGACGCGCGGCAGACCGCGTACGTCGGCCCCGGCAACCAGACCGCAAACGTGCGCATGAAGCACGACGCCACGCTGACCACGCGCGTGTTCGTCAGCGCCGTGCAGGTGGAAGCGCCGGCGTCCACGCGCACGGTCGTCGCCATCGGCGATTCGATCACCGACGGCAACATGGCCACGATGGACGCCAACACGCGCTGGCCCGACGCGCTCGCGCAGCGTCTGGCATCGCGCAACGTGGCCGTGCTCAACGCCGGCATCTCCGGTGCGCGCGTGCTGCGCGACCGCATGGGCGAGAACGCACCGGCGCGCTTCGACCGCGACGTCCTGTCGCAACCCGGCATCGCCGCCGTGATCGTGCTGATGGGCATCAACGACATCGGCTGGCACGGCACGCCGCTGGGCCCCGAGGAAGGCATCGCCAGCGCGGACGCGCTGATCGCCGCCTATCGCCAGTTGATCCAGCGCGCGCATGCACGCGGCGTGCGCATCGTCGGTGCCACGCTGACACCCTTCGAAGGCGCGCTGCAGGACACACCCATGCGCGGTTATTTCAACGCCGACAAGGAACGCGTGCGCCAGGCCGTGAACGCCTGGATCCGCGACGGCGGCGAGTTCGATGCGGTCGTCGACTTCGACGCGATCACGCGCGATCCCGCAAGACCCCCACGCTTCCTGCCCGACTACGATTCGGGCGACCACCTGCATCCCGGCGACGCCGGATACCGCGCGATGGCGCAGGCCATCGACCTCGACGCGCTGCTCGGCGACGCCGCGGCTTCTTCTTCCTCCCCTTAAGGAAAACGCACCATGGAATACCGTTACCTGGGCCACTCCGGCTTTCGCGTCCCCGCACTGAGCTTCGGAACCGGCACGTTCGGCGGCAAGGGCGAACTGTTCGGATCGTGGGGCAACACCGACGTCGCGCAGGCCTCGCGCCTGATCGACGTGTGCCTCGACGCCGGCCTCAACCTGTTCGACAGTGCCGACGTGTACTCCGGCGGCATGGCCGAAAGCATCCTCGGCGCGGCCATCAAGGGCCGTCGCGACAAGGTGCTGATCTCGACCAAGGCCACGTTCCGTTTCGACGAGAACGACCCCAACGCCGTGGGATCGTCCCGCTTCCACCTGCTGCGCACGGTGGACGAACAGCTCAAGCGCCTGGGCACCGATTACATCGACCTGTTCCAGTTGCACGGCTTCGATGCGAAGACGCCGGTGGAGGAAACGCTGTCCACGCTCGATGGCCTGGTGCGCGCGGGCAAGATCCGTTACCTGGGCGTGTCGAACTTCTCCGGTTGGCATCTGATGAAATCGCTGGCCGCCGCGGAGCGCCACGGCTGGACGCGCTACGTCGCCAACCAGGCGTACTACTCGCTGATCGGCCGCGACTACGAATGGGAGCAGATGCCGCTGGGCCTGGACCAGGGCGTGGGCGGCGTGATCTGGAGTCCGCTCGGCTGGGGCCGTCTTACCGGCAAGATCCGCCGCGGCCAGCCGCGTCCGGAAGTGAGTCGCCTGCCCGGCAGCTCCGACTACGGTCCGCCGGTGGACGAGGAACATCTGTACCGCGTGGTCGATGCGCTCGACGCCGTCGCCGCGGAAACCGGCAAGACCGTGCCGCAGATCGCGCTGAACTGGCTGCTGCAACGTCCGACCGTCTCGACGGTCGTGATCGGCGCACGCAACGAAGAACAGCTGAAGCAGAACCTCGGCGCGGTGGGCTGGAACCTCACGCCGGAACAGGTCGCGCGATTGGACGAAGCCAGCGCCGTGACGCCGGCGTATCCGTACTGGCACCAGGCGGGCTTCTCGGAACGGAATCCTTCGCCGGTGTGATGTTGAAGCCCCTCTCCTGCGGGAGAGGGGTTGGGGTGAGGGTCGGGACGTGCGATGCGATGCGGCTGTCCGGCACCGCACGGCACTCACGATCTTCGCCACTCCTGCTTCGCCACCCCTCATCCGCCCTCCGGGCACCTTCTCCCGATGGGAGAAGGAACATCGAGGTCCCCATGAAAGCCATCGCACTCACCCGTTATCTCCCCATCGACGATCCGCAATCGCTGGTCGATGTCGAACTGCCGGATCCGCCCGCGCCGCAAGGCTTCGATCTGCGCGTACGCGTCGAGGCCGTATCGGTGAATCCCGTCGACACGAAAGTGCGCTCGCCCAAGCCGCAGGTCGAAGCGCAACCGAAGGTGCTGGGCTACGACGCCGCGGGCGTGGTCGAAGCCATCGGCGACAAGGTCACCGGCTTCAAGCCCGGCGACCGTGTGTATTACGCCGGCGACATCACACGCACCGGCAGCAACGCGCAGCTGCAGCTCGTGGACGCGCGCATCGTCGGCCACGCACCGAAGACACTGGATGCCGCGCAGGCCGCCGCGCTTCCGCTGACCGCACTCACGGCGTGGGAGCTTCTGTTCCAGCGCATGCCCTACGACAGCGAGAACGGCGGCAAGGGCAAGACCTTGCTGATCATCGCCGGCGCCGGCGGCGTGGGTTCGTTCGCGATCCAGATCGCGCGGCGTGCCGGGTTCACCGTCATCGCCACCGCGTCGCGTGCGGACACCATCGCGTGGTGCAAGGAGATGGGCGCGCACCACGTCATCGACCATCGCCAGCCGCTGGGCCCACAGCTGGCGGCGCTGGGTTTCGAGCACGTCGATGCGGCGCTCAACCTGTACGACACCAACCGCTACTGGGAGCAACTGGGCGAACTGCTCGCGCCGCAGGGCCACGTCGGGCTGGTGGTGGAGCCGAAGGAACCGGTGCGCCTGGGCGATCCGTACAAGTTCAAGTGCATCGGCATCCACTGGGAAATGATGTTCGGCCGTCCGCGCTTCCAGACGCCGGACATGGACGAACAGGGCCGCATCCTCGACCGCGTCGCACAGCTGATCGACGACGGGCAACTGCGCGGCACGCAACGCGAAACGCTGTCACCCATCAACGCGGCGAACCTGCGCGAAGCGCACCGCCGACTGGAGTCGGGCACGACCATCGGAAAGCTGGTGCTGGCCGGCTGGTGAGGCGGCGCCGAGCCGGGGCCGGCGCCCGCGCCGGTCGTCGGGAAGGCGGCGGATGTCGATGCGGCCCGGTGGCGTTCGTCGTATCAGGAGGGACGGCCACCTGCCGCCCCACCGACAAGGAGTGACGCATGAAGAACTACCTCGCCGTGTTCCTGGGATCGGCCGCCTCCATGGACGCGTGGAAGGCGCTGGACGACGTGGAACGAAGCCGCCGCGAGACCGCCGGCATGGAGGCCTGGGGGCAGTGGGTCGAGCGGCACCGCGCGGCGATCGTCGACGGCGGCAGCCCGCTGGGCCGGACCAAGCGCATCAGCGCGCAGGGCATCGCCGACGTTCGCAACGAACTGGCCGCCTGGACCGTGGTCCGCGCCGAGTCGCAGGAGGCCGCGGCGCGCATGTTCGAAGGCCACCCGCATTTCGCGATCTTCCCCGGCGATGCCGTGGAGGTGATGGAGTGCCTGCCTATGCCGGGCAGCTGACGGCCGGCTCCGGCGCGGACGGAAAGGAGAAGGAAGCGCCGCACATGGCGCCTTCCGTCGGTCATCCGGTCGACATGGCGCGAGCGGCTTGAAGCGCGCGGGCTTTCACGGCATCGTGCCGGCTTCCATACGCCAGCGTATTTGCCATGACGGTCGCCAGCCCCCTGACCTTCGATTCCGCAACGGAGCGCCACCCGCTCTACCCGCACCTGTTCGCGCCGTTGGACCTGGGCTTCTGCACGCTGCGCAACCGCGTGCTGATGGGGTCCATGCACACCGGGCTGGAGGACAAGGCCGCCGACTTCCCCAAGCTGGCCGCCTATTTCGCCGAGCGCGCGGCCGGTGGCGTGGGACTGATCGTCACCGGCGGCTTCTCGCCCAACCTCGCCGGCTGGCTCAAGCCGTTCGGCGGCACGATGCGCTTCCCGTGGGAGGTGAGCCGGCATCGCCAGGTCACCGGCGCGGTGCATGCACATGGCGGGCGCATCTGCCTGCAGATCCTGCACGCGGGCCGCTACGGCTACAGCCCGTTGCAGGTGGCGCCCAGCAAGCTGAAGGCCCCGATCAATCCGTTCACGCCGCGCGCGTTGTCGGCCGGCGGCGTGGAACGCCAGATCCGCGCCTTCGTGCGCAGCGCGACGCTGGCGCGCGAGGCCGGCTACGACGGCGTCGAGGTGATGGGCTCGGAGGGATACCTGCTCAACCAGTTCACCGCGCCGCGCACCAACCACCGCAACGACGCCTGGGGCGGCGACGCCTGCAAGCGCATGCGCTTCGCGGTGGAGATCGTGCGTCGCATCCGCGAGGCCTGCGGGCCGGATTTCATCATCGTCTACCGCCTGTCGATGCTGGACCTGGTCGATGAAGGGCTGGCCTGGGATGAAGTCGTGCAGCAGGCCAAGGTCGTCGAGGCCGCCGGCGCGACGCTCATCAACACCGGCATCGGCTGGCACGAGGCGCGCGTACCAACCATCGCCACCTCCGTGCCGCGGGCGGCCTTCACCGGGATCACCGCGCGACTGAAGCCGCACGTGTCGGTGCCGCTGGTGACGACCAACCGCATCAACATGCCGGACGTGGCCGAGGGCATCCTCGCCCGTGGCGAGGCCGACATGGTCTCGATGGCCCGGCCGTTGCTGGCCGACCCGCAATGGGTGAACAAGGCACGCGAGCGCCGCGCGGACGACATCAATACGTGCATCGCCTGCAACCAGGCCTGCCTGGACCATGTGTTCGAGAACAAGACCGCCAGTTGCCTGGTCAATCCGCGCGCCTGTGCCGAGACCGAGCTGAACTACGCGCCGACCACGAACCCCAAGCGCATCGCCGTGGTGGGTGCCGGCCCGGCCGGTCTGGCGGCGGCGACCGTGGCGGCCGAACGCGGCCACCACGTGACGCTGTTCGAGGCCTCTGACGAGATCGGCGGGCAGTTCAACCTGGCCAAGCGCATCCCGGGCAAGGAGGAGTTCCACGAGACCCTGCGCTATTTCGGCCGGAAACTGGCGCAGACGGGCGTGGACGTCCGGCTGGGCACCCGGGCCGATGCCGATGCGCTGGCCGGCTTCGACGACGTGGTGCTGGCCAGCGGCATCCGCTCGCGCGAGGTGGACATGCCGGGCGCCGACCACGCCAAGGTCGTCAGCTATCTGGAAGTCCTCAGCGGCCGCGTGGTCCCGGGCCGCAAGGTCGCGATCATCGGTGCGGGCGGCATTGGCTTCGACGTGGCCGAGTTCCTGGTCGAGCACGGCCCCAGCGCCAGCCTCGACGCCGAGCGCTGGCGTCGGCAGTGGGGCGTGGACCTGGCCTACGAGGGCAACCGCGGTGGCCTGGCGCCGCCGGAAGCCGAGCCCGCCGCGCGCGAAGTCTGGCTGCTGCAGCGCAGCCCCGGCCGCCCGGGCGCCCGCCTGGGCAAGACGACGGGCTGGATCCACCGCGCCACGCTGAAGGCCAGGCACGTGCGGATGCTGGGCGGCGTGGAGTACGTGGGCGTGGACGACGAGGGCCTGCACGTTCGCGTGGACGGCAGCGAACAGACGCTGCCAGTGGATCATGTTGTGGTCTGCGCGGGCCAGGAACCCTATAGGCCGCTCGCCGACGCGTTGGCGCAGCGCGGCATCACGGCGCATGTAATTGGCGGTGCGGACGTCGCCGCCGAACTCGACGCGAGGCGTGCGATCGCCCAGGGCAGCCGCCTGGCGGCGGCGTTGTAGCCAAACTGCGCAGCCCTTGCGGGACGGGGGCTGCAGCGTGTTGTGACGGCATTCGCGCGACGTGCATCGAGTGATGCGCGGGCGCCCGGAAGAGGAATCCTGAACGGGCGTTTGGTTTTTAGCTGGCCTGTGGCCGAAAAACATCCAAGCAGAATCAAGACGTTACGACGGGACCCAGAATTTCCAGCCGCATGCGGCGGCGCACGGTCAAGCCCCCTTCGTTCACGTGACGTTTATCTTCGCGCCGCTACCTTGCGCCAACTTTTTCGGCCACCCCTTTTGGTGGCGACCCTCACCGCCCGCGCAGCCGTACCTTCCGCGCGGATTTGGTGAATGGGCAAAAGCGCGCCGCAGAGCCGCTGCCCTCCCCAGTACGCCATGCCGGTCCGTGTCGCGGTTCCCGTCTCCTTTCCAGAGAGGGCGCCACCCGCGGGCAGGCGCAACGGAGCAAGGAGTCCGATTAGATGAAACTGGCTTGGATCCTGTGGCTGGCCTCCGTGCTGCCACCGCAAACCGCCGATTCGCTGTGCCTGAGCACCACCGTCTACCTGGAAGCCCGCGACCAGTCGGTCCGGGGCCAGCAGGCGGTCGCCGAGGTCGCCCTGCGTCGCCGCGACAGCGGTCTGTGGGGCAATACGGTCTGTGACGTGGTCACGGCCCGCAAGCAGTTCGCCCCGACCCTGGTGTCGCCGGCCACGCGCCTGACCAACACCGAGGCCTGGGCCGAGTCCGTCACCATCGCCCTCGATGCCGAGCGCAACTGGGCGCTCCCGGCTGGCCAGCGCAAGGAGATCGTTCCCGGCGCCAGCCATTTCGCCGCCCATGCCATCGCCAGCCCGTCGTGGCGTACGGCGTACCAGGTGGCGACGATCGGCGATCACACCTTCTATAAGGTGCAGTCGCTGAAGCCGCGGCGGACGTAAGTCCGCCCGTGCCGCTTCGGCGGCCCGTTCCGCTCCTGCGGGGTGAAAAAACGGCAACGCCCCGCGCGGGATGAATCGTTGCGTCTCCGCCGTTGAGGGCGTCACGCCCGCTCGGCCATAGTGTCGGGATTCGCTTCTTTCACAGGGATCCCCGCATGAAGCTCTACAGCAAGCCCGGCGCGTGCTCAACCGCCGACCACATCGCCCTGCAGTGGACCGGCCAGCCGTTCTCGGTCGAGATCCTCGACAAGGACACGATGAAGGCGCCGGCCTACCTCGCGATCAATCCCACCGGCGCGGTGCCGGCGATCGTCGACGGCGACTTCGTGCTGACCCAGAACGCGGCGATCATGGGTTACATCGCCGACACCTACCCCGAGGCCGGACTGACCGGCGACGGCAGCGCGCGCCAGCGCGCCGAGGCGGCCCGCTGGCTGGCCTTCGTCAATTCGGACGTGCATCCGGCCTTCAAGCCGCTGTTCGGCCCGGGCAACTTCATCGCCGACGACAGCCAGTTCGACGCGGTGAAGGCCACCGCCCGCAAGCGCGTGCGCGCCCAGTTCGAAGTGGCCGACCGCCAGCTCGCCGGCAAGCAGTGGCTCGCCGGCTTCCGCAGCTTCGCCGACCCCTACCTCTACATCACGCTGCGATGGGCGCAGGGCGTGGGCATCGACCTGTCGGGCCTGGACCATCTGGCCGCGTTCAAGGCCCGCATGGACGCCGACCCCGGCGTGCAGACGGCGCTGAAGGCCGAAGGCCTGGCCTGAGGCACAGGCATCCCGCGGAGGCGCATGACGCCTCCGCGGCGATTCACCAGCCCCACACGCTCAGGCTTCGGCCAGCGCCCGGAAGCGGCGGTCCATTTCCGTCGCGAAACCCACGTCCTTGGCTTTCCCCAGCGCCGCGCTGAAGTCCGGCAGCAGCGCCATCAGGTCGCCCACGTCGCTGCAGCGTTCGACCTTGAGCTGCAGGAAGTACCCGCGCAGGCCCAGGTGGTCGCGCACCGTTTCCGACATCAGCGTGTACAGCGCGGAATAGCCGTTGCCAACGGCCACCGCCGACGGCGCGGGAGCGGGCGATGCCGCAGCGCGCACCGCGTCGGGAATCGTCGCGGCAGCCGCGGCGGCCAGGCTTCTGGGCGCGGCGATCAGGCCCAGTGCTTCGAGCTGGTCGAGCGCATCGTCCGGCCCCTTGAGTCCGGCGATCACACCGCGCAGCTGGCCGACATTACGCTGGCCATCCACCATCAGCAGGATCGATCGGAGCACATTGGGCAGCTTCAGCGCGCGGCTCTGGATCTCGTCGCGCCCGGCGTCGGTCTTGTTCGGCACTTCGTCGTCGCGCATGGCTCCCCCCGGACCATTGGCTGCGAATGCCAGCCGACTATGCCACGAGAGGGCCAGGGGCGCGCGTGCCGGGCGCCGACCCGGGCGACACGCATCGCCCGGGCCGCCCCGCCGCTCAGCTGCTGGGATGCAGCGACTCCACCTGCTTCAGCCGCTTGAGGGCATCGGCCTGCTTGAGCAGTCCGTAATTGATCCCGGCTGCGTTGAGCGAGCTGCCCGCCTGGTACGGGTAATCCGTGAAGTCGGAGAAGAATGCCTTGATCGCGCCCATCACCGGCACGATCAACCACATCTGCCGTGCAAGGAAATCCACCGCGCCTCCACCTTCGTCCTGCCCCCGTTCGTACGGGTCCATGCGCAGGTTGGCGATCAGCGCCCAATTGGTGACGGTTCGCGAACCGGTGGCGATGTTGCCGTGCGACTGCATCGCGAAACTCAGCTTCCAGTCCTGGAACCGCAACGCGTTGAGGTTGCCGCCCTGGTCGAAATAGAAGATCGCGTCGCGAGGTCCCTTCTGCTCCTTGCCCTGGAAGTACGGCATGAAGTTGAAGCCATCCAGCTTCACCTTGAACTTCTTCTTGTTGAACGTGGCGCCCTTGGCCAGTTGTTCCTTGACGTCCGGAACGCCCGCGGCCGCGCATAACGTCGGGAACATGTCGATCAGCGAGATCGGATCGTTGACCACCGTACCCGGCTTGATCACGCCCGGCCAGCGGATCGCCATGGGGATGCGAAATCCGCCTTCCCAGGTCGAGCCTTTCTCACCGCGGAACATGGTCATCGCGCCATCGGGCCACAACGCGATCTCCGCGCCGTTGTCGGTGGTGTAGACGACGATGGTGTTGTCGTCGATGTCCAGTTCGTCGAGCAGGTCCAGCAACTGGCCGACGTGGCCGTCGTGCTCGACCATGCCGTCGGCGTGCAGCCCCTTGCCACTCTTGCCCACCGATTCCTTCTTCAGGTGGGTGAAGATGTGCATGCGCGTGGTGTTGAACCACACGAAGAACGGCTGCTCCGCCTTGACGCTCTTCTTGATGAACTTCTGCGCGGCACCGAGGAATTCCTCATCCACGGTCGGCATGCGCTTGGTATTCAGCGGGCCGGTGTCCTCGATCTTGCCACCCGCGTATGAGTGGATCACGCCACGCGGACCGTACTTCTTCCGGAACTTCGGATCCTTGGGATAGAAATAGCCCTCGGGTTCTTCCTCGGCGTTGAGGTGGTAGAGGTTGCCGAAGAACTCGTCGAATCCATGATTGGTCGGCAGGTGCTGATCCTGATCGCCCAGATGATTTTTCCCGAACTGGCCGGTCGCATAGCCTTGCGACTTCATCACGTCGGCAATCGTCGGCATCCAGTCGGCGATGCCATGCGGGTCGCCCGGCATGCCGATGGTCAACAGACCGGTGCGGAACGGTTCCTGCCCCAGGATGAAGGATGCGCGCCCCGCTGTGCAGCTCTGCTGGCCGTATGAATCGGTGAACATCGCGCCTTCATTGGCGATGCGATCGATGTTCGGTGTCTGGTAACCCATCAGCCCGCGCGTGTAGAAGCTGATCTGCGGGATGCCGATGTCGTCGCCGAAGATGACCAGGATGTTCGGCTTGCTCGATGAGCCAGTTTGCGATGTGCCGCGCCCGCTTTTCGCGGGGGCCTTCTTCTGTGCCATGACGATCTCCCGGGGGTGGAGGTGCGCCCACCCGCGCGGCGGGCCTGATGGATTCTTCACGCGGCCCGTTGCGCCAGCGTGAAGTCCTGCATCGCCATGTCGTTCAGCATCCGCGCTCTGCTTCTGGAACGAAAAAGGCCGCGCAGTGCGCGGCCTTTTCGTGTCACGGAAACGCAACGATCAGCGCTTGTCGATCGCCACGTACGCGCGGTCTTCCGGGCCGACGTAGTTCGCGCTCGGGCGGATGATCTTGCCGTCCTCGCGCTGTTCGATCACGTGCGCGCTCCAACCGGTGGTGCGTGCGATGACGAACAGCGGCGTGAACATCGGCGTCGGGATGCCCATCATGTGGTAGGCCGATGCGCTGTACCAGTCGAGGTTGGGGAACATCTTCTTGGTGTCCATCATCAGGTTCTCGATGCGCTCGGACACGTCGAACAGCGTCTGGTTTCCGCCGTCGGCGCACAGCTTGCGCGAGAGTTCCTTGATGATCGGGTTGCGCGGATCGCCGATGGTGTACACCGGGTGGCCGAAGCCGATGATGATTTCCTTGCGCTCCATGCGTGCGCGGATGTCGGCTTCGGCTTCGTCGGCCGTGCCGTAGCGCGCGATGATGTCCATCGCCACTTCGTTCGCGCCGCCGTGCTTCGGGCCGCGCAGCGCGCCGATGGCGCCGGTGATGCACGAATGCAGGTCCGAACCGGTACCGGCGATCACGCGCGCGGTGAAGGTGGACGCGTTGAACTCGTGCTCGGCGTAGAGGATGAGGGACTTGTCGAGCGAGTCGGCGTGCAGCTGCGACGGCTCTTCGCCGTGCAGCAGGTGCAGGAAGTGCGCGGCGACGGAATCGTCGTCGGTCTCCACGTCGATGCGGCGACCGTTGCGGGTGAAGTGCCACCAGTACAGCAGCATCGAGCCGAAGCTGGCGACCAGCTTGTCGGCGATGTCGCGCGCTTCCGAGGCAGGATGGCCTTCGCGCTCGGGCAGCACCGTACCCAGCACGGAGCAGCCGGTGCGCAGCACGTCCATCGGATGCGCGTTGGCGGGCACCAGCTCCAGCGCCTCGGACACGATCGCCGGCAGGCCGCGCAGGCGCTTGAGCTTGGCCTTGTAGGCCTTCAGCTGCGAAACGGTCGGCAACGCGCCGTGCACGAGCAGGTGGGCGACTTCCTCGAACGTCGACTTGGTCGCCAGGTCGTGGATGTCGTAGCCGCGGTAGTGCAGGTCGTTGCCGCTGCGACCCACGGTGCACAGCGCGGTGTTGCCCGCCGCGGTGCCGCTGAGCGCGACGGATTTCTTGGCCTTGGGCAGGACCGGGTTGGTGTCGGACATTTGGGTGTTCCTCCTCGTGCTTGGCGTGGCGGCGCGGGCTTGTCCGGTGCCGCCGGGGTGCGACGTTGTCAGGATTACAGGGTGGCAGCAGGGGATTGGCCTGACTGCGACGGGCAGGTCGCAGACGACCGTGGCGGGCCAGTATCGCGCTCGCCGCGGTCGAAAGGCGGACGGACGCGCCGGCGGAGATGGGGACAGGGGGACTTTACGGGAAGGCCCTGTACGCTCCGTCGGCCGACCTTTTCCACGCTTATTTCCCGCGCGCGAACAAGGCGTCGAGCTTGTCCTCGTACGCGTGGTAGCCCAGGAAGTCGTACAGGTCGGCACGCGATTGCAGCGTGTCGATGATGTTCTTCTGCGTGCCTTCGCGGCGCACGGTCTCGTAGAAGTTCAACGCGGCCTTGTTCATCGCGCGGTACGCACCGCAGCAGTACAGGGCGATGTCCACGTTCGCCTCGCGCAGCTCGTCGGTGGTGAAGAACGGCGTCGAGCCGAACTCGGTGAGGTTGGCCAGGATCGGCACCTTCACCGCGGCCTTGAAACGGCGGTAGTCGTCCAGCGTCTTCATCGCCTCGGGGAAGATCATGTCGGCGCCCGCTTCCACGTAGGCCACGGCACGCTCGATGGCGGCGTCGACGCCTTCGGTCGCGGCGGCGTCGGTGCGCGCCATGATCACGAAGCCGGCGTCGGTGCGCGCGTCCACGGCGGCCTTGATGCGATCGACCATTTCGCTGGTCGGCACCACTTCCTTACCGGGGCGGTGACCGCAACGCTTCTGGCCGACCTGGTCTTCCATGTGCACGGCGGCGACGCCGACGTTGATGAAGGAACGCACTGTGCGCGCGATGTTGAATGCGCCGCCCCAGCCGGTGTCGATGTCCACCAGCAACGGCATCTGGGTGGCGTCGACGATGCGACGCGCATCGGTGAGCACGTCTTCCATCGTGCTGATGCCCAGGTCCGGGATTCCCAGCGAATTGGCGGCAACGCCGCCGCCGGACAGGTACAGCGCCTTGTAACCCACCCGCTTGGCCATCAGGCCGGCGTAGGCGGTGATGGCACCCATCACCTGGAGGGGCGTTTCCTCGGAAATCGCGGCGCGGAAACGGGCGCCGTTGGAAGCGGAACTCATTGGGGGAACTCCTGTGTGCGGCGGCCGCCAATCTGGCACCATCCCACTGGTTGATCAATCTTGATCGTCCCAATCAATCTGTTCCCGCACGATGACCGACGACCTGCTTTCCGCCCGCGACACCTGCCGCCTTCTGGGCATCAGCCGGGCCACGCTGTATGCCTATGTCAGCCGCGGTCTGCTGGAGTCGCGCCCGGGCCCCGACCACCGTAGCCGCCTGTATCTGCGCCAGGACGTGGAGCGGCTGGCAGAGCGTCAGCGCGTGGGTCGCGGGGCGGCGCGGGGCGCGGCGCAGAGCCTGGACCGTGGTCTGCCGGTGCTGGAGACGCGCATCTCGCTGATCCGCCCGGACGGCCCCTACTACCGCGGCCACTCGGCCATCGCGCAGCTGCGTGCCGGGGCGAGCCTGGAAGACGTGGCGCGTCTGCTGTGGGACTGCGGCGCCGACGACCCCTTCGCAATGCCGGTGCCCGCCTGGCCGGACACGGTCGCTGCCCTCGCCAGCGATGCGCGCCTGCCGCCGCTGGAGCGGACGATGGCGGCGATCCCGTTGCTCGCGCTGCAGGAACGCCATTCGTTCAACTCGGCGCCCCAGATCCGCCACCGCGTCGCGGCGACGCTGCTGCGCCAGAACGCCGCGCTGCTGGTCGCGCAGCCGCCCTCCATCGATCCCGTGCATCGTGTGCTCGCGCGGACGTGGCGGCCGGACGATGCCGCCTTCGAGGATCTGGTGCGCTCCGCGCTGGTGCTGTGCGCGGACCACGAACTCAATGTGTCGGCCTTCGCCGCGCGCGTGGTGGCCTCGACCGGTGCGCACCTGCACGCGACGGTGTGCAGCGGACTGGCGGCGCTGTCCGGACCACGCCACGGCGGCGCCACCGCACGCGCGTACGCACTCATCGCCGAAGCGATGCAGGCGACGTCACCGCGCGATTCGATCGCCGCACGTTGGCAGCGCGGCGACGATCTGCCCGGTTTCCGCCATGCGCTGTATCCGCATGGCGACCCGCGCGCGGCAGAACTGCTGCAACGCCTGCGCACGCACATGCCCGACCGGGCGATGCTGGAGAAACTCGACAGCATCGTCGAGGTGACGGACGAGATCAGCGGCCAGCGTCCGAACATCGACTTCATGTTGGCCGCCATCTGCCACGCCTACGCCTTGCCCGCGACACCGGCACTGGTGATGTTCGCGGCGGGTCGTCTGGCCGGCTGGCTGGCGCACGCGCTGGAACAACAGGCGCACGGCGGCCTGATCCGGCCGCGCGCGCGGTATGCGGGGGTGCAGCCGCCGACGCAGGAATAGCGCGCGGCGGGCCTTCCTCACCACGTTCGCCCTGAGCGTAGGTGCGCAGCGCCGACTCCACTTCGTTACGCTCAGGGCGAACGGGGTTGGTCCCTTGGCTGCCTGTCGCTGCGCCTCTCAGCGGGAGAGAGCAAATCCGGTCAGCCGCCGATATCCGGCCCGCGCTCCAGCGCGCGCTTCACTTCCTCCAGCGCGCCGGGATCGTCGAGCGTGGACAGGTCGCCCGGGTCGCGGCTTTCGGCCAGCGCCTGCAGCGAGCGTCGCAACAGCTTGCCCGAGCGCGTCTTCGGCAACGCGTTGACCACGTACACGCGTGCCGGGCGCGCCACCGCGCCGAGCTGTTCGACCACGCGTTGCTGCACGCGCGCGGCCGCCTGCGCCGGCGATTCGCCCTGCGCACTGGCCTTGAGCGTGGCGAACACCACCGGCACCTGCCCCTTCAACTCGTCGTGCACGCCGATGACGGCCGCTTCCGCCACGCCTGGATACGTGGAGCACGACTCCTCGATCTCGCGCGTGCCCAGGCGATGGCCGGCGACGTTGATGACGTCGTCCGTGCGGCCGAGGATGAAGGTGTAACCATCTTCGTCGCGGATCGCCCAGTCCAGCGAGCTGTACACCAGTTCCTTGAAGTGGCTGAAGTAACTGGACAGGAAACGCGCGTCGTCGCGCCATACCGTCGTCAGGCAACCGGGCGGCAACGGGGGCTCGATCACCAGCACGCCCTTCCGTCCGGCCGGGACGTCCTCGCCGGTGTTGTCGTCGATCACGCGCAGCTTGTAGCCGGGCGTGGGCAATCCGGGCGAACCGAACTTCACCGGCTTCAGTTCCAGTCCCGGCATCAACGACAACACAGGCCAGCCCGTTTCCGTCTGCCAGTAGTTGTCGATGATGGTCTTGCCGATGCCGTCGGTGATCCATTGCGCGGTCGGCTCATCCAGCGGTTCGCCCGCAAGGAAGAGCCATCGCAGCTTCGACAGATCGTGTTTGCCCAGCCACGACGCATCCTGCTTCTTCAATACGCGGATGCCGGTGGGCGAGGAGAACATCGTGCGCACGCCATAGCGCTCGCAGATGCCCCACCACACGGCGGGATCCGGATTCGTCGGCAACCCCTCGTACAGCACCGAGGTGGCGCCGGCGATGAGCGGGCCGTACACGTTGTACGAATGCCCCACCGCCCAGCCCACGTCGGACGTGGAGAACATCACCTGCCCCGCGCGCAAGTCGTAGATGGACCACATCGACAGCGCGAGTGCGACCGCGTAACCGCCGACATCGCGCTGCACGCCCTTGGGCTTGCCCGTGGTGCCGGAGGTGTAGAGCAGGTAGCTGGGCTCGTTCGATTCCAGCCATTCGACCGCGACTTCCGCGCCGTCGTACTGCGCACGCAGCGTGGCGTAGTCGACATCGCGACTGGCCACCACCGAATGCTGCGGGTCCAGTCCGCGTCCCACCACCAGCACGTGTGGCGGTGGCGTCGTCGCTTCCTCGCAGGCGGCATCCACCAGCGGTTTGTACGGAATCACCTTTCCGCCGCGCACGCCGGCGTCGGCGCAGATGAGCAGCTTCGGTTGTGCATCGTCGATGCGCAGCGCGAGGTTGTGCGCCGCGAAGCCGCCGAACACCACCGAGTGCACGGCACCGATGCGCGCGCAGGCGAGCATCGCGAACACCGCCTCGGCCATGTTGGGCATGTAGATCACGACGCGATCGCCGCGACCGACGTTGAGCGATCGCAACACCGCCGCGAACGTGCTCACCTCGCGATGCAGTTCGCGGTAGGTAACCTCGCGCGTGACGTTGGTTTCCGACGAGATGGCGACCAGCGCGAGCTGATCGGCGCGTTCGCCCAGGTGGCGGTCGACCGCGTTGAAGCAGAGGTTGGTCTCTCCACCGACGAACCACTTGCGGAACGGTGGGTTGGAGTACTCGAGGATCTTCTCCGGCGGCTTGTGCCAGTGGATCGCCGTCGCCTGTTCGCCCCAGAACTCCTCGGGTTGTTCGATCGAACGGCGGTAGAACTCTTCGTAACCCATCAGCGGACTCCACAATCTGCGTGCCCATGCAGCATAGGACGACGCCTGCGCGCCATCCTTCCGACCATGGTCGAACGCCGGGCCGCTGGCGCCGGTCAGATCAACGACTTGGCGCTGCGCAGCACCTGATCGCAGGCCTTGCGCCGAAGCTTGCTGGAAATTGTCGTCATGTTCAGCGTCTTGCCGTCGCTGCCGGTGAGGACACCCTGCTCGCCCTTCTTGTAGTCGTCGCCCTGCCCTGGCACCTTGGCCAGCAGCTTGTCCTTCACGCCCGATGCGGCATCGGCGCTGAGGTAGTTGTTCTTCAGGCAGTACTGCAACGTGCCGGCGACGTTGCCGGTGACGCTCGAATCCAGGCTGGGCAGGCCGGGCAGCGCGGAACCGCCCGTGATGCCCTTCAGGTCGACCTGCGCCGCCGCGACGCCGCTCACCAGGCACAGCGACAACAACGCAATCCGGATTCCCATGGCGCTTCTCCTCGGAGGCTCGAGGCACCATAACGACAACGGTGTTCAGCCAGGATCAAACCGACCCGGCACCAACCGCCTGAAAAAGGAAACGCCGGCGCGGGGCCGGCGTTCCAGTCACTGCATTCGCGCTGGCGAATCAGCCCAGCAGGTGCGCCACGCCCGAACGCTCTTCTTCCAACTCGGCCAGCGTCTTGTCGATGGCCTTCTGGCTGAAGTCGTCGACCGGCAGATCCTTGACCATCGTGTACTCGCCGTCCTTCGTGGTGACGGCGAAACCGAACATCACGTCCTTCGGAATGCCGTAGCTGCCATCCGACGGAATGCCCATCGTCACCCACTTGCCGTTGCTGCCCAGCACCCAGTCGCGGATGTGGTCGATGGCAGCGTTGGCGGCCGAAGCGGCCGACGACAGACCGCGCGCTTCGATGATCGCCGCGCCGCGCTTGCCCACCTTCGGGATGAACTCGTTCGCGTTCCAGTCGGCGTCGTTGATCTTGTCCTTCAGCGACTGGCCGTTGACCGTGGCGAAGCGGTAGTCCGGGTACATGGTCGGGCTGTGGTTGCCCCACACGACCAGCTTGTCGATGTCGCCCACGGCCACGCCGGCCTTGTTGGCCAGCTGCGACAGCGCGCGGTTGTGGTCCAGGCGCAGCATCGCGGTGAAGTTCGCAGCCTTCAGGTCCGGCGCCGACTTCATGGCGATGTAGGCATTGGTGTTGGCCGGGTTGCCGACGACCAGCACCTTCACGTTGCGCGAAGCGACCTTGTTCAGCGCGGCGCCCTGGGCGGTGAAGATCTTGGCGTTCTCGAGCAGCAGGTCCTTGCGCTCCATGCCCGGGCCGCGCGGACGCGCGCCGACCAGCAGGGCGATGTCGGCGTCCTTGAACGCGACTTCGGCGTCATCGGTGCCGACCATGCCGGCCAGCAACGGGAACGCGCAGTCTTCCAGCTCCATCATCACGCCCTTGAGCGCGGCCTGGGCCTTCTCCATCGGCAGTTCGAGCATCTGCAGGATGACGGGCTGGTCCTTGCCGAGCATTTCGCCGGAAGCGATGCGGAACAGCAGCGAGTAGCCGATCTGGCCGGCAGCACCGGTGACGGCAACGCGGACGGGGGTCTTCATGTCTAACTCCTGGACGAAAAAACGGGGCGACGCGCGCCCCGCAATGGATTACGAAAGTTCGGCGAAGAATTCCTGGAACCGCTGCAGGCCCGGCGCCAGCTGCGGCGTCGGACAGGTGTAGCTGATGCGCAGCGCGCGCGGCTCACCGAAGGCAGAGCCCGGCACGCACGCCACGCCCTTGGCTTCGAGCAGCGCGTTGCAGAAGTCGACGTCGTTGCCGATCTTCGTGCCCGACGGCGTGTGCGTCTTGCCGAAGGCGACGCTGATGTCCGGGAACACGTAGAACGCACCCTGCGGACGCGGGCACACCACGCCCGGGATGGCATTCATCACCGCCATCACCTGGTCGCGCTTGGCCTGGAATTCGGCGCAGCGCTGCGTGGGCACATCCTGCGGACCGTTGAGCGCGGCGATGGCCGCGGCGCAGACGATTTCCGGCACGTTGGTGATGTGGTTGGAGTTCATCGTCACCAGCGCCTGCGCGACGGCTTCCGGACCGGCCATGAAGCCCACGCGCCAACCCGGCATGCCGTAGGTCTTGGACAGCGAGTCGAGGAAGATCACGCGGTCCTTCAGTTCCGGACGGGCGTGCACGAAGTTGTGGTAGCCCAGGCCGTCGAACACCATGCGGTTATAGATGTCGTCGGTGATGATCCAGGTGTCCGGATACTTCGCCACGACATCGGCCAGCGCGTCGATCTCTTCCTTCGTGTACACCATGCCCGTCGGGTTGGACGGGTTGTTGAACAGGAACACCTTCGGCTTCTTGGCCAGCGCGGCCTCGAGCTGCGCGGGCTTGAGCTTGTAGTCCTGTTCCGGCGGGCACGGCAGCAGGTCGATCTTCGCGCCGACGATCTCGGCGATGTCGAGGTAGCTGGTCCAGTACGGCGTCGGGAAGGCGATGGTGTCGCCTTCGTCGAGCAGCGCCTCGGCCAGGTTGTAGATGACGTGCTTGGCGCCGATGCCGGTGGCGCAGTTGACGCGGCCGTAGCCGGTCAGGCCGATTTTCGCCATGTGTTCGACGAAGGCATCGAGCAGCGCGTCGGGACCGCGATTGCTGCCGTACTGGCCGCTGTCTTTCGCCAACGCATCGCGCGCGGCGGCGTAGACATGCTCGCCGGGCAGGAAGTTGGGAACACCGATCGAGAAACTGATGATGTCGCGGCCTTCGGCCTTGAGCCGCTTGGCCTTCTCGGCAACCTGCATGATCGCGCTGGGCTTGGCGCGACCGATGCGCCGGGCAAGCTGGGGCATCGCGGGAACCTCTTGGGATTCGATGTGGGGTGCGCCCGGGCCTCGAAAACCGCTGGCCATCGAGCCCCGGAATGTTAACACGCACCGCCCGCGAGCCTCGCCGCCAGCAACGAAAACGCCCGCCCCGGCAAGCCGGTGCGGGCGTCCTTGTCGCGAGGCTTCGCCGGAGGTCACACAGGCCCCTTTAGTAAGGGGCTGCGCGGCAGCGCGGGGAATTGGAAGCGGTGGCGCGGGGCCCGAAGTTTGCGTCAGCAAATTCGGGGGTCACCGGCACTGGCCGGTTATCGCGCGTCGAGCGTCTTGTTCCACTCGGCGACGCGGTCGGCCTTGGCGGCCACGGCGGCATCGGCGTCGCCCTCGATGGTCACGGCCTTGATCTTGTCGCCCTGCTTCACGCTGTCGACGATGTCCTGGCCCTGGATCACCTTGCCGAACACGGTGTGCTTGCCGTCCAGCCACGGGCACGGCACGTGGGTGATGAAGAACTGGCTGCCGTTGGTGCCCGGGCCGGCGTTGGCCATCGACAGCACGCCGCGCTCATGGCTCAGGCCGGTGCGGGTCTCGTCCTCGAAGCGGTAGCCCGGGCCGCCGGTGCCGGTGCCCTGGGGGCAGCCGCCCTGGATCATGAAATCGTTGATGACGCGGTGGAAGCTGAGCCCGTTGTAGAAGCCGCGCTGGGCCAGGTTCACGAAGTTGGCGACGGTCAGCGGCGCCTTGTCGGCGGCGAGTTCGACGCGGATGGTGCCGCGGTCGGTGTCGAAGTTGGCGATCAGGCTCATTTCCGTCTCTCCTGGACGTTGGGTAGTGGGGAGGAATTCCCGCGTTCGTCGGCCCACATGGCGGCTCCGGGGGCGATCCACAAGGGCCCGCAACGGGCGTTCAGCTGAACAGGGCGAACCTGTCACGGGACAGGTATACTGTCAGGCTTCCTTTTCCGAACGAGCGCCGTTCTGGCGCCCTGCTCTCATGTCCGCTTCCCAGTCCGTAGAACGCCTGCGCAACATCGCCATCGTCGCCCATGTCGACCATGGCAAGACCACGCTTGTCGACCAGCTGCTCAAGCAGTCCGGCACGCTGAACGAACGCGCCGTCGTCCCGGACCGCGTGATGGACAGCAACGACATCGAAAAGGAACGTGGCATCACGATCCTTTCGAAGAACACCGCCATCCGCTGGACCAACCCGACCACGGGCGAGACCTGGCGCATCAACATCGTCGACACCCCGGGCCACGCCGACTTCGGCGGTGAGGTCGAGCGCGTGCTGTCGATGGTCGACTCGGTGCTGATCCTGGTCGACGCGATGGACGGCCCGATGCCGCAGACGCGCTTCGTCACGCAGAAGGCCTTCGCGATGGGCTTCAAGCCGATCGTCGTGGTCAACAAGGTCGACCGCCCGGGCGCGCGCGCCAGCTGGGTGCTGGACCAGACCTTCGACCTGTTCGACCGCCTGGGCGCGACCGACGACCAGCTGGACTTCACCACCGTCTATGCCTCGGGCCTGCAGGGCTACGCCGGCATGACCGAGGACGTCCGCGGCGGCGACATGACCCCGTTGTTCGAGGCCATCTGCAACCACGTGCCCGCCCCGCCGGTCGATCCGGAAGGCCCGTTCCAGATGCGCGTCACCTCGCTGGACTACAACAACTACGTCGGCATCATCGGCGTGGGCCGCATCCAGCGCGGCAAGGTCAAGACCAACCAGCAGGTCACCGTGATCGCGCCGGACGGCAAGACCCGTAACGCCAAGGTGCTGCAGGTGCTCGGCTTCATGGGCCTTGAGCGCGTGGAAGTGGGCGAGGCGCAGGCCGGCGACATCATCGCTTTCTCGGGCATCGAGGGCCTGGGCATCTCCGACACGCTGTGCGACCCGTCCGCGGTCGAGCAGCTGCCGGTGCTGACCGTCGACGAGCCCACCATCTCGATGACCTTCCAGGTGAACGACTCGCCGTTCGCCGGTGTGAAGGACCGCAGCGGCGGCAAGTTCCTGACCTCGCGCCAGCTGCGCGACCGCCTGACCCGCGAGACGCAGCACAACGTCGCGCTGAAGGTCGAGGACACGCAGGACGCCGACAAGTTCAAGGTCTCCGGCCGCGGTGAGCTGCACCTGTCGATCCTGATCGAGAACATGCGCCGCGAAGGCTACGAGCTGGCCGTGTCGCGTCCGGAAGTGATCATCAAGGAAATCGACGGCGTCATGCAGGAGCCGTACGAGTCGCTCGTCGTCGACATGGAAGAGCAGTTCCAGGGTGGCGTGATGGGCCGCCTGGGCGAGCGCAAGGCGCTGCTGCAGAACATGGAACCCGACGGCAAGGGCCGCGTGCGCCTGGATTACATCATCCCGGCGCGTGGCCTGATCGGCTTCCAGACCGAGTTCCGCACGCTCACCGCCGGCACCGGCCTGCTGTTCCACGTCTTCGATCATTACGGTCCGAAGGCCGAAGGCTCGATCGGCCAGCGCATCAACGGCGTGCTGATCTCCAACGGCACCGGCCCGTCGCCGGCGTATGCGCAGGCGGCAATGCAGGAACGCGGCCGTCTGTTCATCGAGCCGGGCGAGGAAATCTACGAGGGTCAGATCCTGGGTATCAACGCCAAGGACAACGACCTCACCGTCAACGCCCTGCGCGGCAAGCAGCTGACCAACTTCCGCGCCGCCGGCAAGGACGATGACGAAGGCCTGATCCCGCCGATCAAGTTCTCGCTGGAGCAGGCGCTGGAATTCATCGACGACGACGAACTGGTCGAAGTCACGCCGAAGGCGATCCGTCTGCGCAAGAAGCTGCGCACCGAAACGGATCGCAAGCGCGCGTCGCGTGCGGCCTGATCCAGCGGAAACCATTGGGGGCGGCGAACGGTCAGAGCTCTCCATGACCGACGCCCCCCATTACAACCCCGACCCGCACGCCCATCCGGGCCTGCATGTCATCGCGATCTTCGAAGCAGCCAAGGGCGTGCTGGCGCTGTTTGCCGCCAGCGGCCTGGAGCTGCTCGGCCCCGCGCCGCTACTGCGCTGGGTCAACGAACTCACGCAGCGCTTCCAGCTCGATCCGAACCAGGGCGCACTGGGCTGGCTGTCCAACACCATCAACCCTGACAGCGTCCATCTGGCCGCGGCGGTGGTGTTCGCGTACGGCATCCTGCGCCTGGTGGAAGCCTGGGGCCTGTGGCGGGCGAAGGCCTGGGCCTCGTGGCTGGGCTGCATCAGCGCGGCCATCTACCTCCCGCTGGATATCTACGCATTGTTCCGGCATCCGGGCTGGATGTCCGTCGGCGTCCTGCTGATCAATTTGATCGTCGTCGCAGTGCTGGCACGCGACCTGGTCAAGCGGCGGCACTGATCCGCCGCCACGAAGCTGAATGACGTATGCTCCGGTGAGCCATCCGCGACCGGGGAATCGCAATGCGCTCTTTGCTCTTGAAGTCGTTGCCGCTGGCGACGCTGCTCGTGTTGTTGTCTGCATGCCAGCGCACCGCCACACCGGGTGCGGCCATTGCCGCGCCCTCTGCCGCCAAGGAACCGAAGGCCGCTACCCAGGAGAACGCGCAGTTCGCGTTCGCCGAGGTCGGCATCGATGAACTCCAGGCCCGTATGGGTCGCGGCGAGCTCACCAGCCATGCGCTGACGCAGGCCTATCTGACGCGCATCGCCTCGCTCGACGATGCCGGCCCGCACCTCAATGCGGTCATCCAGACCAATCCCGATGCGCTGAAGGAAGCCGACGCCCGCGATGCGGAGCGCAAGGCCGGTCGCGTGCGCGGCCCGCTGCACGGCGTACCGATCCTGTTGAAGGACAACATCGACGCTACGCCGATGGCCAACTCGGCCGGCTCGCTGGCGCTGGCTTCGCACCATCCGCGCACCGACGCCTTCCTGGTCGCACGCCTGCGCGATGCGGGCGCGGTGATCCTGGGCAAGACCAACCTCAGCGAGTGGGCCAACTTCCGCTCCTCGCGCTCGAGCTCCGGCTGGAGCGCGCGCGGCGGGCAGACGCTCAACCCGTACGCGCTGGACCGGTCGCCCTGCGGTTCCAGCTCCGGCAGCGGCAGCGCCACGGCCGCCAGCCTGGCCGCCGCCTCCATCGGCACGGAGACCGACGGCAGCATCATCTGCCCGTCGTCCGTCGCGGGTCTGGTGGGCATCAAGCCGACGGTTGGCCTGGTGAGCCGCAACGGCATCATCCCGATCTCGTACAGCCAGGACACCGCTGGCCCGATGGCACGCAGCGTCGCCGACGCGGCGATCCTGCTGTCGGCCATCGTCGGCCGCGACGACGGCGACCCGGTCACTGCGGAAAGCACCGGTCGCGCCATCTTCGACTACCACGCACGCCTCAACCGCGATGGCCTGCGTGGCGCGCGCATCGGCGTATTGCGCAAGTCGATGGGCTTCCATCCCGGCGCCGACGCCGCGATGGAACGCAGCCTGGAAGCGATGCGCCAGGCCGGCGCGGAAGTGATCGACGTCGAACTGCCGACCGACGGCCAGTGGAACGATGCGGAGATGGACGTGCTGCTGTACGAGTTCAAGCACGGCGTGAATGCCTATCTCTCGCGCAGCGGCGCGCCGGTGAATTCGCTGGCAGGGCTGATCGAGTACAACCGCCGCAACGCCAAGACCGAAATGCCGTTCTTCGCGCAGGAGCTGTTCGAGCGCGCCGAAGCCAAGGGCACGCTGGACGAGATCGCCTACATCGAAGCGCGCAGCAAGGCTCGCCGCCTCGCCGGCGCCGAAGGACTGGAAGCGCTGGTGGCTGCCTCGAAGCTGGACGCGATCGTCGCGCCTGCGACCGCGCCCGCATGGCTGATCGACCCGCTGAGCGGCGATCACTTCCTCGGCGAAGGCTACGGCCCGGCCGCGGTGGCCGGCACGCCCAGCATCACGGTCCCGATGGGCGACTACTTCGGCCTGCCGATGGGCATCGTCTTCATGGGGCCTGCATGGAGCGAACCACGC
This sequence comes from Lysobacter stagni, assembly GCF_030053425.1. Taxonomy (NCBI): domain Bacteria; kingdom Pseudomonadati; phylum Pseudomonadota; class Gammaproteobacteria; order Lysobacterales; family Lysobacteraceae; genus Lysobacter; species Lysobacter stagni. The sequence continues at coordinate 1,949,137 of NZ_JASGBI010000001.1, read as the reverse complement.
CTGATCGAACTGGCGTTCGCGTTCGAACAGAAGACGCATGCGCGCAAGCCGCCGAAGTTCCTGGCAACGGCATCGCTGGGAGCGAGCAAAGGGTGATGTCGGCCCGTCAGCTCGCGTCCCGGCGCGGGCTGCACTCCAGTGGACTGCTGGCGGCCGCGGCCGCCTCGATTGCCGGGCTGATCCTGGGCGGCTCGTCGCTTGAGTTCGAATTCCCGGGCGGCCTGCCCGCAGGCAACGCGCTGGCCGCCGTCGCCCTGTGCGCGATGGCCGGCGCAGCGGTCGTACTGACCCGAAGGAAATCGTGGACGCGCGCGGTGTCGTGGTGCGCGCTTGCAGCGGCACTCGCCTGGCTGCCCGCCTCGATCCTGCTGGCCGGCAATCTCCACCTCGTGTTCGGCAATGGCCGCGGCGATGCGTGGATCGCACTGACCCTGGCCACGGCGGCGCTGGTGGTGGGCACGTTGGTGCTGGCCCTGACCGCCACGGCGTGGCGCTTCCTGAAACGAAAAAGGCCCGCCTGAGCGGGCCTTGTTGCGACAACACGCGTCAGGCTGGTGCGGCGATCTGCGCCTGCTTGCGCACGATCAGCATTGCGATCTCCAGCGCCTGTTCGTAGTTCAGGCGCGGATCGACCGTGGACTTGTACGCGCGTTCCAGATCGCTCTCGGTGAGTTCACGCGCGCCGCCGAGGCATTCGGTGACATCCTCACCCGTGAGTTCCAGATGCGCGCCGCCCAGGCGCGTACCCGCCGCGGCATGCAGTTCGAATGCCTGCTCCAGCTCGCTGCGGATGTTGCGGAAGCGGCGGGTCTTGTAGCCGTTGCTGGTGCTCTCGGTGTTGCCATGCATCGGATCGCAGACCCACAGCACGCGGCGACCGTCGCGGCGCACTGCATCCAGCAACGGCGGCAGCTTCTCGGCGATGCCGCTGGCGCCCATGCGGTGGATGAACGTCAGGCGGCCCGGCTCGTCCTCGGGGTTGAGCAGATCGATCGTGCGCAGCAACTGGTCCGGCGTCACCGACGGCCCCACCTTCAACGCGATCGGGTTGCGGATGCCGCGGAAGTACTCCGCGTGCGCACCGTCGACCTGCGCCGTGCGCATGCCGATCCACGGGTAATGCGTGCTCAGGTTGAACCAGCCCCAGTGACGCGGCACCTGGCGCGTGAGCGATTCCTCGTACGGCAGCAGCAGGGCTTCGTGCGAGGTGTAGAAGTCGACGCGGTTGAGGTTGTGCACCTCGCTGCCGGACAGCGTTTCCATGAAGCGCACGGCGTCGCCGATGGCGTTGACCATGCGGCGGTACTCATCGGCGAGCGGCGAGTGACCGACCCAGCTGAGGTTCCAGTATTCGGGGTGATGCAGGTCGGCGAAACCGCCGTCGATCAACGCGCGGACGAAGTTCATCGTCATCGCCGAACGAGCATGCGCCTTGATCATGCGACGCGGATCGGGCGTGCGCGCTTCCCGCGTGAACTCCGGCGCGTTGACCATGTCGCCGCGGTAGCTGGGCAGCGTGGTGTCGCCGATCGTCTCGCTGTCGGCCGAGCGCGGCTTGGCGTACTGCCCGGCGAAGCGACCCACGCGCACCACCGGCTTGCGCAGCCCATGCACGAGCACCAGGCTCATCTGCAACAGCACCTTGAGCCGGTTGGAGATCACGTCGGAGGTGCAGCCCGAGAACGTCTCCGCACAGTCGCCGCCCTGCAGAAGGAAGCGCTTGCCTTCCTGGGCCTCGGCCAGCTGCTGCTTGAGCGAGAGGATCTCCCACGACGTCACCAGCGGCGGCAGCGTGCGCAGCTCGCCCAGCGCGACGTCCAGCGCCTGCGCATCGGGATACTGCGGCAACTGCATCGCGGTGCGGTTGCGCCAGGACTGGGGCGACCAGTCGGCGGGCAGGTTCACGGCGCGGAGGGAGCGATCTGGCGTGGGCATGACACGATGCTGCGATGCGGCGAACCACTATGGGCGCTCGCTCGGCACGCTGCAACCGTTACAGCGGCAACCGAGCCGGGCCGCCTGGGTCGGGTCCGGGATACCGGTGCAAACGCACTTAGCGGCGGCGGAAGGCCGCGTAACCGGCCCAGATCGCCAGCAGGACGAACCAGACCAGGCTCCAGGCCGGCATGGACAGGCCAAGGAAGGTCCAGTCCACGTCGCCGCAGTTGCCGGTGGCGGTCATCACCTTGCGCACGACGTCCCAGGTGCCCATCGTCTCGCGCATGAACGAGAGCGGCGCGCCGCAGGAGGTCATGCCGGGCGGCTGCATCTGCACCCAGACGTGACGGCCGGCAACGCTGATGCCGGCGAGCGAGGCAATCAGCGCCACGGCACCGTACGCGCGCCGTCCGCCCGGACGCTTCGGCCCGTGCAACGCGCCCAAGAGGAAGACCAGGCCCAGCGCCGCGAACGCGACGCGCTGGAAGATGCACAGATTGCACGGCTCCAGACCGTCGTGCAGTTGCAGGTAGATCGCGTACGCGAGCAATCCTGCACACGCCAGGAAGCCAAGGAAGAACTGCAGGCGGAACGAAGCGCGCGTGAGGATGGTCGTCATGGGCGGCAAGCTTAACGGCCTTCACGCCGGTCTGCACCGGCGCCGCATTCCGCTCCCCGCGGGCAGTGCACCGTTCGTCGCACACCGAACGCTTCGACCCGACAAAGCAAAAGCCCCGGCGATGCCGGGGCTTCTGTTTGGATCCGGGACACGACGGCGGGCCGTCGCGCCTGATCGCGGAATTACTCAGCCGCTTCCGGACGGTCGACCAGCTCGACGTAGGCCATCGGTGCGTTATCGCCAGCGCGGAAACCGCACTTAAGGATGCGCACGTAACCACCCGGACGGGCCTGGTAACGCGGACCGAGCGTCGTGAACAGCGTGCCCACGGCTTCCTTGTCGCGCAGGCGCGAGAAAGCGAGGCGGCGGTTGGCAACGCCGTCGACCTTGGCGAGCGTGATGAGCGGCTCGGCAACGCGACGCAGCTCCTTCGCCTTCGGCAGCGTGGTACGGATGAGGCCGTGCTTGATCAGCGAGGCCGCCATGTTGGTGAACATGGCATCGCGATGGGCACTGGTACGGCTGAACTTACGGCCGGCTTTCTGGTGGCGCATGACTTGGATTCCTGATGAATGTTGAAACGTTGGACTTCGTTGTCGCCATCCAGGCGCTGAAACAATGGACTGCGGATGGTCCGAACCGGCGTTCCGTTGCCGGCATGCCGCGGGGCTTGACCCCGTCGGCGGAAATGCCGCGCTTCAATTCAGAAGCGCGGCACCTGAAGCGTTGCAACTGCCGTCCGTGGCGGTACGAGGTCGGCTCCGGAGAGCCCGGCCCGGGCCTCCTGCCCGGGCGTTCGCATCGGCGTGCGGCAGTGCCGCGCAAGCGCCGATGCTTACCCCATCATGCCGTGGGAGGCGATGCCTGCCGGCGGCCAGTTCTCGAGCTTCATGCCAAGGGAGAGACCGCGCTGGGCGAGCACTTCCTTGATTTCCGTGAGCGACTTCTTGCCGAGGTTCGGCGTCTTGAGCAGTTCGACTTCGGTCTTCTGGATCAGATCGCCGACGTAGTAGATGCTCTCGGCCTTGAGGCAGTTGGCCGAACGAACCGTCAGTTCGAGATCGTCGATCGGGCGCAGCAGGATCGGGTCGATGCCGCTGGTGGCCGGCTTCGACGCACCGCGGTCGCGGTGGGTGAAGTCGCCGAACACCGACAGCTGGTCGGTCAGGATGTCGGCCGCGGTGCGGACGGCTTCCTCGGCGTCGATCGTGCCGTTGGTCTCGATGTCCAGGACCAGCTTGTCCAGGTCGGTGCGCTGCTCCACGCGGGCCGCTTCCACGGCATACGCGACGCGGCGGACCGGCGAGAAGCTGGCGTCCAGCATCAGGCGACCGATGGCGCGGGTCTCTTCATCCGGACGACGACGCGCGGCGGCCGGCTGATAGCCGAAGCCACGCTCGATCTTCAGACGCATGTTGAGCGCGGTGTCCTTGGTCAGGTGCGCGATCACATGGTCCGTGTTGAGGATCTCGACGTTGTGGTCGGTCTTGATATCACCGGCCGTTACAATGCCGGGGCCCTGCTTGGCCAGCGACAGCGTCGCCGACTCGCCGGTGTGCATGCGGATGGCGACGTCCTTGAGGTTCAGGAGAACCTCGAGGACATCCTCCTGCAGGCCTTCGACCGTGGTGTACTCGTGCAGCACGCCATCGATCTCGACTTCCGTGATTGCGAAGCCCGGGATCGACGACAGCAGCACGCGGCGCAGCGCATTGCCGAGCGTATGGCCATAGCCACGCTCCAGCGGCTCGATGACGACCTTGGCACGGTTGCCCGTAAGGCGCTCGATCTGGGGGCCGCGCGGGCGCAGCACCTGGTTTGCGGTAACCGTCATGTGTTGGCGTCTCCTGGGATTACTTCGAGTACAGCTCGACGATCAGCGCTTCGTTGATGTCGGCCGGCAGGTCGGCACGATCCGGAACAGCCTTGAACACGCCAGCGAACTTCTTGCTGTCAACCTCGACCCACGACGGCGAGAGGTCCATCTGCTGCGACACGGTCAGGGATTCCTGCACGCGAAGCTGCTTCTGGGCGCGCTCGCCCAGGGCGATCGCGTCGCCGGCCTTGACCTGGTACGACGGAAGGTTGACGGACTTGCCGTTGACCGTGACGCCGCGGTGCGAGACCAGCTGGCGGGCGGCCGGACGGGTCACCGCAAAACCCATGCGGTAGACGACGTTGTCCAGACGGGTCTCGAGGAGCTGCAGCAGGTTCTCACCCGTGTTGCCCTTCTTGTTCGAGGCCTTCTTGTAGTAGTTGCGGAACTGACGCTCCAGCAGACCGTAGATACGCTTGACCTTCTGCTTCTCGCGCAGCTGGGTGGCGTAGTCCGACAGCTTGCCCTTGCGGGCGGTCGGGCCATGCTGACCGGGCTTCTGCTCGAGCTTGCACTTGGAGTCGAGGGCGCGAGCCGAGGACTTCAGGCCAAGGTCGGCGCCTTCGCGACGAGCGAGCTTACAGGTGGGACCAATATAACGAGCCATGTTCTTTCAGCTCCTCAGACGCGGCGCTTCTTCGGCGGACGGCACCCGTTATGGGGGATCGGCGTCACGTCGATGATGTTGATGATCTTGTAACCGACGTTGTTCAGCGAACGAACGGCGGACTCACGACCCGGACCCGGGCCCTTGATGCGGACTTCCAGCGACTTCACGCCGTAATCCAGCGCAGCACGGCCGGCCTTTTCGGCGGCGACCTGCGCGGCGAACGGGGTCGACTTGCGCGAGCCGCGGAAACCCGCGCCGCCCGAGGTCGCCCACGACAGCGCATTGCCCTGGCGGTCGGTGATCGTGACGATGGTGTTGTTGAAAGAAGCGTGGACGTGGGCGATGCCGTCGGTGACGACTCGCTTGATCTTCTTCTTGGTCTTGGCAGCAGCCGGCTTAGCCATGGTCTAAGTCCTTACTTCTTGATGGCCTTGCGCGGACCCTTGCGGGTACGTGCATTGGTCCGGGTACGCTGGCCACGCAGCGGGAGACCGCGACGATGACGCAGGCCGCGGTAGCAGCCCAGGTCCATCAGACGCTTGATGGCAATGCCGATCTCGCGGCGCAGGTCACCCTCGACCACGTACTTGCCGACTTCGGCGCGCAGGCGCTCGACTTCGGGCTCGGACAGGTCACGGATCTTGGTGGTCGAAGTGACGCCAGCGGCATCACAGACCTTCTTCGAACGGGTACGGCCGATGCCGTAAATGCTTTGCAACCCAACCCAGACGTGCTTCTGGGCAGGCAGATTGACGCCCGCAATACGCGCCATAACGCGATCTCCAACTGATTTGGCGGCCAGGACGGATTAATCCCGGCGGAGTGAACTGGAAATTATATCTAGGTCTCGGGTTAATAGGAAGCCCTGCCGCCTCCGGGAGGACGCGGCAGTGCCCGGCATGGGGAGTGTGCCCATGCTCCGGCGACGAATCCGGACTGGTCGGACAACGCGGCGAACCGCCCTGCCCGACCCCGCGCGCTACTCTGGCGCGCGGAATGGTCCGGGTTCACCCGCGCGCGAGACCGCCGCGCGAGCCGCCCTTCAAGTTCGCCTTCTTCAGCAGGCTCTCGTACTGATGGGACATCAGATGAGCCTGGATCTGGGCGATGAAATCCATGATCACCACGACCACGATCAGCAGCGAGGTGCCGCCGAAGTAGAACGAGGTGCCCAGCTCGGTGCGCATGACCTCCGGGAGGAGGCACACCAGGACCAGGTAGACCGCGCCGGCCGCCGTCAGGCGAGTCAGCACGCCGTCGATATAGTCGGCGGTGGCCTTGCCCGGGCGAATACCCGGAATCAGCGCACCCGACTTCTTCAGGTTGTCGGCGGTTTCCTGCGAATTGAACACCAGAGCGGTGTAGAAGAACGCAAAACCGATGATCAGACCCGCGTACAGGATCATGTGGAGCGGCTCGCCCGGGTTCAGCCACTGGCTGACGCGGTGGAGGAACGACCCCGTGTTGCCCTGGCTGAACCAGTTCGCTGCCGTCGCCGGGAACATCACGATGCTCGAGGCGAAGATGGCCGGGATCACGCCCGCCATGTTGAGCTTCAGCGGCAGGAACGACGACTGGTTCATGAACCCGCTGCGGCCGCCCTGCTTTCGGGCGTAGTTCACCGTGATCCGGCGCTGCCCTCGCTCGACGAAGACCACCAGGTACGTGAAGCCAAGGACGATGGCCACGACGGCAATCGCCTTCAGCGCGTTCATGTCGCCGTTGCGGATCTGCTCGAACATCCCCAGCACCGCTGCCGGCAGGCCGGCGACGATACCCGCGAAGATGATCAGCGAGACGCCGTTGCCGATGCCGCGCTCCGTCACCTGCTCGCCCAGCCACATCAGGAACATGGTGCCCGCCGTCAGGGCGATCACCGCGGTCAGGATGAAGCCCGGGCCCGGGTTGTACACCACCTGGATGCCCTGGCTGGCACCGCCGGCCTGGAGGGCCGTGGCGATACCCCAGGCCTGGAACACGGCCAGCGGGATGGCACCCATGCGGGACCACTGGTTGATCTTGCGCCGGCCCGACTCGCCTTCCTTCTGGATGGCCTTCAGGCTGGGCACGATCTGCACCAGCAACTGCACGATGATCGACGCCGAGATGTACGGCATCACGTTCAGCGCGAACAGGCTGAAGCGATGAAGTGCGCCACCGGAGAACATGTTGAACATGTCCACGATGGTGCCCTTCTGGGTCTCCATCAGCCGCAGCATCGCCTCAGGATTGACGCCCGGCACCGGGATGTAGCAGCCGATGCGATAGACGATCAGGGCACCGACGACGAACAGCAGGCGCTGGCGGAGCTCGGTGAACTTTCCGAGTCCGCCGCCGAGGCCGGCAACTGCGTTGCTACCGCTGCGCGCCATCCGTCGATTACTCCTCGACCTTGCCGCCGGCTGCGATGATCGCGGCCTTGGCACCGGCCGTGGCGGCCACGCCCTTCAGCACGAACTTCTTGGTCACTTCGCCCTTGACGACGACCTTGGCCTGCTTCGCGGTGCTCGGCACCAGCTTGGCAGCCTTCAGGGCCGCGAAGTCGACATCACCGGCCGGCAGCTTGTCCAGCTGGTACAGCAGCACTTCGGCGGTGTCCCTGGCGAGCTTGGAACGGAAGCCGATCTTCGGCAGACGACGCTGCATCGGCATCTGACCGCCTTCGAAGCCGGCCTTGATCTTGCCCTTGCCCGAACGGGCGAACGAACCCTTGTGACCGCGACCAGCGGTCTTGCCCAGGCCCGAACCAATGCCGCGACCGACGCGGGTGCGCTCGGTGCGGGCGCCCTCGGCGGGCTGCAGAGTGTTGAGACGCATGATGATTACTCCTCGACTCGGACGAGGTAGTGCAACTGATTGATCAGGCCACGCACCTGCGGGCTGTCCTTCAGTTCACGCACGTCATTGAGCTTGTTCAGGCCCAGCGCACGCACCGACAGACGGTGACGCGACTGGGTGCCACGCAGACCCTTGACCAGGCGCACCTTCACGGTGCCGGCAGCCGCAGCTTCCTTCTTAGCCATTGATCAGGTCCTCCACCTTCTTGCCACGCTTGGCCGCGATCTTGGTCGGCGAGTGCATGTCGGCCAGGCCCTTCAGGGTGGCGCGGACCAGGTTGATGGGATTGCGCGAACCGACGGCCTTCGCCAGCACGTTCTTCACGCCCACCGCTTCCAGGACGGCGCGCATCGCGCCACCGGCGATGACGCCGGTACCTTCGGAAGCCGGCTGCATGAACACGCGGGCGGCGCCGTGGCCCGACTTGACGGCGTGCCACAGGGTGCCGTTGTTCAGGTCGACGTTCGACATCGACTTGCGGGCGTACTCCATCGACTTCTGGATCGCGACCGGCACTTCGCGCGCCTTGCCGTAACCGAAGCCGACCTTGCCGTTGCCGTCGCCCACCACCGTCAGCGCGGTGAAGGTGAACTGGCGACCGCCCTTGACGGTCTTGCTGACGCGGTTGACCGCGATCAGCTTCTCGATCATGCCGTCGTCGACCTCTTCGCGGTTACGGTCGCGATCACGACCCCGCGGTGCACGTTGTTCTTCTGCCATTTCGATTGCTCGGTAGTTGTGGGATTTGCGGCTTCGCCGCTTATCGTTGTGATGTGAATCGGATGGATCATGGCCACGGGAACCCGTGGCGATGCCCGGCGCAACAACCCGCGCCGGCGGGGAGAAACCCGGGCATGGGGACGAGTCCCCATGCCTTCAAGGCATCAGAACTGCAGACCACCCTCGCGGGCAGCATCGGCCAGAGCCTTGATGCGACCGTGATAGCGGTAGCCCGAACGGTCGAAAGCGACCTTTTCGACGCCGGCGGCCTTCGCCTTCTCGGCGATGGAGCGACCAACCTTGGCGGCGGCTTCGGCGTTCTTGCCGTTCTTCAGACCATCCTTGACGTCGGCCTGCACGGTCGAGGCGGCAGCCAGGACCTTGGAGCCGTCGGCAGTGAAGACCTGGGCGTACAGATGCTGACCGGTGCGCAGCACCGTCAGGCGCGGCACGCCGAGTTCGCGGATGTGCGCGCGGGTGGACTTGGCGCGACGCAGGCGGGCGGTGTTCTTGTTCATGTACTTGTCTCCGAAAGCTGAAGAGCCGATTAGGCCTTCTTGGCTTCCTTGCGGATGATGACTTCGCCAGCGTACTTCACGCCCTTGCCCTTGTAGGGTTCCGGCGGACGTACGCCACGGATCTTGGCGGCGAACTCACCGACCTGCTGCTTGTCGGCGCCGCTGACCACGATCTCGGTCTGGGTCGGGGTCGCGATGGTGATGCCAGCCGGAGCCTGCAGCAGCACGGGGTGCGAGAAACCCAGCGCCAGGTTCAGGTCCTTGCCCTGCATCGAGGCGCGGTAACCGACGCCGACCAGCTCGAGCTTGCGCTCGAAGCCTTCGGAGACGCCCTTGACCATGTTGGCCAGGATCGCGCGCAGCGTACCGGTCAGCGGGATCAGCTCGACGTTGTCGGTCGAGAACGTGGCGTGGCCGTTGTCGACGGCGAGGTTCACGCCCGCCGGCTTGGCGATCGACAGCGTGCCCTTCGGGCCCTTGGCGCTGATCGATTCGGCCTGGATATTGATTTCGACGCCCTTCGGGAGGGCAACCGGCTTCTTGGCAACTCGGGACATGTCTATTCCTCCCTTAGGCCACGAAGCACAGGACCTCACCGCCGACGCCCTGCTGGCGTGCCTGCGCGTCGGTCATGATGCCCTTCGAGGTGGAGATGATGGCGACGCCGAGGCCACCCAGGACCTTCGGCAGCTCGGACTTTCCGCGGTACTGACGCAGACCCGAACGGGAGTAGCGCTCGAGGCGCTCGATCACCGGCTTGCCTTCGTAGTACTTCAGCGAGATTTCGAGTTCGGACTTGCCAGTCGCAACCTCGGTCACGCGGGAATCCAGGATGTAGCCCTCGTCCTTCAGAACCTTGGCGATGGCCACCTTGATCTTCGAAGACGGCATCTTCACCGTCTGCTTCCGAACAGCCGCCGCATTCTTGATGCGGACCAGCATGTCGGCGATGGGATCAGTCATGCTCATGTGTATTCACCTATGAGTAGCACCGATATCCGCGGGATTGCGAATTCAGTTGTAGTGCCGGGTCAGGAACCGGAAGTTCCCGTCGGCAGCCCCGCCGTGCCGGCCGAGGCCTGACGCGAGCGAGCCGGCAAGTCTAGCAGACTTGCCGGCCCACTGTGTTACCAGCTGGCCTTGCGCAGACCCGGGACGTCGCCGTTCATGGTCGCCTTGCGCAGCATGTTGCGGCCGAGGCCGAACTTGCGGTAGACACCACGCGGGCGGCCCGACAGCTCGCAGCGGTTGCGCTGGCGGCTCGGCGACGAGTCGCGCGGCAGCTTCTGCAGCTTGGTCGCGGCTTCCAGCTTCTCCTCGTACGAGGCGGTCAGGCTGGAGATGATCTTCTTCAGCGCGTCACGCTTGGCGCCGTGCTGCTTCGCCAGCTTCGCCCGCTTGATCTCGCGGTTGACCATGGAGGTCTTAGCCATTGTTCAATCCTCGAGTTAGTTGCGGAACGGGAAGCGGAAGGCTTCCAGCAGGGCCTTGGCTTCGGCGTCGGTCTTCGCGGTCGTGGTGATCGCGATGTCCATGCCGCGGATCGCGTCGACGGCGTCGAAGTCGATTTCCGGGAAGATGATCTGTTCCTTCACGCCCATGTTGTAGTTGCCGCGGCCGTCGAACGAACGACCCGACACGCCGCGGAAGTCACGCACGCGGGGCAGCGAGATGTTGATCAGGCGGTCCAGGAACTCGAACATCTGGGCACGACGCAGCGTGACCTTGCAGCCGATCGGCCAGCCGTCACGGATCTTGAACGAAGCCACCGACACGCGGGACTTGGTCACGATCGGCTTCTGGCCGGCGATCTTGGTCAGATCGGCGACAGCGTTTTCCAGGATCTTCTTGTTGGTCGCGGCTTCGCCGACGCCCATGTTGATCGTGATCTTGGACAGGCGCGGCACTTCCATCGGGTTCGTGTAACCGAACTTCTTGGTCAGGGCCGGGACGACTTCGTCCTTGTAGAACTTTTCAAGACGGGTGGTCATTTGAGCATTCCTCAGGCGTCAACCGCCTCACCGCTGGAGCGGAACACACGCAGTTTGCGTCCATCCTCCAGCACCTTGAAAGCAACGCGCTCACCCTTGCCAGTGGCCGGGTTGAACAGCATCACGTTGGAAATGTGGATCGGCGCCTCGCGCTCGACCACGCCGCCCGGCTGGCCAGCCTGGGGGTTCGGCTTGGTGTGGCGTTTGACGACGTTGATGTTCGACACGACGAGTTTCTCGCCGAGCACGCGCACCACTTCGCCCTTCTTGCCCTTGTCCTTGCCGGTGGTGACGATCACCTGATCGCCCTTGCGGATACGGTTCATATCAATTCCTCCGCTCAGAGCACTTCAGGAGCGAGCGAGACGATCTTCATGAACTTCTCGGTACGCAGCTCGCGGGTCACAGGCCCGAAGATGCGGGTACCGATCGGTTCCTGCTTGTTGTTCAGGAGCACGGCGGCGTTGCCGTCGAAGCGGATCAGCGAACCGTCCGGACGGCGCACACCCTTGCGGGTACGCACCACGACGGCGTCGTAGACGTCGCCCTTCTTGACCTTGCCACGCGGGATCGCGTCCTTGACGGTGACCTTGATGATGTCGCCGATGCCGGCGTAACGGCGCTTCGAGCCGCCCAGCACCTTAATGCACATCACTTCCTTGGCACCGGAGTTGTCGGCCACATCGAGGTAGCTCTGCATCTGGATCATGACTCAGCCTCCTCTTATTCGGCCGCGCGGCTGACGATCTCAACCACGCTCCAGTTCTTGGTCTTGGACATCGGCGCAATCTCCTTCACACGCACGACATCGCCTTCCTTGCAGGCGTTGTCGGCATCGTGGGCGTGGAGCTTGGTCGAGCGACGGATGTACTTGCCGTACAGCGCGTGCTTGACCTGGCGCTCGACGAGCACGGTGACGGTCTTGTCCATCTTGTTGCTGACGACCCGGCCTTCAACCGTGCGGACAGCCTTCTCTGTATTGTTGTCGGTCATGACAGGGTCCTTACTTCTTCTCGCCGAGCAGCATGTTCACGCGAGCAATCTCGCGGCGCACGCGGCGGGACTCATGGGTCTTGGCGAGTTGGCCAGTGGCCTTCTGCATGCGGAGAGCGAAGCTCTCCTTGTGCAGCTCGGCCAGGTGGGCCTTCAGTTCGTCGGCCGACTTCTCGCGCAGTTGCTTGAGTTCCATTAGCGCACCGTCCGGGTAACGAAAGTGGTGGTCACCGAGAGCTTGGCGGCGGCCAGGCGGAACGCTTCACGCGCCACGTCCTCTGCCACACCTTCGATCTCGTAAATCATGCGACCGGGCTGGATCTGGGCGACCCAGTACTCGACGTTGCCCTTACCGGAGCCCATTCGGACTTCGATCGGCTTCTTGGTGATCGGCTTGTCGGGGAACACGCGGATCCACATCTTGCCGCCGCGCTTGACGTAGCGGCTGATGGAACGACGCGCTGCCTCGATCTGGCGCGCGGTCAGCTGACCGTGCGCCGTCGCCTTAAGGCCGTACTCGCCGAAGCTGACGGCGTTGCCGTTCCAGCTCAGGCCCTCATTGCGGCCCTTGTGTACCTTGCGGTACTTGGTTCGCTTGGGTTGCAACATGGTCGATTACCTCTGTTCGCGGGCGCCACGGCCCGGACGGTCGCTGCGATCACCGCGGTCACCACGGTCACCGCGATCGCTACGCGGCGTGTCGTCCTGCTTTTCCTGGCCGACCTGGGAGAAGTCGAAGACCTCGCCCTTGTAGACCCACACCTTGATGCCGATGATGCCGTACGTCGTCTTGGCTTCAGCGAAGCCGTAATCGATGTCGGCACGCAGCGTGTGCAGCGGCACGCGACCTTCGCGGTACCACTCCGAACGCGCGATCTCGGCACCGTTCAGGCGACCGGCGACGTTGACCTTGATGCCCAGGGCACCCAGGCGCATCGCGTTGCCCACGGCGCGCTTCATCGCACGACGGAACATGATGCGGCGCTCGAGCTGCTGAGCGATGGACTCGGCGACCAGCTGCGCGTCGAGTTCCGGCTTGCGGACCTCGGTGACGTTGATGTGCGCCGGAACGCCCATCACGTCACTGACTTCCTTGCGCAGCTTCTCGATGTCCTCGCCGCGCTTGCCGATCACCACGCCCGGACGGGCGGTGTGGATCGTCACGCGGGCGTTATTCGCCGGACGCTCGATGAAGATCTTCGAGATGCCGGCCTGAGCCAGCTTCTTGCGCAGCAGGTCACGGACCTTCAGGTCCGCCGCCAGGAAATTGGCGTACTGCTTCTTGTTGGCAAACCACTTGGAATTCCAGTCCTTGGCAATGCCCAGGCGGATGCCGGTGGGATGAACTTTATGACCCATTGTCTGACTCCGCCTTACTTGCCCGCGCCCACAACCACAGTGATGTGGCTGGTGCGCTTGAGGATGCGGGTGCCGCGGCCCTTCGCACGCGCCATGAAGCGCTTCAGTGCGGGACCCTCGTCCACCATGATGGTCTTGACCTTGAGTTCGTCGATGTCAGCGCCCTGGTTGTTCTCGGCGTTGGCGATGGCGGACTCGACGACCTTGCGGATCATCTGGGCAGCCTTCTTGTCCGAGAACTTCAGCAGGTTGACGGCGCGCTCGGCCGACAGACCACGCACCTGGTCAGCGACCAGGCGGGCCTTCTGCGGGGAGATGCGCGCGGTGCGCAGGATGGCTTTCGCTTCCATGGTCATCTCCTTACTTGCCCGACTTCTTGTCGCCGCCGTGACCCTTGAACGTACGGGTCAGGGCGAACTCGCCAAGCTTGTGGCCAACCATGTTCTCGTTGACCAGCACCGGGATGTGGTTCTTGCCGTTATGCACGGCGATGGTGAAACCCACCATCTCCGGCAGGATCATCGAGCGACGCGACCAGGTCTTGATCGGCTTCTTGTTGCTGCCCGCGGTCTCCACCTTCTTCATCAGGTGGTGGTCGACGAACGGGCCTTTCTTCAGTGAACGTGCCATGGCCGATTAGCTCCTGCGATCGCGCACGATGAACTGCTGGGTGCGCTTGTTCTTGCGGGTCTTGTAACCCTTGGTCGGAACACCCCACGGGGTGACCGGATGCGGGTTGCCCTGGCCAGCCTTGGCCTCACCACCGCCGTGCGGATGGTCGACCGGGTTCATGGCCGCACCGCGAACGGTCGGGCGGACACCGCGCCAACGCTTGGCGCCGGCCTTGCCCAGCTTCTCGAGGTTGTGCTCGTCGTTGCCGACTTCGCCGATGGTGGCGCGGCACTCGGCCGGAACCTTGCGCATCTCACCCGAGCGCAGACGCAGCGTGGCGTAGCCCTGCTCGCGCGCGATCAGCTGGACGCCGGCGCCAGCGGCGCGGGCCAGCTGGGCGCCCTTGCCCGGCTTCATCTCGATGCAATGCACGGTGGAGCCGACCGGGATGTTGGTCAGCGGCAGCGTGTTGCCGACCTTGATCGGGGCGTCGCGGCCCGCGATCACCTGGTCGCCGTCCTTCAGGCCCTTGGGGGCGATGATGTAACGGCGCTCACCGTCGACGTAGCACAGCAGCGCGATGTGGGCGGTGCGGTTCGGGTCGTACTCGATGCGCTCGACACGCGCCGGAATGCCTTCCTTGTCGCGCTTGAAGTCGATGATGCGGTAGTGCTGCTTGTGACCACCACCGATGTGACGGGTGGTGATGCGGCCGTGGTGGTTACGACCGCCGGTCTTGCCCTGCTTCTCGACGAGCGCCGCGTGCGGCGCGCCCTTGTGCAGGCCCGGGGTCACCACGCGAACCGCGCTGCGGCGGCCGGCGGAGGTGGGCTTGAAAGTCATCAATGCCATGGGTCTTTCCTCAGGCCTTGGCCATCACGTCGATCGACTGGCCTTCGGCCAGCGTCACGTACGCCTTGCGCCAGTCGCCGCGGCTGCCAGCGCGGAAACGGAAGGACTTGTTCTTGCCCTTGACGTTCACGACGTTGACGGCCTCGACCTTGACTTCGAACAGCTTTTCCACGGCGACCTTGATGTCGGCCTTGGTAGCGTCCGTCGCGACTTCGAAGACGTATTGGTTGGAAACTTCCTGCAGACGAGCGGTCTTCTCGGACACGCGCGGCGCACGGATGATGTTGTAGAGCTTGGCGTCGTTCATGCCAGCCACTCCTCGATCTTCTTGACCGCGTCGGCGGTGACCACGACCGAGTCGGCGCCCACGAGGGAAACCGGATCCAGGCCCTGGACGTCACGCACTTCGACGTACGGCAGGTTGCGCGCCGAGAGGTACAGGTTCTCGGAGGCGTCTTCGGTGACGATCAGCGGACGCTTGCCGACTTCCAGGCCCTTCAGCTTGGCGATCAGGCCCTGGGTCTTCGGAGCTTCGATGTCGAAGGACTCCACGACCGTGATGCGGCCCTGACGGTTCAGCTCGGACAGGATCGCGGCCATCGCGGCGCGATACATCTTGCGGTTGACCTTCTGCGCGAAGCTGCGCGGCTTGGCCGCGAAGGTCACGCCGCCGCCGACGAAGATCGGAGCCGTCAGCGCGCCGTGACGCGCACCGCCGCCCTTCTGCTTCTTCGACTTCTTGGTCGTGCCGTTGACTTCCGAACGGGTCTTCTGTGCCTTGGTGCCGGCGCGACCGGCGTTGCGATAGGCAACGACCACCTGGTGGACCAGGTCTTCGCTGAATTCGCGGCCGAAGATCGCGTCGGAAACCGACAGCGTCTTGCTGCTATTCGTAATGGTGAGTTCCATCATCAAACTCCCTTGCTCGACGGACGCACGATCACGTCGCCACCCGGCGCACCCGGCACCGCACCCTTGATGGCGATCAGGCCGCGCTCGGCGTCGACCTTCACCACTTCCAGGCGCTGCGTGGTCTGGGTATCGGCACCCATGTGGCCGGACATCTTCTTGCCCGGGAACACACGGCCCGGCGTCTGGCGCTGGCCGATGGAGCCCGGCGAACGGTGCGACAGCGAGTTACCGTGCGTCGCATCGCCCATCGTGAAGTTCCAGCGCTTGATCGTGCCCTGGAAGCCCTTGCCCTTCGTGACGCCCTGGACGTCGACCAGCTGGCCGGCGGCGAAGATGTCGGCCTTGATTTCGCCGCCCACTTCGAACCCACCGATCTGGTCGGCTTCCACGCGCAGCTCCCACAGGCCACGACCGGCTTCAACCTTCGCCTTGGCGAGGTGACCGGCTTCCGGCTTGTTGACGAGCGCGGCGCGGCGCACGCCCACGGTCACCTGCACGGCGCTGTAGCCGTCGGATTCCGGGGTCTTGATCTGGGTGATGCGGTTCGGGGTCGCCTCGATCAGGGTCACCGGAACCGACTTGCCGTCTTCAGTGAAGAAGCGGCTCATGCCGGCCTTGCGACCGACGATGCCCAACGAATACTTCTTCGCGGTCATGGTGGTGGCCTCAGGTCAGCTTGATCTGGACATCAACGCCCGCCGCGAGCTCGAGCTTCATCAGCGCGTCCACGGTCTTGTCGTTGGGGTCGACGATGTCAAGCACGCGCTTGTGCGTGCGGGTCTCGTACTGGTCACGCGCATCCTTGTCGGCATGCGGGGAGACGAGGATGGTGTAACGCTCGATCTTGGTCGGCAGCGGGATCGGGCCCTTGACCTGGGCACCGGTACGCTTCGCCGTCTCGACGATCTCGCTGGCCGAGCGGTCGATCAGACGATGATCGTACGCTTTGAGCCGGATTCGGATCTTTTGGTCCGCCATGACGGAATTCCTTGGTTAAAAGAGCGACGGGCCGGCCTCTGGGTGTGCCGAACCCCGGAAATACGCGAATACCCCGAAGCTGCACCCTCGCTTCGGAGCTTCCTTGCCTCGAAAAACAAGGCAGGCCGGTTACCCGGCCCGCCCAGACGGAGTAGAACGCACGAAGAGCCCCGTTTAGCGTTCCTTGGAAGCCCGAAGGCCCGGAACGTACGGAGCGCGCCGTGCGACATGTCCCTGTCTGGCGAATACGAGGCGCATCCTGCACCTCATTTCGCTGGTTGCGGCTTCTCACGAGGAGCGCCGCAGTGGTCGAGCATTCTAACCGGATATCCACAGCTCACGCAAGCGCATGGCCATAGGGTTAGGACGCGACCTTGTTCAGCTTCCGGACCCCGCCCTTTCGGGAGGGGTCCGATTGACCCGGGCGTCTGGACGCCCGCGCCGATTCCTTACTTGATGATCTTGGCCACCACGCCGGCGCCGACGGTACGACCGCCTTCGCGGATCGCGAAACGCAGGCCTTCGTCCATCGCCACCGGGTTGATCAGCGACACCACCATCTTGATGTTGTCGCCCGGCATCACCATCTCGACGCCTTCCGGCAGCGTCACCGCGCCGGTGATGTCGGTCGTGCGGAAGTAGAACTGCGGGCGGTAACCCTTGAAGAACGGCGTGTGACGGCCACCCTCGTCCTTCGACAGCACGTACACCTCGGCCTCGAACTCCGTGTGCGGGTTGATCGAACCCGGCTTGCACAGCACCTGGCCGCGCTCCACGTCGTCACGCTTCGTGCCGCGCAGCAGCAGACCGGCGTTGTCGCCCGCCTGACCCTGGTCCAGCAGCTTGCGGAACATTTCGACGCCGGTCACCGTCGTCTTCTGCGTCGGGCGGATACCGACGATTTCGATTTCGTCGCCGACCTTGATGATGCCGCGCTCGATACGACCGGTCACCACGGTGCCGCGGCCCGAGATCGAGAACACGTCTTCCACCGGCATCAGGAACGGCTTGTCGACGTCACGCTGCGGCTCCGGAATGAACGTGTCCAGCGCTTCCACCAGCTTCAGGATCGCCGGCACGCCGATCTCCGACTGGTCGCCTTCCAGCGCCAGACGCGCCGAACCCTTGATGATCGGGGTGTCGTCGCCCGGGAACTCGTACTTCGACAGAAGCTCACGCACTTCCATCTCCACCAGCTCCAGCAGCTCGGCGTCGTCCACCATGTCGGCCTTGTTCAGGAACACGACGATGTACGGCACGCCCACCTGGCGCGACAGCAGGATGTGCTCACGCGTCTGCGGCATCGGGCCGTCCGCGGCCGAGCACACCAGGATCGCGCCGTCCATCTGCGCCGCACCCGTGATCATGTTCTTCACGTAGTCGGCGTGGCCCGGGCAGTCCACGTGTGCGTAGTGGCGGTTCGGGCTTTCGTACTCGACGTGCGCCGTCGAGATCGTGATGCCGCGCGCCTTCTCTTCCGGCGCTGCGTCGATCGCGTCGTACGCCTTGAACTCGCCGCCGAAACGCTCCGCGCCCACCTTCGTCAGTGCCGCCGTCAGCGTCGTCTTGCCGTGGTCGACGTGACCGATCGTGCCCACGTTCACGTGCGGCTTGGTGCGCTCAAACTTACCCTTGGCCATGGTTATCTCTCTTTAAAAGGAATTGCTTGTTGATCTTGCTGCGAGGGCCGGCGTGGCCGGCACTCGCGGGTGGTCAGTCTCAGGACTTCTTCATCACGGCGTCGGCGATGTTCGTCGGCGCTTCGGCGTAATGATCGAATTCCATCGTGAAGGTGGCGCGACCCTGCGACATCGAGCGCAGCGTCGTCGCGTAGCCGAACATTTCGCCCAGCGGCACCATCGCGTTGATCACCTTGCCCGACGGGCTGTCGTCCTGGCCGGACAGCAGACCGCGACGACGGCTCACGTCGCCCATGACGTCGCCGACATAGTCTTCCGGCGTCACGATTTCGACCTTCATCATCGGCTCGAGCAGGACCGGATCCGCCTTGCGGAAACCTTCCTTGAACGCCATCGACGCGGCGAGCTTGAACGCCATTTCCGACGAGTCGACGTCGTGGTACGAGCCGAACACCAGCTTGACCTTGACGTTCACGACCGGGAAGCCAGCCAGCGGACCGCTGGTGATGGTTTCGCGCAGGCCCTTCTCGACGGCCGGGATGAATTCCTTCGGAATCACGCCGCCGGTGATGTCGTTGATGAACAGGAAATCGTTCTCGACATCCTCGTTGGCGCGATCGGCTTCGTTCATCGGCGACAGCTCGATCACGACGTGACCGTACTGACCCTTACCACCCGACTGCTTGGCGTGCTTGTAGTCCGACTTCACGTCCGACTTGCGGATCGTTTCGCGGTAGGCCACCTGCGGCTTGCCGACGTTGGCTTCCACGTTGAACTCGCGACGCATGCGGTCGACGATGATGTCCAGGTGCAGCTCGCCCATGCCGGCGATGATGGTCTGGCCCGATTCCTCGTCGGTACGCACGCGGAAGGAGGGATCTTCCTGCGCGAGACGCGACAGGGCCATGCCCATCTTTTCCTGGTCCGACTTGGTCTTCGGCTCGACCGCCATCGAGATGACGGGCTCCGGGAAGGTCATGCGCTCCAGGGTGATGACGTGGTCGGCGGCGCACAGCGTGTCGCCGGTGGTCACGTCCTTCAGGCCCACGGCGGCGGCGATGTCGCCCGCGCGCACTTCCTTGATTTCGTCACGCTGGTTGGCATGCATCTGCAGGATGCGGCCGATGCGCTCCTTCTTCGACTTGACCGGGTTGAACACCTGGTCGCCGGAGTTGAGCACGCCCGAGTAGACGCGGAAGAACGTCAGCGCACCGACGAACGGGTCGGTCATGATCTTGAACGCCAGCGCCGAGAACGGCTCGGAGTCGGACGCCTTGCGGCTGTCTTCCTTGTCGTTCTCGTCGATGCCCTGCACCGGCGGACGGTCGGCCGGCGACGGCAGCAGGTTGATGACGCCGTCGAGCATGGCCTGCACGCCCTTGTTCTTGAACGCCGAACCGCAGAACACCGGCACGATCTCGACCTTCAGCGTGCGCGTGCGCAGGCCTTCGATGATCTCGGCTTCGGTCAGCTCGCCTTCGGAGAGGTACTTCTCCATCAGCTCTTCCGACGCTTCGGCAGCGGCTTCGATCATGAAGCTGCGCGCGGCCTCGGCCTTCGCCTGGAGGTCGGCCGGAATGTCGCGGTACTCGAACTTGGTGCCCTGCGAGGCGACATCCCAATGGATGGCCTTCATCTTGAGCAGGTCGACCACGCCCTCGAAGCCGTCTTCAGCGCCGATCGGCACCTGCATCGGCACGGCGTAGGCGCCAAGGCGCGACTTCAGCTGTTCGACGACCTTGTCGAAGTTGGCACCGGTGCGGTCCATCTTGTTGACGAACGCCATACGCGGCACCGAGTACTTGTTGGCCTGACGCCACACGGTCTCGGACTGCGGCTGCACGCCGCCCACGGCGCACAGCACGAACACCGCGCCGTCGAGCACGCGCAGCGAACGCTCGACTTCGATGGTGAAGTCGACGTGGCCTGGGGTGTCGATGATGTTGAAGCGGTGCTCCGGCAGGGACTTGTCCATGCCCTTCCAGAACGCAGTGGTGGCAGCGGACGTGATCGTGATGCCGCGCTCCTGCTCCTGCTCCATCCAGTCCATCGTCGCGGCACCTTCGTGCACTTCGCCGATCTTGTGGCTGACGCCGGTGTAGAACAGGATGCGTTCGGACGTGGTGGTCTTGCCGGCATCGATGTGGGCCATGATGCCGAAGTTGCGGTAACGCTCGATGGGAGTGGTGCGAGCCACGGGACCCTCTCGTAAGTTTTCAAATTCCAGATGGCCAGATGCCGCCTCGGTGGGCGGCGTCCGGTTCGCATGGCGGCTGTCTCGCCGCCACGGCAGCTCAGCGGGCTGCCGGGGCCGACGACCCCGTATATGGGGTCGTCTCGCTCAGATCACCAGCGGTAGTGGGCGAACGCCTTGTTCGCTTCCGCCATGCGATGGGTTTCTTCGCGCTTCTTGATCGCGCCACCGCGGTTTTCCGAGGCATCGATCAGTTCGGCCGCGAGCTTGCGGGGCATCGAGTTCTCGCCGCGCTTGCGGGCCGACTCGATCAGCCAGCGCATCGCCAGCGCCATGCGGCGGGAAGCGCGCACTTCGACCGGAACCTGGTAAGTGGCGCCGCCGACGCGACGCGACTTCACTTCGACCGCCGGAGAGACGTTGCCCAGAGCCTTCTCGACCAGCTCGAGGGCATTCGGGTTCTTCTCGCCGATGACGTCCATCGCGCCGTAGACGATCTTCTCGGCGACCGACTTCTTGCCGCTCTGCATGACCATATTGATGAAGCGTGCGATCGTTTCGCTGCCGTGCTTGGGGTCGGGCAGGACCGAACGCTGGGGAGTGGAGCCTTTACGCGACATGGTGCGTACCTATTCTCGTGATTCTTTGTACGGAGACCGAAGGAACGGCCGACCGGATTAGGACTTCGGACGCTTGGCGCCGTACTTGGAGCGACCCTGGCGACGCTTGGCGACGCCGGCGGCGTCGAGCGAACCGCGCACGGTGTGGTAACGCACACCCGGCAGGTCCTTCACGCGACCGCCGCGGATCAGCACCACCGAGTGCTCCTGCAGGTTGTGGCCTTCGCCGCCGATGTACGAGATGACCTCGTAACCGTTGGTCAGACGCACCTTGGCCACCTTGCGAAGCGCCGAGTTCGGCTTCTTCGGGGTGGTGGTGTACACACGGGTGCAAACGCCACGACGCTGCGGGCAGTTCGCCAGCGCCGGCGAGGCGCTCTTGTAGGTTTCAGGGCTACGCGGCTTGCGTACCAGCTGATTGATCGTCGCCATCTGGAACTCTTTGAAGAAGGCCGTGAGGCCTTGCGTGGAAAAAACGAAAGGCACGCCGGGACGAAACCCGGCATACCGAGACAAAAAAGTATAGCCCGCGTCAGACGTTACCGTCAACGCGAACTACACCGGACGTCCCGCCGTGCCCGCCTTGGCGGCGCACGGGTTGGGACTTCACTGCGATCCCGCCCTTCCTGGGCCGAACACGAGGCGCTTCCTGCGACCTCATTTCGTGATCTGGATGGCCCCGCGAGGGGGCCATCAAAGGTCGGGCATTGTACCCGACCCGGTGTCGCTATTGAAAGCCGACCTTACGAGGCGCTGGATTCCTGGCCTTCAGCCTCGGCGGTTTCGGCCACTTCCGCGGCCGCGACCGGCGTCGACAGGGTCTCCAGCTCGGACTCGGTCAGGCCCGTGGCGCCGCGACGGCGCTGGGTGTGGTACGCCAGGCCGGTACCGGCCGGGATCAGGCGACCCACGATCACGTTCTCCTTCAGGCCACGCAGGCCATCGCGGGTACCGCGCACGGCGGCCTCGGTCAGCACGCGGGTGGTTTCCTGGAAGGACGCCGCCGAGATGAACGATTCGGTCGCCAGCGAGGCCTTGGTGATGCCCAGTAGGACCGGCTCGAAGCCGGCCACGATCTCATTGCGGGACGCCAGCTTGGCGTTCTCCTCGATGAGACGCTGACGCTCGACCTGCTCGCCGTTGAGGAACTTGCTGTCGCCCTGGTCGGTGATCTCGACCTTGCGCAGCATCTGGCGAACGATCACCTCGATGTGCTTGTCGTTGATCTTCACGCCCTGCAGGCGATAGACGTCCTGGATTTCCTTGGTCAGGTACACGGCCAGCGGCTCGACACCGAGCAGGCGCAGGATGTCCTGCGGGCTCGGCTCGCCGTCCACCACGGTCTCGCCCTTCTCCACGTGCTCGCCTTCGAACACGATGATCTGGCGGTACTTCGGAATGAGCTCTTCGTGCTCGTTACCGTCGGTGTCCTTGATGATCAGGCGCTGCTTGCCCTTGGTGTCCTTGCCGAACGAGACGATGCCCGAACGCTCCGCCAGGACCGCCGGGTCCTTCGGCTTGCGCGCTTCGAACAAGTCCGCCACGCGCGGCAGACCGCCCGTGATGTCGCGGGTCTTGGACGCTTCCTGCGGGATCTTGGCGACCACGTCGCCCACGCCCACCGGCGCACCGTCCTGCAGGTTCACGATCGAGCGCGGCGGCAGCAGGTACTGCGCCGGCAGATCGGTACCCGGGATCGACAGGTCCTTGCCGTTCTTGTCGACGATGCGGACGATCGGACGCAGGTCCTTGCCCTGCGAGCCGCGACGCTTCGGATCGGTGATCTCGCGCGAGGCCAGGCCGGTCAGTTCGTCGGTCTTCTCGATGACGGTGACGCCGTCGACGAAGTCGATGAAGCGCACGAAGCCCGCTACTTCCGACACGATCGGGTGGTTATGCGGATCCCAGTTGGCGACGGTCTGGCCGGCCTTGATCTCCGCGCCGTCCTTGACGGACACCATGGCGCCGTACGGCAGCTTGTAGCGCTCGCGCTCGCGGCCGTGGCCGTCGAGCACCGACAGTTCGCCCGAACGCGAGACCGCCACCAGGTGGCCGCCCGCATGGTCGACGTGCTTGAGGTTGTTGAACTTGATCGTACCGGTGGTCTTGACCGTCACGTTGTCGATGGCCGCCGCACGCGACGCGGCACCACCGATGTGGAACGTACGCATCGTCAGCTGCGTACCCGGCTCACCGATCGACTGCGCGGCGACGACGCCGACCGCTTCGCCGTGGTTCACCAGGTGACCGCGACCCAGGTCGCGACCGTAGCAGTGCGAGCACACACCGAACGAGCTTTCGCAGGTGATGGTCGAACGCACCTTGATCGATTGCACGCTGGCGTCGTCGAGCTTCTGCACCCAACCTTCGTCCAGCAGCGTGTTGCGCGTGACGATCGGCTCTTCGTCGTTGCCCGGCAGGAACACGTCCTCGGCCACGACACGACCCAGCACGCGGTCGCGCAGAGGCTCGACCACGTCGCCGCCTTCGACGATCGGGGTCATCATCAGACCCTCGACGGTGCCGCAGTCGGTTTCGGTGATCACCACGTCCTGCGCGACGTCGACGAGACGACGGGTCAGGTAACCCGAGTTCGCCGTCTTCAGCGCGGTATCGGCCAGACCCTTACGGGCACCGTGGGTCGAGATGAAGTACTGGAGAACGTTCAGGCCTTCGCGGAAGTTCGCGGTGATCGGCGTCTCGATGATCGAGCCGTCCGGCTTGGCCATCAGGCCGCGCATACCGGCGAGCTGACGGATCTGCGCCTGCGAACCACGAGCGCCGGAGTCGGCCATGATGTAGATCGAGTTCATCGACTTCTGGTCGATGGTCTCGCCCTTCGCGTTCTGGACCTTCTCGGTGCCGATCGCGTCCATCATCGCCTTGGCCACGCGCTCGTTCGTGCGCGACCAGATGTCGACGACCTTGTTGTAGCGCTCGCCCGCGGTGACCAGGCCCGACTGGTACTGCTCCTGGATTTCCAGGACTTCGGCCTCGGCCTCGTCCAGGATGCCCTTCTTCTCGACCGGGATCAGCATGTCGTCGATGCCGATGGACACGCCGGCACGCGTTGCGTAGCCGAAGCCGGTGTACATCAGCTTGTCGGCGAACACGACCGTGTCCTTCAGGCCGAGCATGCGGTAGCAGGAGTTGATCAGGCGGCTGATGTTCTTCTTGGTCAGCTCGACGTTGGCCAGCGCGAACGGCAGGCCTTCCGGCAGGATCTCGCGCAGCAGCGCGCGACCCACGGTCGTGTCGACGATCGAGGTCTTCTGCTCGCTGGTGCCGTCCTCGTTCTTCACCGTCTCGGTGATGCGCACCTTGCACTTGGCGTGCAGCTGGACGACACGGTTGTCGTAGGCGCGCTTGACTTCGGCGACGTTGGCGAACGCCATGCCCTCGCCTGCCTTGTTCTCCAGGGCGCGGGTCATGTAGTACAGACCGAGCACGACGTCCTGCGACGGCACGATGATCGGCTCGCCGTTCGCCGGCGACAGGATGTTGTTCGACGCCATCATCAGCGCGCGCGCTTCCAGCTGAGCTTCCAGCGAGAGCGGCACGTGCACGGCCATCTGGTCACCATCGAAGTCCGCGTTGAACGCGGTGCAGACCAGCGGGTGCAGCTGGATGGCCTTGCCTTCGATCAGCACCGGCTCGAACGCCTGGATGCCCAGGCGGTGAAGCGTCGGCGCGCGGTTCAGCAGGACCGGATGCTCGCGGATCACCTCTTCGAGGATGTCCCACACCTCGGCCTCTTCGCGCTCGACGAGCTTCTTGGCGGCCTTGATGGTCGTGGCGAGGCCGCGACGCTGCAGCTTGGCGAAGATGAAGGGCTTGAACAGCTCAAGCGCCATCTTCTTCGGCAGGCCGCATTCGTGCAGGCGCAGGGTCGGGCCGACCACGATGACCGAACGGCCCGAGTAGTCCACGCGCTTGCCGAGCAGGTTCTGGCGGAAGCGACCCTGCTTGCCCTTGATCATGTCGGCCAGCGACTTGAGCGGGCGCTTGTTGGTGCCGGTGATGGCACGGCCGCGACGGCCGTTGTCCATCAGCGCGTCAACCGATTCCTGCAGCATGCGCTTCTCGTTGCGCACGATGATGTCGGGCGCGTTGAGTTCGAGCAGGCGACGCAGGCGGTTGTTGCGGTTGATGACGCGGCGGTACAGGTCGTTCAGGTCGGAGGTCGCGAAGCGGCCGCCGTCCAGCGGAACCAGCGGACGCAGGTCCGGCGGCAGCACCGGCAGCACAGTCATGACCATCCACTCCGGACGGTTGCCGGACTCGAGGAAGGCTTCGACCAACTTGATGCGCTTGGTGAGGCGCTTGAGCTTGGTTTCGCTGTTGGTGGCCGCGATCTCTTCGCGCAGCGTAACCATTTCCGACTGCAGGTCGATCGTGCGCAGCAGCTCGTAGACGGCCTCGGCGCCCATCGCGGCTTCGAAGTCATCGCCGTGCTCCTGGCGAGCCTGCAGGAACTGCTCTTCGGTCAGCAGCGTGCCGCGCTCGAGCGCGGTCAGGCCCGGCTCGGTCACCACGTAGGCTTCGAAGTAGAGGATGCGCTCGATATCGCGCAGCGTCATGTCGAGCATCAGGCCGATGCGCGAGGGCAGCGACTTCAGGAACCAGATGTGCGCGACCGGCGAGGCCAGGTCGATATGACCCATGCGCTCACGGCGCACCTTGGCCAGCGTCACTTCCGTGCCGCACTTCTCGCAGACCACGCCGCGGTGCTTCATGCGCTTGTACTTGCCGCACAGGCACTCGTAGTCCTTGATCGGGCCGAAGATCGCGGCGCAGAACAGGCCGTCGCGTTCCGGCTTGAAGGTACGGTAGTTGATGGTTTCCGGCTTCTTCACTTCGCCGTAGGACCAGGAACGGATCAGGTCCGGCGAGGCAAGCGCGATCTTGATCGCGTCGAAGTCGATCGCCGTGCGCTGCTGGTTGAAGAGGTTGAGCAAGTCTTTCATGGTTTTCTCCAATCGGAGGAATTCGTCGATGGGCTGTAAATCGCTGACTCAATGAAGCGGGAAACGCGCGGATCGCGGCGCTTCCCGCCCACCGGTCAGGTCTCTTCCAGCTCCATGTTGATCGCGAGCGAGCGGATTTCCTTCACCAGGACGTTGAAGGATTCCGGCATGCCGGCAACCATCTCGTACTCGCCGTCGACGATGTTCTTGTACATCTGGTTGCGGCCCTGCACGTCGTCGGACTTCACCGTCAGCATTTCCTGCAGGGTGTAGGCCGCGCCGTAGGCTTCCAGCGCCCAGACTTCCATTTCGCCGAAGCGCTGGCCGCCGAACTGCGCCTTGCCGCCCAGCGGCTGCTGGGTGACGAGCGAGTACGGACCAGTCGAACGCGCGTGCATCTTGTCGTCGACCAGGTGGTTCAGCTTCAGCATGTGCATGTAGCCCACCGTGACCTTGCGCTCGAACGCTTCGCCGGTACGACCGTCGAACAGTTCGGTTTGGCCGCTGGACGGAAGCTCCGCCAGCTCCAGCATGCGCTTGATCTCGGACTCGGCCGCACCGTCGAACACCGGCGTCGCCATCGGCACGCCGTCGGTGAGGTTCTTCGCCAGACGCAGCAGTTCCTCGTCGGTGAACTGCGTCAGGTCGACACGCTCGCCGACGACCTTGCTGTCATGGTTGTAGATCTCGTTGAGGAACTTGCGCAGTTCGCCGATGGCCTGCTGCGCTTCCAGCATGCGCTGGATCTTCTGGCCCAGGCCCTTTGCGGCCCAGCCCAGATGCACCTCGAGGATCTGGCCGATGTTCATACGCGACGGCACGCCCAGCGGGTTCAGGACGATGTCGACGGTCTGGCCGTCGGCCGCGTACGGCATGTCCTGCACCGGCACGATGGTCGACACGACACCCTTGTTGCCGTGACGGCCGGCCATCTTGTCGCCCGGCTGGATGCGGCGCTTCACCGCGAGGAACACCTTCACCATCTTCAGCACGCCCGGAGCGAGGTCGTCGCCCTGGGTGATCTTGCCGCGCTTGTCGGCGAAGCGCTTCTCGAACTCCGCCTTGTGGACTTCGATCTGCTTCTGCGCGCGCTCGATCGCCTCGACGGCGTCGTCGTCCTTCATGCGCAGGGTGAACCATTCCTTCTTCGGCAGGCTGTCGATCACCAGCGAAGTGACGGTATCGCCCTTCTTCAGGCCGCCGCCGCCGTTGGCTACCTTGCCGACCAGCTGCGTACGCAGACGGTCGTAGATGGCCGCTTCGAGGATGCGGTACTGGTCGTCGAAGTCCTTCTTGACGCGACGGATCTCGTATTCCTCGATCTGGCGAGCGCGCTTGTCCTTCTCGATGCCGTCGCGGGTGAAGACCTGCACGTCGATGACGGTGCCGTCCATGCCCGGCGGCACGCGCAGCGAGCTGTCCTTAACGTCGGACGCCTTCTCGCCGAAGATCGCGCGCAGCAGCTTTTCTTCCGGCGTCAGCTGGCTCTCGCCCTTCGGCGTGACCTTGCCGACGAGGATGTCGCCTGCGCGGACTTCCGCACCGATGTACACCACGCCCGACTCGTCGAGGCGGTTCAGCGCCTGCTCGGAGACGTTCGGGATGTCGGCGGAGATTTCCTCCGGACCCAGCTTGGTGTCGCGCGCGACGCAGGTCAGCTCTTCGATGTGGATCGTGGTGTAACGATCCTGCTCGACCACGCGCTCGGAGAGCAGGATCGAGTCTTCGAAGTTGTAGCCGTTCCACGGCATGAACGCGACCAGCATGTTCTGGCCCAGCGCGAGTTCGCCGATGTCGGTCGAGGGACCGTCGGCCAGCACGTCGCCGCGCGCGACCACGTCACCCACGTTCACCAGCGGACGCTGGTTGATGCAGGTGTTCTGGTTGGAGCGCGTGTACTTGATCAGCGTGTAGATGTCGACGCCGGCGTCGGTCTCACCGACGATCTCCGACTCGTTGACCTTCACCACGATGCGGCCCGCGTCGATCTGCTCGATCACGCCGCCACGACGGGCATTCACGGTCACGCCCGAGTCGCGCGCCACGGCGCGCTCGATGCCGGTGCCGACCAGCGGCTTCTGCGCACGCAGCGTCGGCACGGCCTGGCGCTGCATGTTGGCGCCCATCAGTGCGCGGTTGGCGTCGTCGTGCTCGAGGAACGGAACCAGCGCCGCCGCGACCGACACGGTCTGCATCGGCGAGACGTCCATGAAGTGGATTTCGCTGGGCGGACGCAGCATCGACTCGCCCTGGTAACGGCACGCGACGAACTGGGCGGTGATGTGGCCCTTGTCGTCCTGCGGCGCGTTGGCCTGGGCGATGACGTACTCGTTTTCTTCGATGGCCGACAGGTACTCGACGTCGTCGGTCACGCGACCGTCCACGACCTTTCGGTACGGCGTCTCGAGGAAGCCGTACTTGTTGGTGCGGGCGAACACGGCCAGCGAGTTGATCAGGCCGATGTTCGGGCCTTCCGGCGTCTCGATGGTGCAGACGCGACCGTAGTGGGTCGGGTGCACGTCGCGGACTTCGAAGCCGGCGCGCTCACGGGTCAGGCCGCCCGGACCGAGGGCCGACACGCGACGCTTGTGCGTGACTTCCGACAGCGGGTTGTTCTGGTCCATGAACTGCGACAGCTGCGAGGAGCCGAAGAACTCCTTGATCGCGGCGGCCACCGGCTTGGCGTTGATGAGCTCCTGCGGCGTCAGGCCTTCGGACTCGGCCATCGACAGGCGTTCCTTCACGGCGCGCTCGACGCGGACCAGGCCGACGCGGAAGACGTTCTCAGCCATTTCGCCGACCGAACGCACGCGACGGTTGCCCAGGTGGTCGATGTCGTCCACGGTGCCGCGACCGTTGCGGATCTCGGTCAGCACGCGGATGACGTCCAGGATGTCGGACGTCTGGCCGCACGCTTCGCGCAGGCGCACGGACTCTTCGTCCTTGCGGTCGGCGAAGTACTTGGCGTCGTAGAGCACCGACGCGCCTTCGGTTTCCTTGCGGCCGAGGCGGCGGTTGAACTTCATGCGGCCCACGGCCGAGAGGTCGTAACGCTCGAAGGTGAAGAACAGGTTGTGGAACAGGTTCTGCGCGGCGTCCTTCGTCGGCGGCTCGCCCGGACGCATCATGCGATAGATCTCGACCAGCGCTTCCAGCTGCGTCTTGGTCGCGTCGATGCGCAGCGTGTGCGACAGGTAGGCGCCGCGATCCAGGTCGTTCACCCACAACGTGCCAACGGCCTCGATGCCGGCCTTGCGGAAGGCGGCCAGTTGGTCTTCGTTGACCTCGTCGTTGGCGGTGGCCAGCAGTTCGCCGGTCTTCGCATCGACGACATCGTGCGAGAGGATGCGACCGATCAGGTATTCGTCCGGCACGGCCAGCGCGGCAACGCCCGCCTGCTCCAGCTGCTTGACGTGACGCGCGGTGATGCGGCGACCGGCTTCGACGATCACCTTCTCGCCATCGGCCAGGTCGAAGTTCAGCGTCTCGCCGCGCAGGCGCTCGGGCACCAGCTCCAGCTGCACGCCTTCCGACGGATCGATGTGGAAAGTGTTGACCTCGAAGAACTCACGCAGCATTTCCTCGTTGTTGTAACCGAGCGCGCGCAGCAGCACGGTCACCGGGAGCTTGCGGCGACGGTCGATACGGGTGAACAGCGCGTCCTTCGGGTCGAACTCGAAGTCCAGCCACGAACCGCGGTAAGGAATGATGCGGGCGCTGTACAACAGCTTGCCCGAGCTGTGCGTCTTGCCGCGGTCGTGGTCGAAGAACACGCCCGGCGAACGGTGCAGCTGCGAGACGATGACGCGCTCGGTGCCGTTGACGATGAAGGTGCCGTTGTCGGTCATGAGCGGGATCTCGCCCATGTAGACCTCCTGCTCCTTCACGTACTTGATCGCCTTGGTCGACGACTCGCGGTCGTAGATCACCAGGCGCACGGTCACGCGCAGCGGGGCGCCGTAGGACAGACCACGGTTGCGGCATTCGCGCTCGTCGAAGGGCGGCTCGCCCAGCTTGTAGCCGACGTATTCCAGCGCGGCATTACCGCTGTAGCTGACGATCGGGAACACCGACTTCAGGGCGGCGTGCAGGCCACGATCCGAGCGCTTGGCCGGATCGGTGTGTTCCTGCAGGAATTCACGGTAGGAATCGACCTGGATGGCCAACAGGAAAGGCACTTCGAGAATCGACTTGCGCTTGCCGAAGTCCTTGCGGATGCGCTTCTTTTCGGTGAACGAATAGTTCGTGGAAGCTGTGGTCATGGTGAGCTACCGCCTCATTGGAACGGGACCTGCGATTGCGGATCCGTGATTCGACCATCGTGCGGAAAAGGCCGGAGGAACCGTTTTCCGATCGACTGCCAGGGCAAACCGCTGGTGCTGCCTGGACGAACGCCTTGGCGTGTCGAACCTCGTATCTCCAATCACCAATCCCCAGGGGAAAAGTGAACTGTCAGTTGGAAGCCGCGGGTATTGCCGGCACCCGCACGCCCTCTGCTGCTGCTTCCAACTACCAACTCGGTTGGGTTTTGCGTTGAACGGTGAAGACGACCTGGGCCCGGTTGGGCGGGTTCGGCTTCACGGCCGCGGGCAAAAAACCGCGCCCTTCAACAACGGCCAAAGGCCGGGGCCTTCCGGCCCCAGCCTCAGGTGGTCGCCACTGCTGCGCTCTCGATCAAGAGCCGGCGACGCAGGAACTGATTACTTCAGCTCGACGGTCGCGCCAGCGGCCTCGAGTTCCTTCTTGAACTTCTCGGAGTCTTCCTTCGACACGGCTTCCTTGACGGTCTGCGGCGCGCCTTCGACCAGGTCCTTCGCTTCCTTCAGGCCCAGGCCCGTGATGGCGCGGACGGCCTTGATGACTTCGACCTTCTTCTCGCCGGCAGCCTTCAGGATGACGTTGAACTCGGTCTGCTCTTCGACCGGGGCAGCGGCGACGGCCGGGCCGGCAACAGCAACCGGAGCAGCGGCGGTGACGCCGAACTTGTCTTCGATCGCCTTGACCAGGTCCATCACCTGGCTGATGGTCATGCCGGCAACGGCGTCGACGATCTGTTCGTTGGAAAGGGACATGTTGTTAACCTCTGGAAATTTTTGAACGTACGAATGTGTTCAGTCGCGTAGACGAAGCGGCAATTAAGCCGTCTCGGTCTCGGCTGCAGCTTCTGCGGTCGCTTCGCCGCCACCCTGCTTGTCGGCCACGGCCTTGACGGCGCGGGCAAACATGGTGACCGGCTCGGCCAGGACACGGGCCAGCATGGCCAGAGCCTGTTCGCGGGTCGGCAACGAGGCCAGCACTTCGACATGCGAGCCCGGGAAGAGCTTGCCGTCGATGGAGACGACCTTCGCCTGCAGCTTGTCGTTCGACTTGGCGAATTCCTTGATCAGACGCCCGGCGGCACCGGGGTCTTCCGACGAGAACGCGTACAGCAGCGGACCGACCAGTGCATCCTTCGTGCACTCGAACTCGGTACCTTCGACGGCGCGCGCGGCCAGGGTGTTCTTGACAACCTTCAAGAACACGCCGGTCTCACGAGCCTTCTTGCGCATCGCGGTCATCTGACTGACCGTGGTGCCTGCGTACTCGGCAGCGACCAGGGAGTGGGCCTTCGAAGCGACTTCCGCCAGTTCGGCGACTACTTCTTGCTTCTGGGACAGATTGAGAGCCATTGCACTCCTCCAAATGAACTCCGCTCACGGCTCCTGCCGCTTGCGGTCCTGGGCAGCACCGATCCCTGGTGCCGGGGACGCCGAGGCATCCCGGTGGTGGCCACTCCAGAAAAGATTTCCAGAAGGCACCATCTACGCAGGCCGACCCGGACGGGTCCGGATTAAGCAGTCCCGCTTCCACCGACGGCGATTCCCTGCCATGTCGAGCAATCCCTGCCCGTCGCCGGTAGGCGCTGACCGCACCTGCGGTCTTTGACGGCTGCCGCCACGGAATCCGTGGCGACGCCCTCAAAACTTGCGACCGTCGGCGCGAACGCCGTCGGCATGAAACGAATTACTTCAGCGTCAGCGAAGTCTGGTCCACGGTCACGCCGGGGCCCATGGTCGTGCTGATCGAAATCTTCTGCAGGTACTGACCCTTCGCGGTCGCCGGCTTGGCCTTGATCAGGTCCAGCAGCAGGGCGTGCAGGTTGTCCTTCAGCGAGCCGTCTTCGAAGCTGGCCTTGCCGATGGTGCAGTGGATGATGCCGGCCTTGTCGGTGCGGTAACGCACCTGGCCGCCCTTGGCGTTCTTGACCGCCTCGGCCGGGTTCGGCGACACGGTGCCGACCTTCGGGTTCGGCATCAGGCCACGCGGGCCGAGCACCTGGCCCAGCTTGCCGACGACGCGCATGGCGTCCGGCGTGGCGATGACGACATCGTAGTTCAGGTCGCCGGCCATCATCTTCTCGGCCAGGTCGTCCATGCCGACGGCTTCGGCGCCAGCGGCCAGGGCCTCATCGGCCTTGGCACCGGACGGGGCGAACACCGCCACGCGCACGGTCTTGCCGGTGCCGGCGGGCAGCACGGTCGAACCGCGCACCTGCTGGTCGGACTTCTTCGCATCCACGCCCAGACGCACGGCCACGTCGACGGACTCGACGAACTTGGCCTTGGTGGCGGTCTTGACGATCTTGATGGCGTCGTCGATGGCGTAGGTCTTGCCCGGGACGACAGCGGCCTTGATGGCCTTTTCGCGCTTGCTCATTGCCATGTTCTTAGCCCTCCACCACCAAACCCATGCTGCGGGCCGAACCCGCAATCGTCTTCACCGCCGCATCCAGGTCGGCCGCCGTCAGGTCGGCTTCCTTCTGCTTGGCGATGGCTTCCAGCTGGGCGCGGGTGACCTTGCCCACCTTCTCGGTGTTCGGGCGCTTGGAGCCGGACTGGATGCCAGCGGCCTTCTTCAGCAGCACCGAAGCCGGGGTCGACTTGGTGACGAACGTGAACGTACGGTCGGAGTACGCGGTGATGATGACCGGGGTCGGCAGACCCGGCTCGAGCTTGGAGGTCGCGGCGTTGAAGGCCTTGCAGAACTCCATGATGTTGAGGCCGCGCTGACCGAGGGCAGGACCCACCGGCGGCGACGGATTGGCCTGACCGGCCTTGACCTGCAACTTGATGTAACCGACTACTTTCTTAGCCATTTTTCTTCTCCGGGTGCTAGCGCCTGGACCTCAGGCTCCCCATCGCGCCGGGAAAATCACGTGTCCCGACATCACGTTGCGGCGCCCTGCGCAGGGCCGGCGCCGCTGAACACGCCGACGGCCGCCATGCGGCGGCCGGGGCTTCGACCCGCGCCCGAAGGCAGCGAGCCGGTAAGTATATCAGAGATTTAGGCCTTTTCGACCTGGCCGAACTCGAGCTCGACCGGGGTCGAGCGACCGAAGATCAGCACCGCCACGCGGAGGCGGCTCTTCTCGTAGTTGATCTCTTCGACCACGCCATTGAAGTCGTTGAACGGGCCGTCGATGACGCGAACCATCTCGCCCGGCTCGAACAGGACCTTCGGCTTCGGCTTCTCGACGCCTTCCTGAACGCGCTGCAGGATGGCATCGGCCTCGCGGTCGGCGATCGGCAACGGACGGTCGGCGGTGCCGCCGATGAAGCCCATCACCTTCGGGGTTTCCTTCACCAGGTGCCAGCTCTCGTTGTCCATGCGCGGGATGCCCGCTTCGTCATGGGTCGCGATCTGGACCAGAACATAGCCCGGGAAGAACTTGCGTTCGGAGCGGCGCTTCTGGCCGGAGCGCATTTCCACGACCTCTTCGGTCGGGACCAGCACTTCACCGAACTTGTCCTGCATGCCATCGCGCGCGATGCGGTCACGCAGCGCCTGCGCCACGGACTTCTCGAAGCCCGAGTAGGCGTGGACGACGTACCAGCGTTTATGCACTTCGGTCATTTGCTTACTGCCCCAGGATGAGCTTGACGCCGAACTGGATCGCCAGGTCGAAGCCGGCCAGGATCAGGCTGAGCACCGCGACCGCGATCATTACCACCCAGGTGGTCCGCATGGCTTCCTGGCGGGTTGGCCAGACTACCTTGCGCAGTTCGAAGCGCGATTCGGAGAGGAATTCACGGGTCTGATGACCCTTGCCGCTGGTCAGGAACACGCCTGCGCCCAGCACCAGGCCGGCCACGACCGCGGCCGCACGCAACGGGCCTGCCCATTGGTCGAAAAAGATGTAGACGGCCACGCCAGCGACCACCAGCAGCAATGCCAGTGCGTACTTGACGATGTCGCCGGCGGAGCCGGCTCCGGGTTGTTCGACCTTGCTGTTCATCCGATCCATCGCGCGACGTGAACGGTCGCGTCTGTTGTGGGAAAGACCGACCACGGATGACCGGGCTTTTTGCGGAGGACCCGCATGGGTTGGCACGCCAGGAGGGACTCGAACCCCCAACCTGCGGTTTTGGAGACCGCTGCTCTGCCAATTGAGCTACTGGCGTACATTCTGTTGTTGGCGCCCCTTAGACGGCAACGGCGAGCCGTTTCCGACTCGCCTGCCCGGATCGCCATTCCGGTGTTGCGCAGGCCTTCGACCACCGCAATCCCGGAAAGTTGCCACGGCGGCGAACCACCGTGGCGACAGGCTTACTTGATGATCTTGGCCACCACGCCGGCGCCGACGGTACGACCGCCTTCGCGGATCGCGAAACGCAGGCCTTCGTCCATCGCCACCGGGTTGATCAGCGACACCACCATCTTGATGTTGTCGCCCGGCATCACCATCTCGACGCCTTCCGGCAGCGTCACCGCGCCGGTGATGTCGGTCGTGCGGAAGTAGAACTGCGGGCGGTAACCCTTGAAGAACGGCGTGTGACGGCCACCCTCGTCCTTCGACAGCACGTACACCTCGGCCTCGAACTCCGTGTGCGGGTTGATCGAACCCGGCTTGCACAGCACCTGGCCGCGCTCCACGTCGTCACGCTTCGTGCCGCGCAGCAGCAGACCGGCGTTGTCGCCCGCCTGACCCTGGTCCAGCAGCTTGCGGAACATTTCGACGCCGGTCACCGTCGTCTTCTGCGTCGGGCGGATACCGACGATTTCGATTTCGTCGCCGACCTTGATGATGCCGCGCTCGATACGACCGGTCACCACGGTGCCGCGGCCCGAGATCGAGAACACGTCTTCCACCGGCATCAGGAACGGCTTGTCGACGTCACGCTGCGGCTCCGGAATGAACGTGTCCAGCGCTTCCACCAGCTTCAGGATCGCCGGCACGCCGATCTCCGACTGGTCGCCTTCCAGCGCCAGACGCGCCGAACCCTTGATGATCGGGGTGTCGTCGCCCGGGAACTCGTACTTCGACAGAAGCTCACGCACTTCCATCTCCACCAGCTCCAGCAGCTCGGCGTCGTCCACCATGTCGGCCTTGTTCAGGAACACGACGATGTACGGCACGCCCACCTGGCGCGACAGCAGGATGTGCTCACGCGTCTGCGGCATCGGGCCGTCCGCGGCCGAGCACACCAGGATCGCGCCGTCCATCTGCGCCGCACCCGTGATCATGTTCTTCACGTAGTCGGCGTGGCCCGGGCAGTCCACGTGTGCGTAGTGGCGGTTCGGGCTTTCGTACTCGACGTGCGCCGTCGAGATCGTGATGCCGCGCGCCTTCTCTTCCGGCGCTGCGTCGATCGCGTCGTACGCCTTGAACTCGCCGCCGAAACGCTCCGCGCCCACCTTCGTCAGTGCCGCCGTCAGCGTCGTCTTGCCGTGGTCGACGTGACCGATCGTGCCCACGTTCACGTGCGGCTTGGTGCGCTCAAACTTACCCTTGGCCATGACAGTCGACTCTCGCTTTAGGACGGAATTACGGGTGGTACTGAAAGATGGTGCTCACGAAAGGAATCGAACCTTCGACCTCCTCCTTACCAAGGAGGTGCTCTACCGACTGAGCTACGTGAGCAAGTTGTTCCAGCAGGTTTACGTCGCGGCGTTCAATGGAGCGGGAGACGGGAATCGAACCCGCACCATCAGCTTGGAAGGCTGAGGTTCTACCGTTGAACTACTCCCGCGCCGGACAAACCTGCTTGGGTACTGCACCAGTGGATGGTAAGTCCGCCGGTTTTTCCACCAGTCTCGCGACCGGGTGAAGCTGGTGGAGGGAGGTGGATTCGAACCACCGAAGGCGTAAGCCAGCAGATTTACAGTCTGCCCCCGTTGGCCGCTTGGGTATCCCTCCAAAAGAGCCCGCAATTTTGAGACTGGGCGCCGAGGTTGTCAACGCGTTTCGCGAATCAATTTTTCGGCGGGCGCCGGGAGCAGGCCCGCGCGCGTCGCCAAAAGCCGCATCCGCGCGTCAGACGTTGAAGCGGAAATGCAGCACGTCGCCTTCCTGTACGCGGTATTCCTTGCCTTCCAGGCGGAACCGGCCGGCGTCGCGGGCGCCGGATTCGCCCCGGTACTTGATGAAATCGTCGTAGGCGATGGTTTCGGCTCGGATGAAGCCCTTCTCGAAATCCGTATGGATCACGGCCGCGGCCTGCGGCGCGGTGGCGCCGGACTTCACGGTCCAGGCGCGGACCTCCTTCACGCCAGCGGTGAAATAGGTTTGCAGGCCCAGCAGCTTGTAGGCGGCACGGATGACGCGGTTCAGGCCGGGCTCGTCCAGCCCCAGGTCCTTCAGGAAGGCGTCGCGGTCGGCGTCGTCCAGCTGGCTCAGCTCTTCCTCGATGGCCGCGCATACCGGCACCACCTCGGCCCCCTCGCCCACCGCGCGGGCGCGCACGGCGTCCAGGTGCGGGTTGTTCTCGAAACCGTCCTCCAGCACGTTGGCGACGTACATGACCGGCTTGAGCGTGAGCAGGAACAGCTCGCGCAGCAGCAGCCTGTCGTCGTCCGACAGCCCCAGCGCGCGCGCCGGCTTGCCGGCGTCCAGGCCGGCACGGACGCGGCCCAGCACCTCGACGCGGGCCTTGGCGTCCTTGTCGCCCGTCTTGGCCGAGCGCTCGGCGCGCTGCAGGGCCTTCTCGACGGACTCCAGGTCGGCCAGGGCCAGCTCGGTGTCGATGGTCTCGATGTCGGCGATCGGATCGATTCGGTTGCTGACGTGGATGACGTCCGGGTTCTCGAAGCAGCGCACCACGTGGGTGATCGCGTCGACCTCGCGGATGTGCGCCAGGAACTTGTTGCCCAGGCCTTCGCCACTCGCCGCGCCCGCCACCAGGCCGGCGATGTCGACGAACTCCACCGCCGTGGGAATGACCTTCTGCGGCTTGACGATGTCCGACAGCGCATTCAGGCGCGGATCGGGCACGGGCACCACGCCCACGTTCGGCTCGATCGTGCAGAACGGGAAATTGGCCGCGGCGATACCCGCCTTGGTCAAGGCGTTGAAGAGGGTCGACTTGCCGACGTTGGGCAGGCCGACGATGCCGCATTTGATGCCCATGGAAACTCCAGGATGACCCGCCGTGTCGGCGGTTGGAAAACGGATCGTGACTCGGGACTGGCGGGTCGAGGGAGACCGGGACCCGCCAGTCCCCAGTTACGGCTTGCCGGTGTGAAGCCGCTTCATGGCTTCGTTGAAATCGCCGGTTACGGCCAGCGGAAGCACGTCGTCGGCGTCGGAGATGGCGCGCAGGATGGACGCTTCGTCGTCCGCGCCCGGCTTGCCGAGCACCCAGGACGTGACGCGATCCTTGTGGCCGGGATGGCCGATACCGATGCGCAGGCGATGGTACTTGCCGTGTCCGAGCAGGCGGGAAATGTCGCGCAGGCCGTTCTGGCCGCCATGGCCGCCGTCGAACTTCAGGCGTGCGGCACCGGTCGGCAGGTCCAGCTCGTCATGGGCGACCAGCATCTCTTCGGGCTCGATCTTCCAGTAGCGCAGCGCGGCCGCGACGGACTTGCCCGAGAGGTTCATGAAGGTGGCCGGCTTGAGCAGCCAGACCGGCTGGCCGGCGATGTCGACCTTGCAGGTCTCGCCGAACAGCTTGGATTCCAGACCGAAGCGCGCGCCCTGTCGCTGTGCGAGGGCGTCCACAAACCAGAACCCGGCGTTGTGCCGGGTCCTGAGATGTTCGGCGCCGGGATTACCCAGCCCGACGATGAGGCGCAGACCGGCCATCGTGGACTCACGTGGCGACCCGCCCGCTCGCGCGGGCGGATCAACCGGACGTGATTACTTCTCGTCCTTCTTGGCGGCCTTGGTCGCCGGCACTTCGGCCGGCGGAGCCTCGGTCGTTTCCTCGGACTCGACGCGACCGTGCTTGGCGATCACGACGGCGACGTCGTGTTCCTTGCCCAGCTTCAGTTCCGGCAGCTCGACGCCCTTGGGCAGCTTGATGTCGGACAGGTGGACGATGTCGCCCACGGCCAGCTTCGACAGGTCGATCTCGATGAACTCCGGCAGGTCCTTCGGCAGGCAGCTGACGGTGACTTCGTTGAGCTCGTGGGTGATGACCACGTCGGCGGCCTTGCCGGCCGGCGAGCCTTCCTGGTTGAGGAAGTGCAGCGGCACCGAGGCCTTCAGCGCGGCGTTCAGATCAACGCGCTGGAAGTCCAGGTGCATGATGATCTGCTTGAACGGATGGCGCTGGATGTCGCGCAGCAGCACCGGCTCGGCCTTGCCGTCGATGTCGAGGGTCAGGATCGAGGAGTAGAACCACTCGTTCTGCTGGGCGAGCCAGGTCTTCTCGTGCTCGAGCTGGATGGGCTGCGGAGCGGACTTGCCGCCGTAGACGATGGCCGGGATGCTGGCGGCGTGGCGAAGGCGGCGGCTCGCACCCTTCCCTTCGACCTTGCGGCCAGTGGCCTTGAGGATGTGTTCGGACATTTTCGTAACTCACTTTGCTTGCAATGGACCCGCCTCGCGGCGGGATGAACGCTCACCCGCGACCAGGTGAGCGGTTTTGCGATGACGGCCGGAGCCGCCACCGCAGATTCTTTCGTCAGTCCACGTAGAGCGAACTGACGGATTCGCCGAAAGCCACGCGGCGGATCGTCTCGGCCAGCAGCTCGGCAACGCTGAGCTGGCGGATCTTGCTGCAGGCCTTCGCTGCTTCGGACAGCCGGATGGTGTCGGTGACCACCAGCTCGTCGAGCTGCGATTTGGTCACGTTGTCCATCGCCGCGCCCGACAGCACCGGATGCGTGCAGTACGCGACCACCTTGGTCGCGCCCTGCGCCTTCAGCGCGTTCGCCGCCGCGCACAGCGTGCCGGCGGTGTCGACGATGTCGTCGACCAGAACGCACGTCTTGCCTTCCACGTCACCGATGATGTTCATCACCGTGGCGACGTTCGCACGCGGACGACGCTTGTCGATGATCGCCAGGTCCGCGTCGTCGAGGCGCTTTGCGATTGCTCGCGCGCGCACCACGCCGCCGACGTCGGGCGAGACCACCACCATGTTGTCCGTGCCGTGCGCGCGCCAGATGTCGGCGAGCAGCAGCGGCGAGGCGTACACGTTGTCCACCGGGATATCGAAGAAACCCTGGATCTGGTCGGCGTGCAGGTCGACCGTCAATACCCGGTCGGTGCCCACGGCGCCGAACATCTTCGCCGCGACCTTGGCCGTGATCGGCACGCGCGAGGAACGCGGGCGGCGATCCTGGCGGGCGTAGCCGAAGTACGGCACCACCGCGGTGACGCTGGCGGCCGAGGCGCGCTTGAGCGCGTCCACCAGCACCAGCAGCTCCATGAAGTTCTCGGCCGTGGGCGCGTTCGTCGGCTGGATCACGAACACTTCCTGCCGGCGCACGTTCTCCTCGATCTCGACCTGCACCTCACCGTCGGAGAAACGACCGACCAGTGCCTTTCCCAGCCGGATGCCGAGTTCCTTGCAGACCGATTCGGCCAGCGGGCGGTTGGCGTTGCCGCTGAAGATCAGCAGGTTGCGGTCGTTCTGCATGGTGTGGCACCGGATTCGGAAGGGGCACTCGGGATTGCAGACTCGACATGCGAATCTCCAATCCCGAATTCCCGATCCCGGATTGAATTGGCAGGGGCGGTAGGATTCGAACCTACGAGTGCCGGGATCAAAACCCGGTGCCTTGGGCCACTTGGCGACGCCCCTGCGGGGTGACTCCGGTCAGGGAGCCGATACAGCCTGTCTCGTCCAGTCGGCCAGTGCACGGTGCAGCGGGGAAGCCTGAGCTCCTTCCGCCACCCAGGCCCGAAGGCCCGGCGCCAACACCGTCAGCGCCTCCTCCGCCGCTTCGCGCGTGGCGAATTCGACGAAACAGCCGCTGCCGGATCCGGTCAGGCGCGCCGGACCGATGCACGACAGCGCAGCGAACACCGCCTCAACGGCAGGTTCGCGCGCGCGCAACACCGGCTCGAACGCATTCCCGAGCGGCACACCCGAAACGAAGTCCGACATTGTCGCGGGCGCGGCATCACGCGTCAATTCAGGGGATCGGAACAGCGCGGCGGTCGGCGCATGCACGCCGGGGTCCGCCAGCACATACCAGGCCGACGGCAGCCGGACGGTCGTCAGCCGCTCGCCAACCCCTTCTGCCCACGCATTCTCACCGCGCACGAAGACGGGCACATCCGCCCCAAGGCGCAGACCGAGATCCGCGAGCTCGTCGAGTCCCAGCCCGACGCCCCACAAGGCATTCAAGGCCACAAGCACCGAGGCGGCATCGGACGACCCACCGCCGAAACCACCGCCGCTTGGAATGCGCTTTTCGACGAGAATATCTGCACCAAAGCCGACGTTAGCGACCGATTGGAGCAACTTGGCTGCCCGGACGGTGAGATCGTCCTCCTCCGCCACACCCGGCGCGGAGGCGCCGTGCCGGCGGACCTGGCCGTCCTCACGGACCCGCAGGCGTACGGCATCGCCCCACTCCAGCAGCCGGAACACCGTCTGCAACAGGTGATAGCCGTCGTCTCGACGACCGGTGATGCGCAGGAACAGGTTCAGCTTCGCCGGCGCCGGCCAGGATGACCACGCCTGGCCGCGGGCGGTATCGGCAGTCATCTCGGTGCGTCCAGCGACCATTCGTCGACGATCAGGCGCACCTTGGCGCCGCTTCGGGTCGCCACCAGCCGGGTGGGCATGGCGGGCTCGCCGGCGCCCTGCCACTGCTCGAAATCGATCACCCAGCCGGCCTGCTCCAGCCGCACCGGACGGTTGCCCTCGCCATACACGACCCGCGCAGGACCGAATTCGTCGCTGGCGGCACCCACCCCACGGACCCAATAGGTCATGGCCCGGACCGGGATATCCCAGCCGGTGGTTTCCCGCAGCATTTCCTCCACGTCGTCGCTTTCACGCGGCCCGCCCTGGATGCCCTCCAGCCGGGCGTGTGCGGCATCGCCCGCCAGTCGCCAGCTCTGCCGGGTGACCGGTGCGCTCAGCGAGACCGCATACCGTTCGGCCCGGTTTTCCCAGTCGATCCGCCCGCTGCCGCCCTGCTTGCCGTTGGACACCGCGATGCGGCCCGAGAGGCTCCAGTCCACCACTTCGGCGCGGCGCGCGTCCTGCGCCTGCGCCTGCGCGTGATCCACCGGCACTGCCGGTGTGCGCACCGTATGTGACACGCAACCGGCCAGCAGTAGCGCCACGCATGCGGACGCCATGAACGCTCGGATCGCCCTCATGCGCCGGTCTTCTCCAGCGCGCGCTTGAGCGAGCGGTTGTCCGGATCGAGCTTGCGCGACAGATCGAAGTACTTCCGCGCCTCGTCCTTGTGCCCCAGCTCCCACAACACTTCGGCCAGGTGCGAGGCGATCTCGGCATCCTTCTGCATCGTCAGCGCGCGACGCAGCTCGACCAGCGCTTCTTCCTTGCGGCCCAGGCGATAGAGCACCCAGCCGTAGCTGTCGATGATGGCGGCGTTGTCGGGCTCGGCCGTGCGTGCGCGCTCGATCAGCTGCAACGCTTCCTGGTAGCGCGCGGTGCGGTCGGCCAGCGTATAGCCCAAGGCATTGAGCGCGGCGACGTTGTCCGGTTCGGCGACGAGGATCTTGCGCAGGTCGGCTTCGGCGCGCGGGATGTCGTCGCGGCGCTCCCAGCTCAGGCCGCGCGAATAGAGGATTTCCGGATCGTCCGGGAACGCGGCGAGGCCGCGCGCGTACGCGTCCATCTCGCCATCGAGGTTGTCGTCCTTCTGGCGCAGCGATGCTTCCAGCAGGTACGCATCGCGGCGCGTTTCGTCGTCCGCGGAGGCATCGGCCTGCATCTCGCGCAGCGACTTGTAGGCTTCGGCATCGCGGTCGAGTTCGTGCAGCACGTTGGCGCTGCGCAGGCGAGCCGACCACCGCTGCGGACCGCCGGCGACACCGCGGTACCAGTCCAGCGCCGCTTCGTTGCGATCGAGGAATTCGGCCATCTGCCCCAGCAGCAGGCGCCGCTGCGGGTCGGGCTCGGACGCATTGGCGCGCAGCTCTTCGTAAAGGCGGGTGAGCGCGGCCTTGTCCTCCGCCTGGGCGAGCAGCGCCGCGCGCAGGGCGTAGGTCTGGTCGTCCTGCGCGCCCTGGGCCAGCACCGCCTCGGCCGCGGTGTAGTCGCCCATGCGGTGGAACTCGTCGGCGATCGCGCGCCGCAGGGTCGCATCGTCCCCCGCCTTGTCGGCCAGCGAGGCCAGCAACTGGCGCGCTTCCTCGACCTTGCCGTCCTCGCGCAGCTGGCTGGCACGCAGCAGGCCCACGCGCGCTTCGCCGGGGAAACGCCGCACGACTTCAGCCACGACACGCTCGACCAGCTCCGGCTGCTCCAGGCCCTGGGCGAGACCCCCGAAGGCCAGCCAGGCCGGCAGCTTGTTCGGGATCTGGTTGCCGTCGATCAACTTGTCCAGCAGGCGCGCGGCCTGCTTCGGATCGCGCGCGCCGCCGCTGAGTACGCCCAGCGCCTGCCGCCAGCCCGTATCGCCGGGCGACTGCAGCAGCGTCGCCAGATGCTTGCGGGCGGTGCGCTCGTCGCCGCGGCGGATGGCCAGCACGGCCTCGGCCGCGGACAGGCTCAGCCCGTCGCCCCCCTGCTTTCGCCACAGCGACAGCGCCTGCGCCGCGCGCTTGTCGTCCTTGGCCAGCAGGGCGATGCGAGTGGCGCGTTCGGCCAGGGCAGCGTCGTCGGCAGTGCGGGCGGCTTCCAGATAGGCCTGGGCGGCCTCGTCCAGGCGACCGGACTGGAGGGCGAACTCGCCCACCATCAGCGATTCCAGCGAAGCCCCCATCGGATCGGCCGGGGCGGCGGGGGTCTTTTCCGCCGCGAATGAAGGCGCGGACGCGAACGCAACGACAAGGACGAAACAGAGCGTGCGCAAGGCAACGGGCATTCGATCAGGCCTGCAGGGCAACCGGGACGGGACGGGGCCGGTAGAATGTCGGCCTCCGGGTAGCCAGCAGCTTATCGCAAGCACCTGAACCAGAGTCCGGCGTCAATGAGTCTGTTCGTCCTAGGCATCAACCACCAGACCGCGCCGGTCAGCCTGCGCGAGCGGGTCGCGTTCTCGGCGGCCACCGTGCCGGCCGCGCTGGATGCCCTGCGGACCCTGCCCCAGGTGCAGGAAGTCGCGCTGCTGTCCACCTGCAACCGCACCGAGCTCTACGCCGTTTCCAACGATGACGGCCAGGCCCTGGCCGACTGGCTGGCCACGCATCCCGACGATGTCGGTGACCTGCACGCCTACCTCTACCGCCATCGCGATGCCGAAGCCGTGCGCCATCTGTTCCGTGTCGCCACCGGGCTGGACTCGCTGGTGCTGGGCGAACCGCAGATCCTCGGCCAGGTGAAGGACGCCTGGGCCACCGCGCGCAACGCCGGCACGCTGGGCAACCAGCTCGACCGCC
Source organism: Lysobacter stagni (assembly GCF_030053425.1). Lineage (NCBI taxonomy): Bacteria > Pseudomonadati > Pseudomonadota > Gammaproteobacteria > Lysobacterales > Lysobacteraceae > Lysobacter > Lysobacter stagni. The sequence goes on along the minus strand of NZ_JASGBI010000001.1, from coordinate 1,905,163 downwards.
TGTTCCAGCACGCATTCGCCACGGCCAAGCGCGCACGCACGGACACGCGCATCGGCGCCAATCCGGTGTCGGTGGCCTCCGCCGCGGTGCGGCTGGCGCAGGAATCCTTCGCGCGCCTGGAGGAGTCCACCGTGCTGATGATCGGCGCGGGCGAGACCATCGAACTGGCCGCACGACACCTGGTCCAGGCACGCGCCAAGCGCCTGCTGGTCGCCAACCGCACGCTCGCCCACGCGCAGGAACTGGCCAGCCGCCACGGCGGTTTCGCGCTGCCGCTGAACGAACTCGACAAGCACCTGGGCGAGGCCGACGTGGTGATTTCCGCCACCGCCAGCCGCGATCCGATCCTGCGCAAGCCGCAGGTCGTCGCCGCGCTCTCCACGCGCAAGCACCGGCCGATGCTGCTGCTCGACCTCGCGGTGCCGCGCGACATCGCACCGGACGTGGCCGACCTGAAGGACGTCTTCCTCTACACCGTCGACGACCTGGAACGCGCCATCGAGGACAACCGCCGCAGCCGTCGCGAAGCGGCGACGGAGGCCGAGGCCATCGTCGAACTGCAGGTGGCGCGCTTCACCGAGACGATGGCCGCCAGCACGCGCACCGAGCCGCTCAAGCGCCTGCGCGCGCACGGCGAAGCCGCCAAGGCCGACGTGCTGGCGAAGGCGCAGCAGCAGCTCGCCGCCGGGCAGGACCCGCAGGAAGTGCTGAGCTTCCTCGCGCACACGCTCACCAACCGCATCCTGCACGCGCCGACCGTGGCACTGCGCGAGGCCGCGCTCACCGGCAACGCCGACCTCGCGCGCGCCGCCGACAAGCTGTTTCCCGCGAATCCGGGCGACGCCGGGAATGACATGGACCGGGAAGCCTAGCGACCGCACCCGCGGTTGCACGGCCTCCCCTTCCGTATCCTTCCCGAGCCATGACCCCATCGCTGCGCCGCAAACTGGAAGCCCTCGCCGAACGTCGCGAGGAACTCGAACGGATGCTTTCCGATGCCGGCGTGATCGCCGACGCCGATCGCTTCCGCAGGTACTCCCGCGAATTCGCCCAGCTTGAACCGGTTGCCACCGCGCTGAAGAACGAAGCGCAGGCGAAGAGCGACCTCGCCGCCGCGCAGGCGATGCGCGACGACCCGGAACTGGCCGCGCTGGCGGAGGAGGAAATCGCCGCCACGCATGAGCGACTGGAGCGCCTGGACGCCGAACTGCTCGCGCACCTGATCCCGAAGGATCCACGCGACGAGGGCGACCTCTACCTGGAAGTGCGCGCCGGTACCGGCGGCGATGAAGCGGCGATCTTCGCCGGCGACCTGTTCCGCATGTACGCGCGCTACGCCGAACGCCAGGGATGGAAGGTCGAGGTCGAATCCGGCAGTCCCGGCGAACACGGCGGCTTCAAGGAAGTCATCGCGCGCGTGGAAGGACGCGGCGCCTATTCGAAGCTGAAGTTCGAATCGGGCACGCACCGCGTGCAGCGCGTCCCGGAAACCGAATCGCAGGGCCGCATCCATACGTCCGCCGCGACGGTGGCGATCATCCCGGTGGAACCGGAAGGCGAACCGATCGAGATCAGCCCGGCCGATCTCAAGGTCGATACGTTCCGCTCCAGCGGCGCCGGTGGCCAGCACGTCAACAAGACCGAGTCGGCCATCCGCATCACCCACGTGCCCAGCGGGATCGTGGTCGAAAGCCAGACCGAGCGAAGCCAGCACGCCAACCGCGACAAGGCGATGAAACGCCTGACGGCCATGCTCGCCGAAGCGCAGGCCGCCAAGGCCGCCGCCGCCCAGGCGCAGACGCGACGCCTGCAGGTGGGCAGCGGCGACCGCAGCCAGCGCATCCGCACCTACAACTTTCCGCAGGGCCGCATCACCGACCACCGCGTGGAAGGCCTCACGCTGTACGACCTGCCCAACGTCATCCAGGGCGCGCTGGATGAACTGATCGGCAAGCTGCAGCACGAACACCAGGCCGACGAACTGGCGCGTCTGACGCAGGACGACTGACGCCCGCCGTCATCCCCTCGGGAACGGGCCCAATGACAGCGAAACATCGGCCTCACTAGAATCGGCGCAACGCCCGAGACGGACACCCCCGATGCCCCTCGCGATCCAGCGCGTCACCCTCGCCGACCTCGACGCTGTCGCGCCCCTGTTCGACGCGTACCGGCAGTTCTACGAACAACCGTCCGACCTCGCACGTGCGCGCGCCTGGCTGGAAGAACGCCTGCGCCGCGACGAAGCGGTGATCCTGCTGGCGACCCGCGAGGGACACGCGAGCGGCTTCACGCAGCTCTACCCGATGTTCTCGTCCGTGCGCACCGGACGCTTGTGGGTCCTCAACGATCTCTACGTCGACGCCAGCGCGCGGCGCAGCGGCGTGGCGCGCGCACTGCTCGATGCGGCCGAGCAATTCGCACGCGACGATGGCGCGGTCGGCATCACGCTGGAAACCACGCGCGACAACGCCACGGCGCAGGCGGTGTACCGCGCCGCCGGCTGGCACGAAGCGGAAACACAGTGGTTCTACCGGTCCTTCGCCGAGAACGTGCGCAACGAACCCGTGTTCTCGTACGGCACCCTGCAGGACGCCATCGTCCAGCAGCGCCTGTTCGGGCGCACGCTCGACGGCGGCGTTGCCGACGCCCTGCCCGGTTACCGCATGGACTGGCTGGAGGCGCGCGACGCCGCGGCGGTCACCGCCAGCGGCATCGTCCGCCATCCCATCGTGCGCGCCAGCGACGACCCAGCCGATCGCGTGCCCGGCACCGTGCTGCGACTGAGCGCGGCGGAGCTGGCGAAGGCAGACGCTTACGAGGCCGGCGACTACCGCCGCGTGCGCGTGCAGTTGGCGTCCGGCGCAGAAGCCTGGCTGTACGAGGAAGCCTGAGCCTCGTGCACAACGACCCACGCATCGAGCTGCGCCGCACCCTGGAACACAATCCGGGCGACGGTTTCGCCTGGATCCTGCTGGCCGAACACGAACTCGATGCCGGCGACGCGGCCGCGGGCGAAGCCGCCGCGCGTCGCGCGCTCGCGCTGCGCCCTGGCCATCCGGAAGCGCTGGCGCGTCTGGGCCGCGCGCAATGGATGCAGGGCCGACGCGACGACGCCGTCGCCAGCCTGCGCGCGGCCGCGACCAACGCACCACGACACCCGGGCATCGCGGTATGGCTGGGGCATGCGCTGGAGGACATCGGCGAGGCGGAAGCGGCGTCGGAAGCGTATGCGCACGCACACGCGCTGGCCCCGGAAGAACCGCAGATCGCTTCCTACCTGCTCGCATGGCGACGCAAGCTGTGCGACTGGCGCGATCTGGATGCGCTCTCCGCGCAGGTGCGTGCGGCCGTGCGCGACGCGACCGCTTCGGTGGAACCATTCGCCTTCCTCAGCGAGGACGCCAGCGGCGCCGAGCAACTGCGCTGCGCACAACTGCGCGCATCGGCTGTCGGCGGCGCGGTGCGCGTGTTGCCGCCGACGCCGCGCTCGACCTCCGCACGACTGCGCGTCGGTTTCCTGTCCAACGGCTTCGGCGCACACCCGACCGGCCTGCTCACCGTCGCGCTGTTCGAGCAGCTGCGCCTGCAGGATCCCTTCGAGCTGCACCTGTTCGCGCTCAACCGCGACGACGCCAGTCCGATCCGCCAGCGCCTGCAGGCCGCCGCGCATGCGCTGCACGATGTCTCGCAGCGGCCGCACGCGCAGGTTGCGCAACGCATCCGCGACGCCGGTATCGAGGTGCTGTTCGACCTGCGCGGCTGGGGCGGTGGCGGCGCACCGGAAGTGCTGGCGATGCGACCGGCGCGCGTGCAGGTGAACTGGCTTGCGTACCCCGGCACTTCGGGCGCGCCGTGGATCGACCACGTCCTCGCGGACGGCTTCGTGCTGGACAACGCGATGGAGCGCGACTTCAGCGAATCGGTCGTGCGCCTGCCACGCTGCTTCCAGCCTTCCGACACGCGCCGCGAAACGATCGAGCCGCCATCGCGTGCGGAATGCGGCCTGCCGGAACAGGGCGTGGTGTTCTGCTGTTTCAACAACAGCTACAAGCTCAACCCGCGCAGCATGGCGCGCGCCCTGGCGGTATTGCGCGACGTGCCCGGCAGCGTGCTGTGGCTGCTGTCCGGGCCGGGTCGCGCGGATGATCGGCTGCGCGCGGCGGCGACGGCCCACGGCGTCGATCCCGCGCGCCTGGTGTTCATGCGCAAACAACCGCATGCCCAGTACATGGCCCGCCTGCGTCATGCCGACCTGTTCCTCGACACCGAACCCTACAACGCCCACACCACCGCGTCCGACGCACTGTGGGCCGGCTGCCCTGTCCTGACGCGCCCCGGCGCGACATTCGCTGCACGCGTGGCCGGCAGCCTCAACCACCACCTGGGTCTGCACGCGATGAACGTCGACAGCGACGAGGCCTTCATCGCACGCGCCGTCGAACTGGGCCGCGACCCGATCGCCTTGTCCGCACTGCGCGGCGAGCTGGTGCGCCGGCGCGATGACAGCGGCCTGTTCGACATGGCCGGCTTCGCGCGCGACTTCGCCGACGCCGTGCACGCCATGGCGCGCACCCACCTTCCGAAGGAGTAGGCTTCCGCCATGACCGCGACCGCCGATTTCATAGCGCTCAACCTGTGCGTGCTCACCGTGTCCGACACACGCACGCTGGCCGAAGACAGTTCCGGCGATTACCTGGTGCAGGCACTGTCCGACGCCGGGCACCGCCTCGCCGAACGCGCCCTGTTGCGCGACGACCGCTATCAGTTGCGCGCCACCGTGTCGCGCTGGATCGCCGACGATTCCGTCGACGGCGTGCTGGTCACCGGCGGCACCGGGTTCACCGGTCGCGACTCCACGCCCGAAGCCCTGCTGCCGTTACTGGACAAGGAGATGCCGGGCTTCGGCGAACTGTTCCGTGCGGTCAGCTTCGACGAGATCGGCACCTCGACCCTGCAGTCGCGTGCCTTCGCGGGGCTGGCCAACGGCACGTTCGTGTTCGCGCTCCCCGGCTCCACGTCCGCGTGCCGCACCGCGTGGGAGAAGATCATCTCGGCGCAGCTGGATTCACGCACGCGACCGTGCAACCTGGCCACGTTGCGGCCGCGCCTGCGCGAGCGCTGACACGCGCATCACCGACTTGCCCGCATCGTCAGGTCCGACCGCCGGAGTGACCCCATGCCGCTGGACACCACGCTGCAACTGCTCGCCCGCGCACGCGGCCTGAGCGCCGCCGACCTGGCCACCGCGATCCCGCGTGCCGGCGTCGCCACGGTGAGTGCATGGCTGCGCGGCGAGAAGATGCCCGGACGCGAGCAGCTCGACGCCCTCGCCCGCGCCTTCGGCGTACCGGCCGGCGCGCTGCTGGCGGAGCTGGCCAGCACGCTCGATCCGGCACGCACGCAGGGCGAGCACGACCTGCTCGCCGCCTACCGTGCACTCGATACGCGACAACAGGGCGCGCTGCTCGAAGTGGCGCGCAGCATGGCCGGCACCCGCTCGCGCCGGCGCAGGAGGACGTAATGGGAAACCTCAAGCGCAAGGACTACGAAGCCGCACTGGAACCGCTGCAGGTGGAACTGGTGGAGATGGCGCGCTGGCTGGCCGATACCGGTCGCCGCCTGGTCGTGTTGTTCGAAGGGCGCGACACCGCCGGCAAGGGCGGCACGATCGAAGCCATCACCGCGCACCTCAATCCGCGCCAGTGCCGCACCGTGGCACTGCCCAAGCCCGCCGACCGCGAACAGGCGCAGTGGTACTTCCAGCGGTACGTACCGCACCTGCCGGCCGCGGGCGAGATCGCGCTGTTCGATCGCAGCTGGTACAACCGCGCCGGCGTCGAACGCGTGATGGGTTTCGCGAGCGACGCGCAGGTGAAGGCGTTCCTGCAACAGACGCCGGTGTTCGAGAAGCTGCTCGTCGATGACGGCATCACGCTGGTCAAGTACTGGCTGTGCTGCGACCAGGACGAGCAGGAAGAGCGCTTCGCCGAGCGCCAGCAGAACCCGCTCAAGCGCTGGAAGCTGTCGCCCATCGACGCCGCCTCGCGCGAGCATTACGGCGACTACACCCGCGCCCGCGAGGCCATGCTCGAAGCCACCCACACCAAGCACGCACCGTGGACGCTGGTGGACTTCAACGACCAGCGCCGCGGACGCCTGGCCCTGATCCGCGACCTGCTCGCGCGCATTCCCGACAAGCGCGTGCCGGAGCATTGCGTGGAGTTCCCGCCGCTGAAGGGCAAGCCGAAGAAGGAGCGCTACAGCGTGCTCAAGCCGATCGTGCCGGACGGCAGCGACTAGCGATCGCACCGCTGCAGTCCGTACGCCTGCACGAGCCCTTACACGGACAGCTCATGTTCCTGGCGCCTCATCGTCCAATCAGGCGCACTCGCGTTCGATCACGCGGTGATGAAATCCTTCCCGGCCTCCTCATCACGCGCGGGCAGGCGTTCCAGCTCGTCCACGCGAGCCCTCGGCGGGCCCTCGCGCAGCCAGGCGGCCAGCGCATCGATGGCGGCATCGTCGCCGGCGGCGAGCACCTCGACGCGTCCATCGGCCAGGTTCTTCGCGTAGCCGCGCAGGCCCAGCTTCAATGCCTGCTCGCGGGTCGCGGCGCGGAAGAACACGCCCTGCACCTTGCCGCTGACGACGAAGCGCGCGGCGCTCACGACTGTGACGCCTTCGGACCGCCAGCCTTGGCGATGGCGGACTCGATGTCCTTGGCCGTGACCGGTCCGAGGAACTTGTCGGCGACCGTGCCATCGGGCGCGATGAGGTAGGTCATCGGCAGGCCGCGCGGCGTGGCGAAATCCGCCGGCGGGTTGAACGTGTCCACCACCGCGATCGGATACACCACCGGATGCAGCTTGAGGAACACCTTCATGTCGTCCGGCGTGATGTCCTCGTACGCCAGGCCGACGACTTCGATGTGCTCGCGCATCGCATCCAGCGCGGACAGCTCCGGCATTTCCTTCAGGCACGGCTTGCACCACGTCGCCCAGAAATTCACCACCACCCATTTGCCGCGGCGCGTGGCGAGGTCGTACTGCTGACCATCGACCGTGGCGATCTTCAGCGTCGGTATCCGGACATCGCCCTCATGGCGCGGCTCGTCCGGCGTCTGCGGCAGGGTCAGTGCGCCGGTCTCGGCCGGTGTCTGCGGTTGCGCCAGTTCGGGCTCCGGCGCGGGCTTCTTGCAGCCGCCGATCAGCACGGCCGATGCCAGCGCGACGGCCAGCAGGGAGATGGAAACGGAACGGCGGTGCATGGATCAGCCCTCGTCGGCGTGAATCGTGGAAGCGCTGCGCTTGAGCAGCTCGCGCAGCGGTAAACGCAGGTCGTCCAGCGCGGCAATCGCCGAACGCCCCAGTGAATCGTCGCGGCATGGCAGCACCGCTTCGGCGACCGGGATGCGCAGCTGGCAGGCCTCGTAGAGCTCGGCCAGCGACAGTTCGTCCAGGTCGCGCGACAGCAGCCATTCGCCCGTCTCGGCGCGGCGAACGACGTTGATCTCGCGCAGCTGCGCCAGCATCTGCTGCACCAGCGCATCGGTCAGCATGGGTTCCAGCGTCTCGATGTCGTCGCTGTGCAGGCCGCGTCCGTGCGCACGGGCCTCGTTGAAGCGCGCCAGCAGGCGCAGCAGGCCGTAGATCTCGAAACCCAGCGGCAGACGCATGCCGATGGGCTGGTAGCGGAACTCGGACATCGACGACGCCAGCGAGGCACCCAGCAGGATCGCGATCCAGCTGAGGTAGATCCACAGCAGGAAGATCGGAACGAACGCGAGCGTGCCGTAGATCTTCGAGTACGAACCGAAGTTGCCCAGGTACAGGCTGATGCCCCACTTCACGAATTCGAACAACACCGCGGCCAGCAACGCACCGGCGAACGCGTGGCGCCAGTGGATGGTGCGGTGGGGAACCACGCGGTAGATCGCCGCGAAGGCGAACAGCTCGATGCTCATCGGCGCCAGGCGCAGCATCGCCGACTGCACCATGTGGCCCGCTTCGGTCTCGAACAGCGACATCGCGAAGAACTTGGCCGACAACGCCAGGCTGGCGGCGGCCATCAGCGCGCCCAGCGTGAGCACCGTCCAGTACACCAGGAACCGGCCCAGCCTCGGCCGCGCCGACTTCACCCGCCAGATGCGGTTGAAGGTGGTCTCCACGCCGTTGAGCGTGATCAGCAGTGAGATCACCAGCGCAATCACACCGGCGGTGGTGAGCTGGCCGACGTTGGCCGAGAACTGCTTGAGATAGGCCTCCACCGAACGCGCCGCGCTGGGCACGAAGTTGGAGAAGATGTAATCGCTGAGGCGGTCGCTCCATTCGCCGAACACCGGGAACGCCGAGAGCACGCCGAACACCACCATCGACAGCGGCACCAGCGCGAACACCGTGGTGTACGACAGTGCGCCGGCGGCCTGGAACAGGTTGTCCTCGAGGAAGCGGCGCGCCAGGAAGCGGAAGAAGGTGCCGACGCGGGCACGGTCGCGTGCGCGTTCGCTCCAGCGATACAAGGTGTCCAGCGGGTCCATGCGGCGGAGGGTAACCGATGCGCGCGTTCAGGAGATCACGGTCCGGTCAAGGCCAACGCCATTGCCGGCTTCGCCTGGCGCGACCGAACCCATGCCTGCGGGCGGTGCATCCACTATCCTGTGCCGCCTACGGGAGGGTGTGATGGCCGAGATTCTGGTGCTCTACTACAGCCGCGGCGGTTCGGTGGCACGGCTGGCGCGACAGATCGCCCGCGGCATCGGCGAGGTCGAAGGGGTCACGGCGCGCATCCGCACCGTACCTCCCGTGGCGGCGGTGACGCAGTCGGCCGCGCCGCCGGTGCCCGAGGACGGTGCGCCTTATGTCGAGCCGCGCGACCTGGTCGAATGCCACGGACTCGCACTCGGCAGCCCCACCCGCTTCGGCAACATGGCCGCGCCGGTGAAGCACTGGCTGGACGGACTGGTCGCCGAATGGGCCAGCGGCACGCTGGTCGGCAAGCCCGCGGCGGTGTTCACCTCCACCGCCACCATGCACGGCGGCCAGGAATCCACGCTGCTGACCATGATGGTGCCGCTGCTGCACCACGGCTGCGTGCTGATGGGCATTCCCTACACCGAGCCGGCACTGAGCAGCACGCGCAGCGGTGGCACGCCGTATGGCGCCTCGCACGTGGCCGGCAACGACGACGACCCGCAACCCACCGAGGAAGAAGCGCAGCTCGCGCGCGCCCTCGGCCGGCGTCTGGCCACGCTGGTGGCGAAGGTGGCCGCATGACCGTGCGTCACGTCCTCGTCCTGGCGCTGCTGGCGCTGATGGGTGTGTTCATTGCGTGGTTCGGACACGGCGCCTCGCCCGTCGCCGAACTGCTGGTGTTCGCGCTGCCGCCGCTGCTGCTGGCGGTGGGCGTGCTGCGCCGGTCGCGCACGGCGTCCTTCTGGGCCGGCGTGCTGGCGCTGGGCTGGTTCAGCCACGGCATCATGGTGGCCTGGTCGCGCCCCGACGAACGCGGTTTCGCGTTGGCCGAGGTGGCGCTGTCGCTGGTGATCATCTTCGCCGCCAGCCTGCCGGGCCTGCGCGCGCGCTTCGCCCGCAAGCGCTGAACCCCGGGGCCTCCGGTCCGGCCGCCGTATAATCGCGGCCAACCTTCCCAGCGTGCGCATTTCGATGGACCAGCTCTGCATCGTCACCACCGGCGGCACGATCGACAAGATCTACTTCGACGACAAGTCGGACTACCAGATCGGCGAACCGCAGATCGGCAGCATCCTGCGCGAGCTGGGTGTGGCGTTCCAGTTCAACGTCATCCCGATCCTGCGCAAGGACTCGCTGCACATCAGCGCCGAGGACCGCGAGCTGATCCGCGCGACCATCGCCGCGCAGCCCGCCCGCCACGTGCTGGTGACGCACGGCACCGACACCATGGTCGAGACCGCGAACGTCCTCTCCAGCCTGCACGACAAGACCATCGTGCTGACCGGCGCGCTCAGCCCTGCCCGCTTCCGCGGTTCGGACGCGGAGTTCAACGTCGGTTGCGCCGTGGGTGCCGTGCAAGCGCTGCCGCCGGGCGTGTACATCGCCATGAACGGCCGCATCTGGGACCCGACGAAAGTGCGCAAGAACGTCGCAGCCAACCGTTTCGAGCCCGTGGGCTGAGCGATGCCCGCACCGCGGATCAAGCGCGTCTACGATGCGCCCGCGGCCGACGACGGATGGCGCGTACTGGTCGATCGCCTGTGGCCGCGCGGCATCGGCAAGGATGAGGCGCGCATCGACACGTGGCTCAAGGACGTCGCGCCGAGCAACGAACTACGCAAGCGCTTCCATGCACGGCCGGAACTGTGGGATGCGTTCTGCAGCGCCTATGCCGCGGAGGTCGCGGGCCAGCCTGCGCTGGAAGCCCTTCGCCAGCAGGTGCACGAGCGCCAGGTGACGCTGCTCTACGCCGCGCGCGACATCCAGCACAACAATGCCGTCGCACTGGCGCGGATCCTCGAGAAGGCAGCCCCGGCACACGGCCGGGGCTGAAACGGCGAAGACACATCAGGCGGTTCAGAACGTCACGGACCAGCTGCTGATGTAGCCGGTGTCGCCGGCGGCGTTGTCGTTGACGCGCAGCTTCCACGTTCCGTTGAGCGGCTCGCTCGACAGATTGAGCGTCACCGTCTTGTTGACGTTGTCCGTGCTGCCGCCGGTGCGGTTGTGGATGTTGTAGAGGCTGCCATCGGGCGCGACCAGGTCCACCTTCAGGTCGCCCTGGTAGGTGTGCACGATCGCCACCGTCACCGATGCGTTCGTCGGCGCATTGCCGGTGCGACCGGACACCGTGATCGGGCTGTCGACCGTGGTGTTGTCGCTGATGGTGTAGTCGGTACCGTTGCTGTACGTCTGCGTTCCACCGCCGCCACCACCGCCGCGGAACGCCGCGATCGTGGCCTTCGTGTTCACCAGCACGCGCTGGTTATGACTGGTGGAGGCCGTGCCCATCGCCACGCCCTGGTAGGTGACATCCGGGTTCGACCAGTAGTTCAGGCGCGGGCATCCGCTCGTGCAGTCGTAGGCCATGATCGTGCGCCAGGCATTGTTCGGCGCGCGGTAGCCGTGGCCGTAGGCGTACGGTGAAGTGCTCGGGTCGGTGGCCGGGTCGTGGCGCGCCGACTGCAGATGGCCGATCTCGTGCGCGAAGCTGTAGTAGCCGGTGATGCAGTCCCAGTACGCGGTAGCGAACGCTGTCGTCGCGGTGGAACCGATGCCCGACGCCAGGCCGCAGGCCGAACTGTCGTTTCCGACCAGCACGGCGACGTCCGCGGCGGTGCTGTCGCGAAGCGCGTGGATGCTGTCCATGTAGCCATCGCTGGTGCCACGGAAGCGGGACAGGTCCGTGCTCATGCCCACGTCGCTGTAGGTGACCGTCGTGTAGCCAGCCAGTTCCATGTTGATGCCGACGTTGGAATTGACGTAGCCCTGGTTCGATTCGGCCACCGCCAGCTGCACCAGCGCCTGCATGTCGCCGCCATAGGCGCTGACCGCGGTGTTGGTGGCGACGACGAGCACACGGATCGTCGCGGTCGCGCCCGGATCGATGGCGAGCGCGCCGACGCGGCCGGCCGTCGGATCCATGCGGATCTCCGGCAGGTCGCCGAACGCGCTGGGGTGATCCGGCGGCATCGCGGCTTCGTTCACCTCGATCACGGCATGGCTGCCGTCGGGCAACGGACGGATGCGGTACAGCTTGCCGTTCACGCGCACGTTGCCGGTGACTCCATCGCCGCGACGGACGAGGATCACCGAGTTGTATTCGTCATGACGCACTTCGCGCGCGGTCATCGACCGCGCCTTGGGGGTCTCGCGCACGTGACCGATCCAGACCACGCTGCCGTCCGGATTGGCCTTGGCCGATTCGAGCAACGCATTGACGCGCTGCAGTCCGAGGTCGAGTTCGATCTCGCCGTTCTGCGCGTTGACGACCGAGGGGTCCGCACGCAACGCGCGCAACGTTGCGGTGGCCGGGCGCGCAGCCAGGCGACTGGCGGCCACGCCGGCATCGGGCTGGACCTGTGCGGGGCCAAGGAAAAGCGGTTGTGCCGACAGCGCGGCACCGGAAAGCAGCAGCGCGCCGGCCGTGGCGATCAGGCGCGGGAACACGGGAATCTTGCGGTTCATCAGGGGATCCTCCTGCGGTGGACATCCGTTCCCGCGACACACGATTCGTGTGGGTTGCCTGCGCCGTTCCGTGCGCCGCGGCAGGAAAAAGGCGCCTCCGGCACCTGGCCGGAGGCGGATGCTGAAACCTCAGTTCACGATCAGAACGTCACCGACCAGCTGTTGATGTAGCCGGTGTCGCCGGCGGCGTTGTCGTTGACGCGCAGCTTCCACGTGCCGTTGAGCGGCTCGCTCGACAGGTTGAACGTCACCGTCTTGTTGACGTTGTCCGCGCTGCCGCCGGTGCGGTTGTGGATGTTGTAGAGGCTGCCATCGGGTGCGACCAGGTCCACCTTCAGGTCGCCCTGATAGGTGTGCACGATCGCCACCGTCACCGATGCGCTCGTCGGCGCGTTGCCGGTGCGGCCGGACACCGTGATCGGGCTGTCGACCGTGGTGTTGTCGCTGATGGTGTAGTCGGCGGTGTTGCTGTAGGTCTGCGTGCCGCCGCCACCGGTGGTGTAGCTGCCGGTCAGCGAGAGGCCCGAGTACGCCGCGTAGCCGCGCACCAGCACGTAGTACTTGCCGGTCTGAGCGGTGGCGATGTTGCACGTCTCGGCGTTGCTGCTGCCTTCGGACTTGCAGTCGTAGCTGGTGGTGGTCGGCGCGCTGCCAAACTTCACGTACAGGTCGGCATCGCCCGTACCGCCGCTGGTGACGAACTTCAGGCCACTCGCTCCAGCCGGAACGTCCAGCGAATACAGCTTGTCGCTGCCCGCCGCACCGCTGACGCCGGTGACGGCCACGCCGTTGGTGAGCGGCGTCGTGGTCGGCGGCGGCGTGGTGCCGTTGGCGGCATCGACGACGGCCTTGGCGTTGAGGATGCCCGGGCCGATCGTCTGCGACGGCGTGGACGGGAACGCGGTGACGTTGGCCTTGATGATCGCCTCCACTTCCGCCGGCGTCTTCGGCGTGGTCGCCACCGACTGCAGCAGCGCGACCACGCCCGCCACGTGCGGCGTTGCCATCGAGGTGCCGTTGTAGGACGCGTAGGTTTCCGCGCCCGGCGTGGTGCTGCCGCTGTTGAGCGTGGAGAGGATGCTCGAACCCGGCGCGGCGATGTCGATCAGCGCGCCGTAGTTGGAGAAGCTCGAACGCGCACCGGTGCTGGTGATGGACGCCACCGCGATGACGTTGTTGCAGTTCGCCGGCGAGGCGTTGGACACATTGGTGTTGTCGTTGCCGGCAGCGATGACCAGCGTGGTGCCGCGCGACACCGCGCCATTGATCGCGGTCTGCGTCGTCGTGCCGCAGGCGCCGCTGCCGCCGAGGCTGAGGTTGATGACCTCGGCCGGATTGGCATTGGCCGGCACGCCGCTGACGGTGCCGCCGGAGGCCCAGATGATCGCGTCGGCGATGTCGGAGTCGTAACCGCCGCAGGTGCCCAGCACGCGCACCGGCACGACCTTCGCGCCGTACGCCACGCCTGCCACGCCCTTGGCGTTGTTGGTCACGGCCGCGATGGTGCCGGCCACGTGCGTGCCATGCCAGCTCGACGGCTGCGCGGCGTGCGTGCCGCCGCACTGGTTCGCGCTGACCCAGTCGCCCGGATCGCTCGGGTCGCTGTCGCGGCCGTTGCCATCGTTGGACACGGTGGTGTCGATGATGAAGTCGTAGCCCGGCAGCACGTTGGCGCTGAGGTCGCTGTGGCTGGTGATGCCGGTGTCGAGCACCGCGACCACCGAGCCGGCGCCGTTGGTGACGTCCCAGGCCTGGTTGGCCTTGATGCCGTAGGTGCCGGAGTAGCCCCACTGTTCGCTGTAACGGGTGTCGTTGGGCGTCAGGTAGGGCTTGTTGATCTTGTCGACCTCGACGTACTCGACGTTCGGATCGGCGGCGATCTGGCGCATCAGCGTTTCGGCTTCGACGCGGTCGAGCTTGCGGTCGGCGCGCACGACGTCGGCACCGGTGGCGATGCGACGCACGTGCTTCAGGCCCAGCGCCTTGCCGCGGCCGACGCTGGTGGCCGCTGCGGTGGACAGTGCGCTCTGCAAGGTGGCGACGTTGGCGCGTTCGGCGCTTCCGTCCTTGTACTTGACGATGAAACGGTCGTTCCTGGCTTCGGCATCCAGGCCGGAGAAGTTGACGTGCGCCTGTTGTGCGAAGGCCGGCGCGGCGAGCGCGGACGACAGGGCGATGGCGGTGGCTACGGAGAGCGCGTGCGCGCGGAAACGGCGACGATCGGACATCTGTTGGAACCCCCGAAGGTGGAACTGCGTGATGGGTCGACCCCACCTACCGGCGCATGGCGCCGTGCGGCGAGGCCCTGTGTGCGGTCGCCGCGTCGAGGCGGTCGGCCGTTTGCAGCAGACGACTCCGGTGCCGCAGGGACTGCGACAGCCCGGCCATCACGCAACGCACGGATCCTCGGAGGGCTGGAAGCCCCTGGCCCGGGACCTGCGGGGTACGCGGTGCCGGGTCCAGCGCCCCCGTCCGGCCCGGCACCGGAACGGGGTCGGGCCGCTCCTGTTTCCAGGCCACCCAAGCTGCTCAACGCGAGGGCCGCGCACCCCCCTACCGTCCAGCGAGCCGCCAGATGACGCAAAGTGTCACTGCGGGAGGCTGGTCACTGTTCAGCTTGCGCGGGCCACCTGTTCAGGCTTTCCAACGAAAACGCCCCGCTAGGCGGGGCGTCGTAAAGGGCTATCGGCAGCCGGCTTCAGAACATGCCGGTCTCGAGGCGCGCGGCCTCGGACATCATCGTGCGGTTCCACGGCGGGTCGAAGACCAGCTCGACGTCCGCGTCGACCACGGTCGGGATCATCTCCAGCTTGTCGCGCACGTCGGCGACGAGGATGTCGCCCATGCCGCAGGCCGGCGCGGTGAGCGTCATGCGGATCTCGACGCGACGCAGGCCCGGCTTGTCCGGATGCGGATAGATGCGGGCCTCGTACACCAGCCCCAGATCCACCACGTTGATGGGGATCTCCGGATCGAAACAGGTGCGCAACTGGCGCCAGACCATCTGCTCGACGGCTTCGTCGTCGGCGCCCTCGGGCAGCTCCAGCGGTTCGGGCGCTTCCTTGCCGATGGCGTCGGCGTCGCGGCCGGCGATGCGGAAGAGGTTGCCTTCGACGAACACGGTGTAGCTGCCGCCCAGGCCCTGGGTGATGTAGCCGACGCTGCCGGCCGGCAACGTGACTTCTTCACCCTGGGGCACCATGACGACGGCGCAATCGCGCTCGAAACGGACGGGTTCGCTGCTACGGGAATACATGCCGGAAAGATTGGGGTGCGCGGGGCTGGCACAAGGCTTGCCATTCTACCGGCTGCGGCGGCGCCACCGGCTATGCTGTGCGGCCTGCTGCTCCGCGAGCGTTCGATGACCCCACCCGCCCCTGCCCGCCGCGCCTCATGGTTCTCGTGGTTGCTACTGCTGCTGGGCGCCTGCGGATTCGCCGCGGTCTGGGTGCTCGCAAGCCTCTACACGGGGCGCCAGCTGGGCTGGATGGCGGTAATCGGTGCGCTCGACATCGCCTGGCTGCTGCGCCTGGGCGGATGGCGCCCCGGTCTGGGCCGCCTGGTGGCGGGGGTGCTCGCCACGGCCGCGATCGTGGTGGTCGCCAACTGGTTCATCACCGCGACGCAACTGGGCGCGATGATGGGCCTGGATCCGTGGAATTCCGCCCTGCGCCTGGGCCCGCACCACGCGTGGATTCTGGTGCAACTGGCCAACAGCACGGTCGACATCGCGTGCATCGCGCTGGGGCTGATCGTCGCCGCCTGGCTGTCGCGCTGACTCAGGCGACGCTTTCGAATTCGTCCAGGCAGGTGGCGAACAGCGCCACGGCTTCCTCGATCTGCGCCACCGAAAGGCCGCAATAGCCCAGCAGCAGTCCCGCGCGATCCGGCGGCTGCAGGTAGTACGGCGCGATCGGATACAACCCCAGGCCCAGGCTGCGCGCGCGTGCGATGAACGCCTCGCCTTCGGCGGCGGTGCGGTCCTTCAGCCACACCACCAGATGCATGCCGGCGCGCGAGTCGTTGATCTGCAGCCTCCCCCGGCTGCAACGCTGCAGTCCGCCCAGCAGCGCGGCGCGACGTTCCTTCAGCGTCTTCCACGTGCGACGAAGGTGGCGCTCGAAGCCACCATCGACGATGAAGCGCGCCAGCGCGGCCTGCTCGATGCCGCACGATCCGAAATCGTCCTGCCATTTCGCGTTGACGAAATCGCCGCGCAGGCCCGCGGGCACCACCAGGTAGCCCAGGCGCAGCGAGGGGAACATCGCCTTGGAGAAACTGCCGACGTAGATCACGCGGTCGCCCTCGTCGAGCGAGCGCAGCGCGGCCAGCGGGCGCGCGTCGTAGCGGAATTCGCCGTCGTAGTCGTCTTCGAGGATCCAGGTGCCGTGGCGTCGCGCGTAGTCGAGCAGTTGCAGCCGGCGCGGCAGCGACAGCACCGCGCCACTGGGGAACTGATGCGAGGGTGTCACGCACACCAGCTTCGGTGCGGGCACGGGCAGTGCATCGCAGCGCAGGCCATGGGCGTCCACCGCGACGGTACGGACCTGCGCGCCGTGGATCTGCAGCGATTCGCGCATCGCCGAGTAATGCGGCTCTTCCAGCACCACTTCGTCGTCGGGATCGAGCAGCACCCGCGCGGTGAGCGCGATCGCCTGCTGGGTGCCGTCCACGATCACCACGTCCTGCGGCTGCGCCTGCACGCCGCGACGGCGCGCGAGGTAATCGCACACGGCTTCGCGCAGTGCCGGCACGCCCTGCGAGGCGGGATAATTGGGCGAGGTATAGGCCGCGGCGTGCGCCAGTTCGCGCGCCCAGGCGCTGGTCAGTGCCGGGTTGGTCAACGGCACGCCGTACTGGAAGGCGTAGCGGACACCGGGGATGGCCCGGCCGGGAATGCGCAGGTGGTCGTGCACGATGCGGGCGCGCCGGGCGAAGCGCGACTGGGGCGCCAATGCGGCGTCCACCGCATGCAGCGGGCGCGGTGCCTGCAACGGTGGCGTCACGTAGCTGCCCGAACCGACGCGGCCATCGACGAAGCCCTCGGCGCGCAGTTGTTCGTACGCCGCCAGCACGGTGTTGCGCGAGACGCCCAGATCGCGGGCCAGCTGACGCGTGGCCGGCAACCGCGCGCCCTGGCTGACGCGTCCGGCGAACACCGCGCTTTTCAGGGCGCGGGTGAGTTGGGCGTGCAGCGGACCGCGTCCGTCGAGTTGCAGGTGCATGTCACGCCTCCCGGATCGATTGGCTCCATTCAACCCCCCTGAATTGGCCCTTGCCAGTGCCACTTTCCCGCGGCTCCATAGGGCCATTCCCGCCCCCCTGCAGGAGTAACGCCATGAGCGCCACCGCCCCCACGGGACGTCCCGCCACCTGGATCTGGCTGCTGATGGGTGGACTGGCGGTCGGCAGCGCGGACCTGGTCTTCGCCATCGCCTGGTGGGCACCGCAGGGCACCCCGCCGATCCGCATCCCGCAGTCGATCGCCGGCTGGATCATCGGCCGCGAGGCGGCATTCGCGGGCGGCGCCACCACGGCGTTGTTCGGCGCGCTGCTGCACTACTACCTGATGACGGCGATCGTCACCGTCTACCACGTGGCCGCACGCAACCACGCGATTCTGCGTGCGCATCCGCTGGCCTGCGGCGCGCTGTACGGCGCGGCGTGGTTCGCACTGGTGCATGGCATCGCGGTGCCGCTGTTCTCCGCGGCGCCGCCGCGCCACTTCCTGCCGGAGTGGAACCTGGCCTGCCTGCTGGCGCACATGCTGCTGATCGGCGTGCCCGCCGCGTGGATGGCGCGTCGCTGGTACGGCGCACCGCTACCGGACGTGGTCGCCAGCGGCGCGCGCTGACGGCCTCTCCTTACTCCGCAATCGAGCTACGACGCCCGCGCCGTGTACGCGGGAATGGCTCCTTTGTCTGCACGCAGATTGGTTCTCCAAAGCACGCCGCCGGATCGATAGCGTGGGGCCATTGGTATCGCACGGAGCTTCCATGTCCCTGCATCCCCGCACGCCGCCGCCGTCCGGATGGGCATCCAGCCCATCGCTTTCCACGGACGAATGGCACCTGATCGAAGGCACCGCCTCGCCGCTCAACATCGCGCCGGAATGGCCTTCGCTGTGGATCGTCGCGCACGGCACGCTGGCGATGCAGGCGCGCGACAGTGAATGGTCGCTGGGCGCGGGCGAGGCGCAACTGTGGCGCGGTGGCGCGGTGCTGGCGCGTCCGGTGCAGGACGCCCGCTGGTTCTGCCTGACCGGCGACCTCCGCGCATGGCAACGCGAGCTCACCCTGGCGCGCGACGAGGAACCGCTGCCGTGGCGCGCCGACGATTGCCATGCGCTCGCGCAGGCGCTCGATGCGATGCGCGGACACCGCACGGCGCTGCACGAGGTGCTGTTCGAACGCCAGCAGGAAATCGCCGCCTACCTGCCGCGCTGTCGCGGCCGCACGGCGCGGCACCGCAGGCAGACACTGCTTCGGCTGCTTCACCTGCATCACCTGATGCGCTGCCATCTGGATACGGACGACGAGGCGATGGTCGATGTCGCCTGGCTGGCCGAACGCGCGCATTACTCGTCGGGCCACTTGATCCGTTTGCACCGCGACGTATTCGGCGAAACGCCGGGCGAGTACGTCTCGCGCCTTCGCGACCAGCGCGCGTGGCACCTGGTCCGCGAGACCGACCTGCCGGTGGTGGCCATCACCCACAAGCTCGGCTTCGAAAGCCAGAGCGCCTTCTGCCGCGCGTTCAAGCATGCCTTCGGCATGACCGCCACGCAGGCTCGCCGAGGAGAGGATTCCGTATGCGCCGCCTGACCAACCGCGCCATTGGCTGGGCCCTGCTCGGCGGGCTGCTCGCCGGCTCGCTCGACATGCTCTACGCGACCGGCTTCTGGTCCTTCTACGGTGTGCCGGCGCAACGCATTCTGCAGAGCGTCGCGGCGGGTTTGCTCGGTCGCGATGCGTTCACCGGTGGTGCGTCCACCGCCGCACTCGGGCTGGTGCTGCATTTCCTCATCGCGATGGGCATGTCGCTGGCCTACACGTGGGCCGCGCGCGACGCCGCGGCGCTGCGTCGCCATCCATGGCGCTACGGCACGCTGTACGGCGTGGCTTTGTTCTGCTTCATGAGCTTCGTCGTGGTGCCGTTGTCGGCATCGCCGCGTGGCGGTTCGCTGCCGATGCTGTGGACCGTCTGCAGCGTGATCGCGCACGTGGTGCTGGTCGGCTGGCCCTGCGCCTGGTTCGCGCGGCGCGCCTGGGACGGGCGATGGCGCGGCCCGGTCGGGTTCGCCGCCGTCGCCAGCGCCACGACGTGACGCACCGTCTCCCCCACCTCGCGCGCATCGTCCGGGGCTTCCTGGGCGGGGCCGACGCGCGCTCGCGCCCCGCATCCACGGAGAACACCATGAACGCTGTGAAATCCGCACTGTTGATTCCGCTGGTGATCGCGTCGCTCGCCATGGGCACCGCGAACGCCGGGCAATGCAAGCAGATCCACGCCGACCTGGACGAAATCTCGTCGACCACCGGCTGCAACGCGGGGCTGAGCTCGTGCTTCCTCGGTGAAGTCGATGGCAATCATGGCCTGCGCGGCACCACGCACTTCGCCGCCGACAGCGCGGTGCAGACCAGTCCTTCGACGTCGCCGAACTTCATCATCTACAGCGGCAAGTTCGAGTACCGCACCGCGCGCGGCACGATCCACGCACGCGAGACCGGCGCCACCACGCGCGGCACCGAAGGCGTGGTCACGGCGTACCAGGAAATCGTCTCCGGCACGGGCGCCTTCACCAACGCGACCGGCTATTTCTTCGTCAGTGGACACAAGACCGGCGGCACCGTCGAGACATTCGTCAACGGCGAGATCTGCAACAACCACTGACGTGCCCGCAGGGCGGCATCCCTTCCCCACCCCTCTCTCCACGGGAGAGGGGTCCTTTTCTTTCTCAGTGGCCGCCGCCGTCGAGCGCCTTGAGCTCGCTCACCAGCGCGCTGGCCATTTCCGCACCGTCGCCGTACAGCATGCGCGTGTTGTCCTGGTAGAACAGGGCGTTCTCGATGCCGGCGAAACCCGTGCCCTTGCCGCGCTTGATGACGATGGTGTTCTTCGAGTTGGCCACGTCGAGGATGGGCATGCCGTAGATCGGCGAGGCCGGATCCGTCTTCGCGACCGGGTTCACCACGTCGTTCGCGCCGATCACCAGCGACACGTCGGTGTTGGGGAATTCGGGATTGATGTCGTCCATGTCGGCGATGAGGTCGTACGGCACACCGGCTTCGGCGAGCAGCACGTTCATGTGGCCCGGCATGCGGCCGGCGACCGGGTGGATCGCGAACTTCACCTTGACGCCGCGCTCCATCAACCGCTGCGCCAGCTCCCAGATCTTGTGCTGCGCCTGCGCGACCGCCATGCCGTAGCCGGGCACGATCACCACGCGTTCTGCATAGGCCATCATCGCGGCGACGTCGCCGGCTTCGATCGGCTTCTGCGTGCCGCTGATCTCCTGCGCCTGACCACCGCCGCCGAAGCTGGAGAACAGCACGCCGTGGATCGGACGGTTCATCGCCTTGGCCATCAGCTGCGTGAGCAGCGTACCGGCTGCGCCGACCATGGTGCCGGCGATGATCAGCGCCTCGTTGCCCAGCACGTAACCTTCGAACGCCACCGCAAGACCGGTGAGCGCGTTGTACAGCGAGATCACCACCGGCATGTCGGCGCCGCCGATGGGCAGCGTCATCAGCACGCCCAGCGCAAGCGCCAGCACGAAGAAGGCGATGATCGCCGGCACCGACAGCGTGTGCACGACGATGCCGCCGAGCACCAGCATCGCCACGAACACGGCGAGGTTGAACAGCTGCTGCCCCGGGAACACGACGCGCTTGTCGAGGCGGCCATCGAGCTTGGCCCAGGCGATGATCGAACCCGACAGCGAGACCGCGCCGATCGCCGCGCCGACGACGGCGAGCACCAGCGTGGTCGCCGTCGGTGCGTGGCCTTCGCCCGAAAAGCGCAGCAGCTCCACCGCACCGATGGCCGCGGCCGAGCCGCCGCCCATGCCGTTGTACAGAGCGACCATCTGCGGCATGTCGGTGATGGCGACCTTCTTGCCGGAGATCCACGCCGCGGCCGTGCCGATCACCAGCGCGGTCACGATCAGCGGCAGGTTGTGCAGACCGGGCAGCAGGAAGGTGGCGACGGTCGCGATGACCATGCCCAGGCCGGCCCAGTGGATGCCGCTGCGCGCGGTCACCGGCGAGGCCATGCGCTGCAGGCCCAGCAGGAACAACGTGGCGGCGACGAAGTAGCTGGCGGACGCGATCCAGACCAGCGGGCTCATGCCTTGCCCCCCGGCTTGCGGCTGGTCTTGAACATCTCGAGCATGCGCTCCGTGACGACGTAGCCGCCGGCGGCGTTACCCGCGCCCAGCAGCACCGCGACGAAGCCGATGACCTTTCCCAGCGTGGTGTCGGCGTGGCCCAGCACCACCATCGCGCCGATCAGGACGATGCCGTGGATGAAGTTGGAGCCCGACATCAGCGGGGTGTGCAGGATCACCGGCACCCGCGAGATGATCACGTGACCGGCGATGGCCGCCAGCATGAAGATGTACAGCGCCACGAACCCGTCGCCCATCATCCATCCCCGTCGAATTGTCTTCCGCATCATAACCGCCGATGAACGCGGCGCCAGCGCTGTCAACCGGCCCGGCGACCGGGCGTTGTCACCTGCGCACGGCCCGCACGGGCCAGACCACGAGGAGACACCGCAATGAAGCACGCATCGCGCAGGCTGCTGACGGTTGGACTCACATTGGGACTGCTCGGCGCGGCGGCTTCGGCCGCAGCCGGGGATTTCGGCGACCGCGTCGATCATCGGATGGACCGCAAGGGTGAACGCATCGAAGCGCGCCTGGACCACAAAGGCGACCGTATCGACCACCGCCTGGACCTGCGCGCCAACCGCCAGGCCGCGCTGGGCCACTGGGGCAACGCCGCCCGCCTGGACCGGAAGGGCGACCGCATCGACCACCGGCTGGACCGCCGCGGTGACCTGGCCGAAGCGCGCTGGGACCGTCGCGGCGACCGCTTCGACCGTCGCTGGGACCGTTGGCATTAACTCGGAACCCGTATGCTCCGACGCGTGAACCGCGACGCAGAAGACGACGTGCTGGCCACCAACGCGGCCGACGCACACGCCCGGGCCGCCTCCGACACGGAGGCGGTGTCGGTGCGCCTGCCGGCCTCGCTGGAGGAGTTCCTCGCCGGCATCGGCCCGCGCGCCTTCCGCTTCGCCGAACTGGGCCTGCGCCATCGCGACGACGCACTGGATGCGGTGCAGGACGCGATGATGAAGATGCTCGCCTACCGCGAGCGCCCCGCACAGGAATGGGCGCCGCTGTTCTGGAGCATCCTGCGCAGCCGCGTGGTGGACCTGCAGCGCCGTCGCACATTCCGCCTGCGCTGGTTGGCGCCCGCACCGGACCGTGACGACAGCCTGCTGGACTGGGCCGACGACGGCCCCGATCCGTCCCGCACCCACGACGGGCGCGAGGCCTACGGCAAGCTCGCCGACGCACTGGCAACGCTGCCGCGTCGGCAACGCGAGGCCTTCAGCCTGCGCGTGCTGGAAGAACTCGACGTCGCCACGACCGCGCGGGCGATGGGATGCAGCGAAGGCGCGGTGAAGACCCATCTGTCGCGAGCGCGCGAAGCGCTGCAGCGGCAACTGGAGGATTGGCGATGAACCCGGGCGACGACCCCATGAACCACACCGACGACGAGCGTTTCGACCAGGCCATGCGCGCCCTGCACACGCAGGCGGTATCGCAGGTGTCCTCCGCCACGCGCGCGCGACTGCGCGTGGCCCGGCATGCAGCCGCCACACCGGCGGGCGAACGCGCACCGCGACGCGGCTTCGGCTGGGTGCTGGCGAGCGGATTCGCCGCGGTCTTCGCGCTGGCGATCGGCCTGCAGTTGCGACCGACGATCACGCCCGATGCCGCTCCGGCCGCGGTGGCCACGGCACCGAATGCGTACGACGCCGATACCGCCGTGGCCATGCTCGACGAGAGCCCCGACCTCTACCTGTGGCTGGCGTCCAACGACGATGCCATGCCGACCCTGGAGCCGTGACATGCCCGCTTCCTTCCTGCTTCGCTCCGCGATGACGCTGGCCCTGGCCGCGATCGCACTGCCTGTCTTCGCCGCGGACCCGCCCGCTCCCGCTCAGGCCCAGGCGCAACTGCCTGCGTGGGAGCAACTGACGCCCGCGCAGCGCGAAACGCTGATCGGCCCCGTGCGCGAGCGTTGGAACACCCAGCCCGAAGAGCGCCAGCGCATGCTCGATCGCGCCGAGCGCTGGCAGCAGATGACGCCCGAACAGCGCAAGCGTGCGCGCCATGGCATGCAGCGCTGGGAGCACATGAACCCCGAACAGCGCGATCAGGCCCGCGCCCTGTTCGCGAAGATGCGCACGCTCGACGAGCCGCAGCGCAAGGCGCTGAAGGCGCAGTGGCGCTCGATGACGCCCGACCAGCGCCGCGAATGGGTGAAGGCCAACCCCGCCCCCGCCGACATGCCGCATGGCCCGCCGCCCGGTCCGCCGCCGCGCGACTGATCCTGCTGTCGCACGACCTTCGGATCGGGGAACAAGATCCGCTACGATGCGGAACATCCGGTCCGGGGAGCAACGCATGGCGGGCATCACGATTGGCGTGGCAGGCGAAACCGCAAGCGGCGAGCGCCGCGTCGCATTGACGCCCGAAACCTGCAGGAAACTGATCGCACGCGGCGCACGCGTGCGCGTGCAACGCGGCGCCGGGCGACAGGCCGCCTTCACTGACGAGGCCTACGCCGACGCCGGCGCCGAACTCGTCGACGACAGCACTGCCGCGCTGCACGAGGCCGACGTGGTGCTGTGCGTGCAACCGCCCACGGCCACCACGCTGCAACAACTGCGCGACGGCACCACGCTGGTCGGTCTGCTCGCACCCCAGTCCGACTCCGCGCGCGGCGAAGCCATCACCGCACGCAACCTGATCGCCTTTCCGCTGGAACGCCTGCCGCGCACCACGCGCGCGCAGGCGATGGACGTGCTCAGCTCGCAGGCAGGCATGGCCGGTTACAAGGCGGTGCTGATCGCCGCGCAGCTCGCACCGCGCTTCTTCCCGATGCTGACCACCGCGGCCGGCACGATCCGTCCGTCGAAGGTGCTGATCGTCGGTGCCGGCGTGGCGGGGCTGCAGGCCATCGCCACCGCCAAGCGGCTGGGCGCGCAGGTCGAAGGCTTCGACGTGCGTCCGGAAACGCGCGAGCAGATTGAATCTCTCGGTGGCAAGTTCCTCGACCTGGGCGTCAGCGCGGCGGGCGAAGGCGGTTACGCGCGTGCGCTCACCGACGAGGAACGCGCCGAGCAACAACGCCGTCTGGCCGAACACCTCAAGGGCGTGGACGTGGTGGTCTGCACCGCTGCTGTGCCGGGACGCCCCGCGCCGAAGATCATCACCACCACGATGGTGGCGGGCATGAAGCCCGGCAGCGTGATCGTCGACCTGGCCGCGGAAACCGGCGGCAACTGCGAACTCACCCGACCGGGCGAAACCATCGAGAGCGGCGGCGTCACCGTCGCCGGGCCGCTCAACCTGGCCAGCGCCGGCGCGGTGCACGCGAGCGAGATGTACGCGCGCAACGTGCTCAACTTCGTCAGCCTGTTCGTGACCGACGAAGCCTCGAAGGAAGGCCGCCTCGCCTTCGACTGGAACGACGAGCTGCTGGCGAAGACGGTCTGGCCGGAGCGCACAGCGCCGACGTGATCCAGGCAATCGACCACGAATGAACGACAACAGCCCGCGCAAGCGGGCTGTTGTCTTAACGCAGACGGGCGCCCGAAGGCGCCCGTGGATGCGTGCATGCTGTCGCCGCGAAGCGGCGGTCGGTCAGCGCGTGCCCGTTCCGCGATCGAGGTGGCGACGCACCTGGCGCATCGCTTCGTCGAAGGCGGTGCGCTCGGCACCGATGGTCAGGCGGCCGGAAGTGGCCAGCGCGGCCAGTTCCTCGGCCGAAGCCGCCAGCACGCGCAGGCCGCGGCGGTTGACCAGCAGGAAGCGCGAGGTCAGCGGGCTGACCCATGCGACCTTGGCCGCTGCGCTCTCGCCATCGGCGTCGACCAGGCGCACCCAATCGCCCACTTCCAGCGCACGCATGCGCTCGGCCAGCAATGGGTCGTGGCGGACGGTGTCGGTGCCGCCGGCCAGCCACAGGCGACGCTCCGCTTCACCTGTGTCGTCTTCCTGCACCGACAGCGGCGCCGCAGGGCGCACGCGGCGCGAGGTATCGGGATCGACCAGCGCGCGCACCAGACCGGCCAGGCCGTGCTGGGCAGCGCTGTCGTCCAGGCCGGAGCTGGCCAGGCATTCGATGATCGCCGGCTGCAACGCGAGCAGCTGGTCGGCCAGTTCGCGGCCACGGTTCTGCTGGGCGAGGCGGTCGGCCATCACCAGCGCGTCGCCGAGCGCAATGGCCTCGGCATGGCGGCGCTGGTCGACGTTGTCGCGCAGCAGCGTCTGCACCACGTGATGTCGCCACGGCATGGCCAGGAAGTCGGCAACCGCCTGCGTCAGCGTCGTTTCGCCGGTGCGTTCGTGCAGTGCGTTCTCGGCCTGCGAACGGGCGGCGCCAAGGCGCTCACGACCGTAGGTGGCCTTGGCGGCACGCTGTTCCTGCAGCTCGAAGCGACGACGCTGCTGCGCCAGCAGCGCGTCGAGTTCGGCGTGCGCGAGTTCGAACACCGCAAGGTCTTCGTTGTACTCGGCAACGATGCGCTGCGAGATCTCGGTGGCGCGGTCGAGCAGTTCGCGATCCTGCGGCGTCTCGCCGTCGTTGCCTTCGCAGGCTTCGGTGATGGCGTCGAGCAGGCGACGGGCCGGATGTTCGCGCTTGACGAACACGGCGTTGTCGGTGAGCGCCACCTTCACGTACGGCAGCACGAGGCGCGCGTACAGGCGACGCGCACGATCCTGCAGTGCGTTGTGGCGGAACAGCGAGTCGAACAGCAGCGCGACCAGATCGATCGCGTCTTCTTCTTCGGCGCTGAAGCAGGCCTGGTCCGGGTTGAGGCCAAGGCGGCGCGCACCGTCCTGCAGATGGTCGCGGATGGTCTCGCCGAGGCGGCCGGACACGGCCAGCGCACGGGCGAACGCGTCCGGCGGTTCGGCCTGGAGCAGCGAGGCGACGCTGAGGATCTCGTCCACGCGCATTTCGCGGCGCTGACCCACCGAGCGATCGAAACCCGAGCCCGGCATGCCATGCGAATCGGCACGCGGCACGGAATCGCGCCAGGCGTGCAGTTGGCTGCGCAGCTGCGACAGCTCGCTGGCCATGGCCGCGATGTCCTGCTGGGACATCGGTGTGGACAAGGTGCGACCGAAATTGCCAGCACCTGCGGCCGAGACCGGGCCCGGAGAGTGCTGGCCGCCGAAGCCGTCGTGCGTGCCGCCGAAACCACCCATGTGGGGGGTGGGCACCAGCACGTCGTCCTGGAAACGGCGCAGATCTTCCTGCGGCGGACGCGGCGCCGGAGCAGCCCCGCCATAACCGGAGGTGGCCAGCAGCGTGTTGATGCGGGCGTAGAGCTCGCCCAGCACGCGAATCAGGTCGGTTTCGTAGAAGCGGAACAGGCGGCCGCGCAGCGTGTCGGGGACCTGTGCGTCCAGCAACGTCTGCGAGAAAGCGGCGACCAGGCGTTCCGGACCGATCGGGTTGGCGCCCATCGGCACGCGCATCGCATCGGCGAGCGTTTGCAGACGGCTCTGCAGCGTGTCCAGCGGTCGTGCGAAACGGGCGACCAGCGCCTCGTTCAGACGACCACTGGCCAGTTCGTATTCCAGTTGCTGCTCATCCACCAGGCGCAGCGTGACGTCGCCGCCGCTGCGGATGCGCAGGGCACGGAAATCGTCGAAGGATTGCGCGACCTGCTGGCGGAAGCGCATGACATGCGTCGCCTGGTGCTGGCGCAGCACCCAGAGCGCAGCCTGCTCTTCGTAATGATTGACCTTCCCGTCGCTCTTGAGCGCGGCGAGCTTGAGCGCATCTTCGACCGGTCCATAGAGCGTGCCCGGCAGGCCGCCGAGCGCCTCCAGAGACTGGCGCTTGATCTCCTCGAGCACGCGCAAGGGATCGGTACGCGTGGCTTGAGCGACGCCGTGCGGGTAGCCGGACACTGCGATTTCCCCAGGTTACGTGGACCGAAACTGCCGCGCACCGGCAGTTCGCCTGCTCATAGTGGCAAGATACGACATCGTCTGCAGGCCCACTTTGAACAATTGTGACTGATGTCGCTAAACACTTCTGACCCCCGGCAAATCGACCAGGCTTTGGCCCCCCTGGACGCCCGCCGTTCGATCCCGCCCAAGCAACTGGGCGAGCCCGGCCCCGACCACCCCACCCTGCTGCGCCTGCTGGAGTCGGCGGTACGCGTGCCCGACCATGGCAAGCGCGTCCCGTTCCGCTTCCTGAGCTTCCAGGGGCAGGCCCGCCTCGCGTTCGGTGAACGCCTGGCGGTCCGCAGCCGCCAGCGCGACCCTGAGGCCAGCGAGGCGGTGATCGAGAAGGATCGGGCGCGATTCTCGCACGCCCCGCTGGTCGTTGCGGTCATCGGCCGGTTCGGGCCGGACGAAAAGATTCCTGAATCGGAGCGCTTCTCCACCGCCTCCTGCGTCTGCTTCGCCCTGCTGCAGGCCGCCCAGGCCCTGGGCTTCGGCGCGATCTGGCTGACCGGCTGGCTGGCCTACGACCCGGAAGTGGCCCACTGGCTCGGCCTGGGCGAGGACGAGCGGGTCGTGGGCTTCGTCCACATCGGCACGCCGAAGCTGGACGCCCCCGAACGCGAGCGCCCGGATCCGCGCGAGCTGCTGACCGAATGGACGCCGGAATGACCCTGCCGACGTCCCCGGCGTCGCATCGCGGCGGGACGCTGTTCCTGGTCGATGCCAGCCTGTACGTCTTCCGCGCCTGGCACTCCATGCCCAACGAGTTCCACGACGCGGAGGGCTGGCCGACCAACGCCGTGCATGGCTTCGCCCGCTTCCTGCTGGAGCTGATCGACCGGGCGCGCCCGCAGAACATCGCCGTCGCTTTCGACGAGGCGCTGGACTCGTGCTTCCGCAATGCGCTCTACCCGGCCTACAAGGCCAACCGCGAGTCCGCGCCGGAAGAACTCAAGCGCCAGTTCGGACACTGCCGGGCGCTGTGCGAGGCGATGGGCCTGGCCGTACTGTCGCATGGCGAATACGAGGCCGACGATCTGATCGGCAGCGCCATGATCGCGCTGCGCCCGCACGGATACCGCGCGGTCATCGTCTCGGCGGACAAGGACCTGTCGCAGTTGCTGGGCGACCACGACGAGCAGTGGGACTTCGCCAAGGGCCAGCGCTGGGGCGCGGCCGGCGTGCCGGAGCGCCATGGCGTGCACGCGCACCAGATCGCCGACTACCTGGCGCTCACCGGCGATGCGGTGGACAACATTCCCGGCGTGCCCGGCATCGGCGCGAAGACCGCGGCCGCGCTGCTCGGCCATTTCGGCACGCTGGACGCGTTGCTCGCGCGCGTGGAGGAAGTGCCCTTCCTGCGCTTGCGCGGCGCAGCCGCCGCTGCGGCGAAATTGCGCCAGCACCGTGAGCAGGCGCTGCTGTGTCGCCAGCTGACCACCATCGCGCTGGATGCGCCGATTGGCGAGACGTCGCTGCACTTCGCGCGCGGCCGCGCCGATGCCGCCGCCCTTGGCACGCTATGCGATTCGCTCCGTTTCGGTCCGATGACGCGGCGCCGGTTGTACGAATCGGTGGGCCTGGACTTCGCCCCGTCAGCGCTTCCGTCGTAGCATCGGACACCTTTCCGCAGCACAGCCACCGATGAACGAAGCCCACGCCGAAGAACCGCTGGAAACCCTGTACGAGGGTCCGTGGCTGCGCATGCTGCGGCGCGGGCGCTGGGAATACGTGGAACGCACCCACGGTGATGGCATGGCGGTGATCGTCATCGCCGTGACCCCGGACGACAACGTGTTGTTCGTCGAGCAGTACCGCATCCCGCTCGGCGCGCCCACCATCGAGATGCCGGCCGGACTGGTCGGCGACGACCATGCCACCGACACGCTCGAAGCCGCGGCCGGCCGCGAGCTGATCGAGGAAACCGGCTGGTCCGCCAATCGACTGGAAGTGTTGCTGGTCGGCCCAACCTCGGCGGGCATGAGCAACGAGCGCATCGCCTTCGTCCGCGCGAGCGGGCTGACCCGCGTCGGCACCGGCGGCGGCGTCGACAACGAGAACATCACCGTCCACGAAGTCCCGCGCGCGCAGGCCCCGGCCTGGCTGATGCAGAAGCAGCGCGAGGGGTACGAACTCGACCTCAAGCTCTGGGCGGGTCTGTGGATGATCGAACACAACCCGGACGGTTCGCCCGCGGTTTGAGCCCGCGCGACGCTAGAATGCCGGCGTCACCCGAGCGCACGGTCCAATGCACATTCTGGTTTGCGGAGGAGCGGGCTACGTCGGTTCGCATGCCGTCAGCGTCCTGGCCGAACAGGGCCATCGCATCACCGTCCTGGACAATCTGAGCACCGGCCACCGCGAAGCGGTCCGGTGGGGGCGGCTGGTCGATGCCGACCTGATGGCCCCCACCACGCTCGACCGCGCCTTCGAGGACCCCGTCGACGCCGTGATGCATTTCTGCGCGCGCTCGCTGGTCGCCGAATCGCTGGCGCAGCCCTACGCCTATTACCAGAACAATGTCGCCGGCACGCTGCACCTGCTCGAGGCGATGCAACGCCATGGCGTGGAGCGGATCGTGTTCTCGTCCACCGCGGCGGTGTTCGGGCATCCGCAGGCGATGCTGATCGACGAAGCGCATCCGAAGGCGCCGATCAATCCCTACGGCGCCAGCAAATGGATGGTGGAGGAGATCCTGCGCCACGCCGCGCAGGCACGCGGACTGCGCTCGGTGGCGCTGCGCTATTTCAACGCCGCCGGCGCCGCGCCGGAACGCGGCATCGGCGAGTCGCACTCACCCGAGACCCACCTCATCCCCAACGTACTGCGCTCCGCGCTGGGCACGGGACCGCGCCTGAAGGTGTTCGGCCACGACTACCCGACGCCCGACGGCACCTGCGTGCGCGACTATGTGCACGTGCTGGACCTGGCCGACGCGCATGTGCTGGCGCTCGACCTGATGGAACGCGAACCCGGCGCGCACGCGTTCAACCTCGGCAACGGCACCGGGTTCTCGGTACTGCAGGTCATCGAGACGGCGCGCCGCGTCACCGGACGCGGGATTTCATTCGACCGCGCACCGCGACGCGCGGGCGATCCGGCCTACCTGGTCGCCTCCAGCGAGAAGGCGCGCGACGTGCTGGGCTGGTCGCCACGCCATTCCGCGCTGGAAACGATCATCGACAGCGCCTGGCGCTGGCACCTCGCACCGGCGTTCTGACATCGCCGCAGCCGTTTGCAATCCGCGTCGCGCGATGCCCTGCGCCTAGGTCGCGAAGCGATCGGTCGCGCGGACCAGCGCGTCGACGTTCTCCGCTTCGAAGGCCGAATGTCCTGACGCCGGCGTGATCACCAGTTCGCCCTTCGGCCACGCTTTCTTCAGGTCCCATGCGTTGGCGACCGGGCACACGACGTCATAGCGACCGTGCACGATCACACCGGGGATGTCGGCAATGCGGTGTGCGTCGCGCAGCAGCTGGTCGTCCGCTTCGAAGAAGCCGCTGTTGACGAAGTAGTGGTTCTCGATGCGCGCGAACGCGAGCGCGAACCGCGGGTCTTCGTGGCTGGCGGCGAAGTCGGGATCCACGTGCAGGAAACTGGTGGCGCCTTCCCACACGCTCCACGCCTTCGCGGCGGCCAGCCGGGTGGCTTCGTCGCCGGACGTCAGGCGGCGATGGTAGGCGCTGATGAGGTCGTGGCGTTCGACCACGGGAATCGCGGCGAGGTAGTGCTCCCACGCATCCGGGAACAGCCGCGAAGCTCCCTCCTGGTAGAACCACTCAAGCTCCCAGCGACGCAGCATGAAGATGCCGCGCAGCACCAGTTCGGCAACGCGCTGCGGGTGCGCCTGCGCGTACGCCAGTGCGAGCGTGGAACCCCACGAACCGCCGAACACCTGCCAGCGATCGATGCCGAGCCTGGCGCGCAGCGCCTCGATGTCGGCGACCAGATCCCACGTGGTGTTGTCGACGAGATCCGCGTGCGGCGTGGAACGCCCGCTGCCGCGCTGGTCGAACAGGACGATGCGGTACTTCGACGGATCGTGGAAGCGGCGCATCTTCGGGCTGCAGCCCGCGCCCGGACCGCCATGCAGCAGCACCACCGGCTTGCCATCGGGGTTGCCGCACTGCTCGTAGTAGAGCGTGTGGCGATCGTCCACCTGGAGCGTGCCGCTGTCGAAGGGTTCGATCTCGGGATAGAGCGTGCGCATCGCAGAGTCTCGGCGGACGGAAGCGGAATTCTAGCGCGGCCGCTTCTATCGCATGCAGCGGCTCATCAGCAAGCAGCAAAGATCGCAGGCCATCCCAACGCCATAACGGATTCTTTAGGAGTTGGCCTATGTCGCACCCCCCTGCCCGAAAACTCTACTGGCGCGGCTCCGTTTCGAGGGGCATCGACATACTCCAAGGAAATCGTTCGTGAAGAAGACTCTGATTGCTCTGGCGCTCGCCGCCGCTCCGTTCGCCTCGTTCGCCAGTGAATCCAATGGCATCGGTTACACCAACGTCCAGCTGGACGGCGTTTACGAAGACAGCGCCGGCTTCTACGGCAAGGGCGCCGGCATCAGCGGCTCGTATGCCTTCACCGACAACTTTTTTGTGACCGGCAGTTACTCGCGGACGCGTGATAGCGACAGCTGGCAGTCCGGGAAGTGGTATGACCGTGAGCGTTTGACCAACAAGAACTGGACGCTTGGCGTTGGCTTCAACACGTCAATCGGCACCCGCGCAGATTGGGTCTCGCAGCTTGCCTATGCGCGCCATGGCGTCTCGTCCAACTACAAGTCCTGCTACGCCAACACCTGCTACGCCGATAACGACAGCGACCACGTCAGCGGCTACAACCTCAGCACCGGCGTGCGCGGCCGCGTGACCGATCAGCTGACCGCGAACGCCTACCTCGGCTACGAAGACTACAGCCACCACTACGACGGCAACTTCTACGCCGACTTCGACATGGGCTACAGCTTCAACAAGACCTGGAGCATCGAGACGGGCGTCCGCCTGGCCGAAGGCATGGAGACCTGGAACCTGGGCGCACGCGCCAGCTTCTGATCCATCGCCTGCGCGGCAACGAAAGGCCCGGCCATGCCGGGCCTTTTCGTTTTTAGTCACGCAACCGTCAGCGCCTGCGCCCCAGCGTTACACGGTCGCGCCGCTCCCAGTCCTGCACCGTCTCCACGGATTCGAATCCGTTCGCCTCGAACAGCGCGCGCACCGCCGCGCCCTGCTCCCATCCGTGCTCGACCAGCAGCCAGCCGCCGGGACGCAGGTGCGACGGGGCGTCCGCGGCGATGCGGCGGATGTCGTCCAGTCCGTCCGCCCCCGAGGCCAGCGCGCCGCGCGGCTCGAAGCGCAGGTCTCCCTGCCCCAGATGCACGTCGTCGTCGGCGATGTACGGCGGATTGCTCGCGATCAGGTCGAACGCCTCATCCGTCAGCGGCGCGAGCCAGTCGCCGTGGCGGAAATCCACCGGCAGTCCCAGCGCGCTGGCGTTGGCGCGGGCAACCGACAACGCCTCCGCACTGGCATCGGTGGCGATGACGGTCGCGCGCGGGCGCTCATGGGCGATGGCCAGTGCGATGGCCCCGGTGCCCGTGCCGAGGTCGGCGACGCGGACGTCGCGGTCGCCCGGCAGGCGCTCCAGCGCGAGTTCGACCAGGCGTTCCGTCTCCGGGCGGGGGATCAAGGTCGCGGGCGACACCTGCAGGTCGAAGCGCCAGAAGCCACGCCGCCCCAGCAGGTAGGCCACCGGCTCGCCGGCCGCGCGGCGTTCGACCAGCGCGTCGAACGTCCGGGCGCGGGGGGCGTCGACTTCATCGTCGCGGTGCACATACAGCCAGGTCTGGGACACGCCCAGGGTGTCGGCCAGCAGGAGCGCGGCCTCGGCCCGGGCGTCCTCGCCACCCAGCCGGAGTGTGGCCGCGGCCAGGAGCGCACCGACGGTCGGGGTCGGAGGGAGATCGGTCATGGCGGGATTGTCGCGTGGCCGCCTGCGACACGCGAGTCGCTTCCGATAGGCAGATCCACGTCTGGGCACCTATGGCGGTTAGTTTCAATAGATAACGTCTATTAAACCGATCTTATCAATCAACTTGCTGGATGAATGCGCGGCTTTTAATCTACGCAGGCTTTCGATTCACCCCCAACCCATAAAGGATCTTGCTGATGTCGTTGATCAACACCGAAGTGAAGCCCTTCAAGGCCACCGCTTACCAGAATGGCGAGTTCATCGCCGTCACCGAGGCCAACCTGAAGGGCAAGTGGTCTGTCGTGATCTTCATGCCGGCCGCCTTCACCTTCAATTGCCCGACCGAAATCGAAGACGCCGCCAACAACTACGCCGAGTTCCAGAAGGCCGGCGCCGAGGTCTACATCGTCACCACCGACACCCACTTCTCGCACAAGGTGTGGCACGACACCTCGCCGGCCGTGGGCAAGGCCCAGTTCCCGCTGGTCGGCGACCCGACCCACCAGCTGACCCGCGCGTTCGGCGTGCATATCGATGAGGAAGGCCTGGCCCTGCGCGGCACCTTCGTCATCAATCCGGAAGGCGTGATCAAGACGCTGGAAATCCACGACAACGCCATCGCCCGCGACGTCAGCGAGACCCTGCGCAAGCTCAAGGCCGCGCAGTTCGTCGCCAACAACCCCGGCCAGGTCTGCCCGGCCAAGTGGAAGGAAGGCGAGAAGACCCTGGCTCCGTCGCTGGACCTGGTCGGCAAGATCTAAGGCCGCGTCGCGGTCCGCTCGAATGAGCACGCGGTCCGTCGTACGGACCGCACCCGCCGGGCCCGCAACCGCGGGCCCGGTCCGGGAGCCCGGCATCGCGCCGGATCCCGCCCCTTTCCCCCGAATGTCGCGACGCCCGGGCCCTCCCTCTCCCTCCAGCCCGGGTGCTCGCGACGTTCACCCCGAACCAAGCGATTCGCGCAGCAGCCCCCCATTCCAAACGGAGCCGCCACATGTTGGACGCCGGTCTGAAGACCCAGTTGAAGGCCTACCTCGAGAAGGTCACGCAGCCCATCGAACTGGCCGCGAGCCTCGATGACGGCGAGAAGTCGCGCGAGCTCGAAGCCCTGCTGCTCGAGATCGCCGGACTGTCCGACCAGATCCGCTACGTGCGCGACGACAGCGACGCGCGCAAGCCGTCGTTCGCCATCAAGCGCGTCGGCACGGACATCGGCGTGCGCTTCGCCGGCCTGCCGATGGGCCATGAGTTCACCTCGCTGGTGCTGGCGCTGCTGCAGGTCGGCGGTCATCCGTCCAAGGCCACGCAGGACGTCATCGAGCAGGTGCGCAACCTCGAAGGCGAGTACCTGTTCGAAACCTATTTCTCGCTCTCGTGCCAGAACTGCCCGGACGTGGTCCAGGCGCTGAACTTGATGAGCGTGCTGAACCCGAACATCCGCCACGTCGCAATCGACGGCGCGCTGTTCCAGGACGAAGTCGAACGCCGCGAAGTGATGGCGGTACCGACAGTCTTCCTCAACGGTGAAGTGTTCGAGCAGGGCCGCGCGAGCCTGGAGCAGATCGTCGCGCGGCTCGACAGCAAGGCCGGCGCGCGCGAGGCCGACCGCATCCGCGGCAAGGCCCCCTTCGACGTGCTGGTAGTGGGCGGTGGCCCGGCCGGCGCGGCGGCCGCCATCTACGCGGCGCGCAAGGGCATCCGCACTGGCGTCGCCGCCGAGCGCTTCGGCGGCCAGGTGCTCGACACCATGGCCATCGAGAACTTCATCTCGGTGCCGCACACCGAAGGCCCCAAGCTCGCCAGCGCGCTGGAGCAGCACGTGCGCGAGTACGAGGTCGACGTGATGAACCTGCAGCGCGCGACGAAGCTGATTCCGGCCAGCGAACCTGGCGGGCTGATCGAGGTGCGCCTGGAGAACGGCGCGTCGCTGAAGTCGCGCAGCGTGGTGCTGTCCACCGGCGCACGCTGGCGCCAGATGAACGTGCCCGGCGAGGACCAGTACCGCAACAAGGGCGTGGCCTATTGCCCGCACTGCGACGGCCCGCTGTTCAAGGGCAAGCGCGTGGCGGTGATCGGCGGCGGCAATTCCGGCGTCGAAGCGGCCATCGACCTGGCCGGCATCGTCTCGCATGTCACGCTGGTGGAGTTCGACGGCCAGCTGCGCGCCGACGAGGTGTTGCAGCGCAAGCTGCGCAGCCTTCCGAACGTACGCGTGATCGTCAGCGGCCAGACCACCGAAGTGCTCGGCGATGGCAGCAAGGTCACCGGTCTGGTCTACAAAGACCGCGTCGGCGGCGATTCGCACCGCATCGACCTGGAAGGCATCTTCGTCCAGATCGGCCTGCTGCCGAACACGGAATGGCTGAAGGGCGCCGTCGCGCTGTCGCCGCGCGGCGAGATCGTCATCGACGAGCGCGGCCAGACCTCGGTCCCCGGCGTGTTCGCCGCGGGCGATGCCACCACCGTGCCGTACAAGCAGATCGTGATCGCGATGGGCGCCGGCTCCACGGCCGCGCTCAGCGCGTTCGACCACCTGATCCGCACCAGCGTCACCACCGAACAGGCTTCGGCCGTCGCGGCCTGACAACGGGCGGTTACTATCCCCGCGGGGCCGTTACGGCCCCGCCTCCTACGGTCAAGGCGAGGGTGGACACGTGAACCTGCGCGACCTCAAGTACCTGGTAGCCCTCGCCGACCACAAGCATTTCGGTCGTGCCGCCGCCGCGAGCTTCGTCAGCCAGCCCACCCTGTCCACGCAGATCAAGAAGCTCGAGGACGAGCTCGGGGTCGCGCTCGTGGAGCGCGCGCCGCGTCGCGTGATGCTCACGCCCGTGGGACGCGAAGTCGCCGAGCGTGCGCGCAAGGTCATCGCCGATGTCGAGCAGATGGCGGAGATCGCACGGCGCAGCCAGGATCCGGAAGCGGGAACCGTGCGACTGGGCCTGTTCCCCACGCTGGGCCCGTATCTGTTACCCCACATCGTGCCGCGCCTGCGCCAGCGTTTTCCGCGTCTGGAACTGCTGCTGATCGAAGAGAAGACCGACCAGATCCTCACGCGCCTGCGCGACGGCCGCCTCGACGCCGGCCTGCTCGCGCTGCCGATCCACGACGACCAGTTGCACGTCGAAGTGCTGTTCGACGAGCCGTTCCTGCTCGCCGTGCCGCAACAGCACCCGATGGCCGAGCACGACTCGCTCGACCTGCACGATCTCGACCATCAGCACCTGCTGCTGCTCGAGGAAGGCCACTGCCTGCGCGACCAGGCGCTGGACGTGTGCCACATGGCCGGCGCCGACGAACGCGACGGTTTCCGCGCCACCAGCCTGGAAACACTGCGGCAGATGGTCGCCGCCGGCGTGGGCATCACGCTGCTGCCGGTGCTCGCGGTGCAGCCACCGGTCCCCGCTTCACCCGACATCCGCCTGCTGCGTTTCCGCGGCGACGCGCCGCACCGGCAGATCGCGATGGTGTGGCGTCGCAGTTCCGCGATGGGCGATTTCCTGATGCAGCTGGCGGCGGAGTTCCGCGCGCTCCCCGAGCAGCTGCTGCGACCGCCCGCACCGGTTGCGACGCCGTCGAAGGACAGCCGGCTCTGATCCACAGCCGCGGTGAGCGCGCACGCCCGCTCACTCCATCCCGACCTGCCCCAACCGGTAGCGCGTAAGCAGCGTCGTGCTCACCAGCATCGCGATGACGATGAACGTGCTGACCGCATGCACGCGCCGGTTGGCGGTCCATGCGCACAGCACCATCAGCACGATGCCGAACACCTGCACCATGCGGAACGGCACGATCAGCGAACGCAGCCCCATCCCCGCTTCCAGCACGAGCGCCCATGCCCCGGCGCCGGCGAGCAGGCCGAAGAACACGCGGCGCGTGTCGTAGTAGTGCTTTTCCACGTCGATGGTGCCGTCGACCAGCTCGGGCAGCAGCACGTGGCTGGAGATGACCAGCGTCGCCGGCCCGAGCAGGACGAAGGCGAAACCGGTGTAGGTCCACTCCTGGACGACACGCAGCATCCAGAACGACCACCACATCTGGATGTGCAGACCCATCATCAACACGATCCAGACCGAGTGCACCCAGTACGGCTTCACGCGACGGCGCACCTGCACCATGTTGCCGATGCCCGCGAACAGCTGGGTCAGGCCCAGGCCCAGCACCATGGACACCATCACCGACAGGTAATTGAATGCGTCCATCCGGCCGACCCCGCGAGGTGGGCTGGCCTGGCGCCAGCGGCGCGACTCTAGCGCGGCCGCCGCGATGTTCGCGTCGCGCGCAGGCGTCAGTAATGCAGCAGGGCGTGCAGCGGGACGCCGGCGGGCCAGCGCGAACGGCCGCCCAGTGCGTCCAGCTCGATCAGCACGCTCGCGCCCACCAGTTCGGCGCCCAGCATCGCGACCAGTTCGCGCGCCGCCGCCAGCGTGCCGCCGGTGGCGAGCACGTCGTCGACGATCAGCGTGCGCTCACCGGGGCGCAGTGCATCGTTGCGGGCCTGCAGGCGATCGGTGCCGTATTCCAGCGCGTACTCCACCTGCACCAGCGGCGGCGGCAGCTTGCCTGGCTTGCGCAGTGGCACGAAGCCGGCATGCAGCTTCTGCGCCAGCGCCGCGCCGAAGATGAAGCCGCGCGACTCGATCCCGCACACCGCCTGCACCTGGCTGCCCTGCCACGGCTCGGCCAGCGCGTCGATGCAGCGCGCGAAGCCACCGGCGTCGGCCAGCAGCGGCGTCACGTCGCGGAAGGTCACGCCGGGCTTGGGAAAGTCGGCGACAGTGCGGATCAGGGCGTCGAAATCGAAAACGGACATGGGGACGGCCCGTCGAGGGGGCGGACACGATACCCGCAAACGCGCCATTCAGGCGGGAAGCCAGCCCGAGGCGCCGTCCGGGGCCTCATCGTCGTCGCTGGCGGCGTCCGGCTGGTTCAGCGGGAGCGCGGACACGATCGCCGACGCCTCGGGCCAGACCACGTCCGGCACGCACACCAGGATGGTGCCGAACAGCGGCAGCTCGCCCATGCCGCCCATCAGCGCCTCGCCCTGCAGGAATACGGGGATCTCCTGCGCCTCCAGGGCATGCTTCACCAGATGCGCGTCGATCAGGTTGGCGGCTTCGTAGACGACTTTCATGGCGGCGCTCCGGAGTGGGGCTCCAGGCGAGCATACGCCTGTGCGGGAACGTGAACCGGCGGCACACCCCCGCACGGGCTAAACTTGACGGTCTTACCCGCATCAGTCATCACGCATGTCCGCCACGCCAAGCCCCACCGCCCCCGGTTCCGAGCCGTCGACGTCCACCACGCCCGCTGAAGCCATCGCCAGCGGCAAGCAGGACTTCATCCGGCAGATCGTGCGCGAGGACCTGGCCAGCGGCCGGCACCACGCGATCCGCACGCGCTTCCCGCCCGAGCCCAACGGCTACCTGCACATCGGCCACGCCAAGGCGATCTGCCTGGACTTCGGCATCGCGGCCGAGTTCGGCGGCGACTGCAACCTGCGCCTGGACGACACCAATCCGGTGAAGGAAGACCCCGAGTACGTGCGCGCCATCCAGGACGATGTGCGCTGGCTCGGTTTCGAGTGGCACGACCTGCGCCACGCTTCGGACTACTTCCACGTGCTGTACCTGTCCGCGGAGAAGCTGATCCGCCAGGGCGACGCGTTCGTGTGCGACCTCACCGCCGAACAGGTGCGCGAATACCGCGGCACGCTGACCGAGCCCGGCCGCAACTCGCCCTTCCGCGACCGCAGCGTCGAGGAGAACCTCGACCTGTTCCGCCGCATGCGCGCGGGCGAGTTCCCCGACGGCACGCGCACGCTGCGCGCCAAGATCGACATGGCCAGCGGCAACATGAACCTGCGCGACCCGGCGCTGTACCGCATCAAGCACGTCGAGCACCAGAACACCGGCCGCGAGTGGCCCATCTACCCGATGTACGACTTCGCCCATTCGCTCAGCGATGCGGTGGAGGGCATCACGCACTCGCTGTGCACGCTGGAGTTCGAGGACCACCGCCCGCTGTACGACTGGTGCGTGGACAAGGTGGACCTGGCCAGCTCGCCGGAGCTGATCGCACCGCTGCTGGCCAAGGGCTTCCCGAACGAGGCCAGCAAGCCGCGCCAGATCGAGTTCTCGCGCCTGAACTTCAACTTCCTGGTGATGAGCAAGCGCAAGCTGCTCGCGCTGGTCAACGAGAACCTGGTCGACGGCTGGGACGACCCGCGCATGCCCACGCTGCAGGGCATCCGCCGCCGCGGCTACACGCCGTCCGCGCTGCGCCTGATGGTCGATCGCGTCGGCATCAGCAAGCAGAACTCGCTGCTCGACATCTCCATCCTGGAAGGCGCGCTGCGCGACGACCTCGATGCTGCCGCACAACGCCGCATGGCGGTGATCGACCCGCTGAAGCTGGTGATCACCAACCTGCCGGCCGGCTTTGATGAATCGCTGACGTTCCCGAACCATCCCAAGGACGAGAGCGCCGGCACGCGCACGCTGCCGTTCTCGAACGAGCTGTGGATCGAACGCGAGGACTTCGAGGAAGTGCCGCCCAAGGGCTTCAAGCGCCTCATCCCGGGTGGCGAAGTGCGCCTGCGCGGCGCCGGCATCTTCCGCTGCGACGAAGTGATCAAGGACGGCGACCGCGTGGTGGAAATCCGCGGTGAGCTCGATCCCGAATCGCGTCCCGGCATGGCCGGTGCCGACCGCAAGATCAAGGGCACCATCCACTGGGTCAGCGCGAAGCACGCGGTGAAGGCCGAAGTGCGCCTGTACGACCGCCTCTTCATGGTGCCCGACCCGGACAGCGACGACGACGGCAAGACCTACAAGGATCATCTCAATCCGGAATCGCGCCGCATCGTGACCGGCTTCGTGGAGCCGGCCGCGGCCGCCGCGACGCCGGAGCAGTCGTTCCAGTTCGAACGCATCGGCTATTTCGTGGCCGACCGCTACGACCATCGCGCCGACGCACCGGTGTTCAACCGCAGCGTCACCCTGC
This sequence comes from Lysobacter stagni, assembly GCF_030053425.1. Classification (NCBI taxonomy): domain Bacteria; kingdom Pseudomonadati; phylum Pseudomonadota; class Gammaproteobacteria; order Lysobacterales; family Lysobacteraceae; genus Lysobacter; species Lysobacter stagni. The sequence continues at coordinate 1,864,756 of NZ_JASGBI010000001.1, read as the reverse complement.
GCGACACCTGGGCCGCCAAGCCCTGAGCAAGGAGAACTCCATGCGTCGCTTTCTGACCGCACTGCTGGCCCTGTCGATCTGCCTGCTCGCCGCCTGCGCAGCGGCGCCGGCCGACAGTGCGCCGACCGCCGCACCGGAATCGACGCAGGCCCCCGCGCCCACGCAAGGCGCGACCCGCCCGGCCCGCACCGACGCGCGACCGGCCGCGCGCCCCGGCGGCCGCGACGCGCCCGTCGTGATCGATCGCAGCTGCACCACCGATGCACAGTGCATCGTGAAGAACGTCGGCAACTGCTGCGGTTCGTTGCCGGCGTGCGTGAACGTCGACAGTCCGACCGATCCCGAAGGCGTGCAGCGCGAATGCGCGCGCAGCGGGCGCATGTCGGTGTGTGGCTTCAAGCCCATCGAGGGCTGCCAGTGCGTGCAGGGCCAGTGCAAGGACAAGATCGCCGAAGTGGAGATGGTGCACTGATGCTGTACGCGCAGGTCCATCTCACCCTGCCGGCGTGGGTGCACGAGGCGGTCGACACCGATCGCGCGTACGCGGGCGATGAAGCCAAGGTCGAACTCGCCATCCACCTGTCGCGACTGAACATCGAAGCCGGCAGCGGTGGTCCGTTCGGCGCGGCGGTGTTCGGCCCCGACGACCGCATCATCGCCGTCGGCGTGAACCGCGTGTTGCCGCACAGCTGCTCGCTGGCGCACGCCGAGACGATGACCTACATGCTGGCGCAACAGCGCACGCAGCGCGCGCGACTCAACGAGGACGCGGTCGGCGAACACATCGGGCCGATCACGCTGGCGACCTCGTCGCAGCCGTGCTGCCAATGCTATGGCGCGACGATCTGGGCCGGCATCGACCGGCTGGTCATCGGCGCGCGCAGCGAGGACGTGGAAACGCTGACCGAGTTCGACGAAGGCCCGCTGCCCGCCGACTGGGTCGGCGAGCTGGAGCGCCGTGGCATCGAGGTCGTGCGCGACGTGCATCGCGACGACGCCCGCGCGGTGCTCAAGGTCTACGGCGAATCCGGCGGCGAACGTTACTGACCCCGCGTCGCGATCCCGCGCGCACGCACCTTCCCTCTTGCGAATTCCATGACTCCAGGCGACGCCCTGCTCTGCTACTGCCGCGCCGGCTTCGAGCCCGAGCTCGCCGCCGAACTGGGCGAGCGCGCGGCGGTCGCCGGCCACCCGGGCTACGCACGCACGCAGCGCAACAGCGGCTTCGTCGAGTTCCTCGGCGCCGAAGCCGGCGCGCTGTCGCAGGCGTTGCCGTTCGATTCGCTGATCTTCGCGCGGCAGAAGCTGACCAGGATCTCCGAGTTGCGCGGACTGGATCCGAAGGACCGCATCACGCCGATCCTGCGCGCGCTCGAGACCATTCTGTCCAATGCGTACACGTTCGGCGACGTCTGGGTGGAGCATCCCGATTCCGACGAAGCCAAGCCACTGGCCGGACTCGCGCGCAGTTTCGGCAATGCACTGCGTCCGGCGCTGCGCAAGCGCGGCTGGCTCACGGGTGTCGATGACCCGCGCCGCGCCAGATTGCACGTCGTGTTCCTCGCCGGCGACCACGTGCTGCTCGCGATCGGCGAAGCCGGCGACAGCGCGCCATGGCCGCTGGGCATCCCGCGCCTGCGCATGCATGCCGACGCGCCCAGCCGTTCGGCACTGAAGCTGGAAGAAGCGCTGATGGTGCTGCTGAGCGAGAAGGAACGCGAACAGCTGCTGCGCGAAGGCATGCGTGGCGCCGACCTGGGCGCGTCGCCCGGCGGCTGGAGCTGGGTGCTGACGCGCCAGGGACTGCGCGTGATCTCGGTCGACAACGGCCCCCTGCAGGAAAAGCTGCTCGAGGGCGGACGCGTGGAGCATCTGCGCGAGGACGGCTTCCACTGGCAACCGCGCGCGCCGCTGGACTGGATGGTCTGCGACATGGTCGAGCAGCCACGCCGAGTCGCCGAACGCATGGCCACCTGGCTGCGCGAAGGCTGGTGCCGCCACACCATCTTCAACCTCAAGCTGCCGATGAAGAAGCGCTGGGACGAGACGCGACTTTGCCTGGATCTGTTCGAACGCCAGGCGCAGAAGCCGCTGCAGGTGCGCGCGCGGCAGCTGTATCACGATCGCGAGGAAATCACGGTCTTCGCCACGGTGACGCCGCTCTCACGACGATGAACGATCGCCGTGGCGTTACGCGGAAATTTACCCGCGGTTGACTGTCGCGGGACTAGCGTCGCCTACGCCCTCCCCAACGAGAGCGTGACGATGAACTCAGCCAATTCCCTTCCGTTGCTCACCGCCGCCCTGGCGGTGGCCCTCGGCATCGCAAGCCCCGCCTTCGCACAGCGCACGGCGGCCAATCCGGCGAAGTCCGCGCAGCAGGCGCAATCGGCGGCGCAAACCGCTTCGGACCAGGCCGAAATCGCACGCCAGAGCGCGCAGCGGGCGCGCGACGCCGCCGCGGCCACGCCCGGTGGCTACACCACCGTCCACCAGCATGCCGATGCCGCGCAGAAGGCATCCAACAAGGCGGTCAACGCCGCGTACGACGCGCGTGGCGCGCAGGGCGTAGCGGACGTCGGCGCCAATCCCGCCATGGGCGCGGCCGATGCAAGCGCGGCGGCGTCCGTCGCCGGCAGCGCCAGTGCCGAGGCACAGGCGCAGGCCGATGCCGCGGCCCTGGAAGCCAACCCGCCGCCCGCATCGCCTCCGCCGCGCGCCGCGACCGCGGCCTCCGCCAGCGTGCAACCGCAGGCGACGATCACGTCGAGCCCGCCGAACTCCACGCTCGCCGCGAAGGTCGACTTCAACGCACTCGACCTCGACCGCGACGGCAACCTCACGCGCGCCGAAGCGGCGTCCAACACCACGCTGGCGACGGACTTCAACACGATCGACGCCAATCACGACGGGCACCTCTCGCAGCGCGAGCTTGCCGGCGGTAAATGACCCGAAGCTGCCGGTAACGGCGAATCCCTCCCGCCCGGGAGGGATTCGCTTATCGGTCATCGCAGGCGTTACTGCCCCGCGGCGTGGCGCCAGAACGCGTGCGCCAGTGGGGGCATGCGTCCGGCCAGACCGAGCAACGGCCCGCGCAGCAGCGTGGCCGCGACCGAATCGTTGGAGAACAGCCGGTTGATGCCGTCGAAGGCATAGGCCGACACGGCGTTCGCGCTGCGCTGCTGACGGGCCCAGCGCGACAGGCGTGTGCCTGCACCCGGATCCACGCCGCGACGCTGCGCGTCGGCCATCACGCGACGCAACGTGGCCACATCGCGCAACCCCAGGTTCACGCCCTGCCCCGCCAGCGGATGCACGGCGTGCGCAGCATCACCGATCACGGCCACGCGTCCGGCCACCAGGCGCTGTGCCAGTTGCAGACGCAGCGAGAATGCCGCGCGCTTAGACACGCGCGTCAATGCGCCCAGCGTGCCCGAGAAACCGGATTCGAGTTCGCGCATGAACGAGGTGTCGTCGGCTTGCAGCAGGCGGGCTGCCTCGACTTCCGGCAACGTCCACACGATGGAACTCACGCGCCCGGGCGCTTCACCGTCGTCGGCGAACGGCAGGAACGCGAGCGGCCCTGTGGTGAGGAATCGCTGCCAGCACGTCGACTGGTGCGGGCGTTCGCTTTCCACGAACGCCACCAGCCCTCGTTGTCCGTAATCGTGTCGTGATGTTTCGATGCCGGCCAGTTCGCGCAGCTTCGACTCGGCACCGTCGGCGGCCACGACGAGTTTCGCGCGCAGGGTACGCCCGCTTTCCAGTCGCACCGACGCGCCGGCCTCGTCCTGTTCCAGCCCGACCACGCTGTCCGGACAATGCAGCTGCACGCCAGCGCGCGGCAACGCCGACCACAGGCGATCCACCAGCAGCGCGTGCTCGACAATCCAACCCAGTTCGCGACGACCGAAAGCGTCTGCGTCGAACGAGAGCTCACCACCGCCGGCGGCGTCCCAGACGCGCATCGCGCGGTAGGGCTGCAGGCGCGCGGATGCGATGTCGCGCCACACGCCCAGATCATCGAGCAGCGCGGCGTTGTCCGGCGCGAAGGCATACACGCGCAGGTCGATGCGGTCCGAATCCGTGGGCAGGCGCTGCCAGTGCGGCGGCTCGCGCGCTTCGACGAGCGCGACGTCCATCCCGTCTCGCGCGAAGGCCAGCGCTGCCGCGGCGCCGACCACGCCGGCGCCGACCACGATGACATCCAGCCCACCGCGGCGACTCATGCGCGTGGCTCCCGGCACAGCGCGGGCACGTCGCCGCGATAGCCCATGGCGCCACCGACCAGGTGCGACTGCGCCGACGGCAGACGGTCGATCGCAAACAACCCCAGGCTGCGCAGCGGGCGCAGCAGCGGAGCGTCGTTCGAGGAAAGGCGTGCGAGACCATCGGAGAATCGCACGGTGCGTTCGCGATCGTCGCCACGTCGCTGCGCATACGCCGTCAGCAGCGGCGCGGCGCCGCAATCGGCAAGCGCATCGATCGCCCGCGCGTCGGCGATCAGCTCGGCCAGCGTGAGCGCATCGCGCAAGCCGAGGTTGAAGCCCTGCGCGCCGATCGGGTGGATGGTCTGCGCGGCATTGCCGATGAGCACGGCGCGCGGCGCGGTCAACGCGGCAGCGAGCACACGCACCAGCGGATAGGTGCTGCGCGCGCCACAGGAAAGGAAACGACCGACGCGCCAGCCGAAAGCGTCCTGCGCGCGCGCAAGGAACGCGGCCTCGTCGAGCATCGCTACAGCCTGCTCGTCCTTGCGGGCGACGCAATGGATGAGTCCGAAATGGCGATCGCCCCGAGGCATCAGCGCGGTGGGGCCGTCGTTGCCGAAACGTTCGTATGCGGTGCCATCGGGACCGCGCCCGGCGCGCAGGCGCGTGACGAACGCCGTTTGCTGGTAATCGTGTTCGACGTTGCCGATGCCCAGCGCATCGCGCACCACGCTGCGGGTGCCGTCGGCGGCGACCAGCAGACGGGTGAACAGCCGGCGTTCGCCGCCATCGTCGGCGATCCGCACCGCGCGCAATCCATCGATTTCTTCGCCAAGCCCCATGAACCGGGCCGGCCGATAACGCCGCAACCGTGGCAGCTCCGCCAACCGCGCTTCCAGCGCCTCGCCGAAATCGCGCGCGATCACGATGCGGCCGAACTCGCGGCGGCCGTACTTCGAAGCGTCCAGCAACGTACGGCCGAAATCGCCACGGCGACTGACATGGATGCGTTCGATCGGAGCCGTCGGCGCACGAATCTTCTGCATCACGCCGAGGGCGGTGAGGGCCTTGAGGGTCGCCTCGGCGAAGCTGAGGTTGCGCTCATCGAATACAGCCGGCATCACGCCCGAAGGCGTGGCTTCGATGAGGCCAACCGTCAGATCCAGGCGCTCCAGAGCGATGGCCAGGCTGGCGCCGACCAGGCCGCCGCCGACGATCAGGACGTCGTGGACGCGGTCGTCCCCGGCCGCGGTGGAGGGGGGCAGTGAGGGGTCCGCAACAGGCATTGCGCTATGCTAGCGGTTCCTGAAGGCCGTTACCTTCCCAAGAACTTGCCACGATGAACCGCCCTGCTTCCGACACCATCTTCGCGCCCGGCCCGCTGGTCCTCGCCGGCATGATCGTCATTGCCGCGCTGACGCGCGTGCTGCCGCATCCGCCGAACTTCTCGCCGGTGGAAGCCGTGGCCCTGTTCGGCGGCGCCTACTTCGCGTCGAAGCGCTGGGCGTTCGCCGTGCCGCTGCTGGGCATGCTCCTGTCCGACCTGGCGCTGGCGGCCATCAACGGCGGCCTGTACGCCACCTGGTTCGGCAATGGCGGCATCTGGCTGGTGTACCTGTGCGTCGCGCTCACCACCGCCATGGGCCTGGGCCTGCGCGGCCGCGTGAGTGGCGCGCGCGTGCTGGGCTACTCGCTGATGGGCTCGGTGCTGTTCTTCCTGGTGACCAACTTCGGCGCGTGGCTGTTCCAGCCGGTGCCGACCTATCCGATGACCGCGGGCGGCCTGGCCGCGGCGTACATCGCCGGCATTCCGTTCTTCCAGTGGACGGTGCTGGGCACGCTGTTCTACGCCGCCCTGCTGTTCGGCACGTTCGCGCTGCTGCGCCAGCGCGTGCCGGCGCTGCGCGCGCAGACCGTCTGAAGCACGCGGGCGCGGCAACGCGCCCGCTCCGCCGGGACTTCGCGCTCATGGGCAACCGCCTCTCGAAGATCTACACCCGTACCGGCGACGACGGCACCACCGGTCTGGGCGACGGCAGCCGCGTCGCGAAAGACTCGGCGCGCGTGGCCGCGTACGGCACCGTCGACGAAGCCAATTCCTGCATCGGGCTGGTGCTGGCCAGCACGGTGCCGGACGACGTGCGCACGCTGCTGACGACGGTGCAGCACCAGCTGTTCGATCTCGGCGGAGAGCTGTGCATTCCCGGCCACGCCGCGATCTTCGACAACGACATCGATCGCCTGGAACAGCACCTCGACGCGTTCAACGATCCGCTGCCTGCGCTGAAGGATTTCATCCTGCCGGGCGGTGGCGAAGCGGCCGCGCGCTGCCATATCGCGCGCACCGTGGTGCGACGCGCCGAACGCGAAGCCGTGGCGCTGTCACGCCTTGAAGCGGTGCGCCCGGAAGCGGTGCGCTACCTCAACCGCCTGTCGGATCTGCTGTTCGTGCTGGCCCGCGTGCTGGCGCGCGCCGACGGTCACGGCGAAGTGCTGTGGAACCACGAGCGCCGCAAGGCCTGATGCCCGCGGCGCCGCGCATCCCCACCCTCATGCGCATCTACAGCCATCCGGCCTGCACGCGCCACGATCCCGGCCCCGGCCATGCCGAACGGCCGTTGCGTCTGGTGGCCGTGACCGAAGGCCTGCGCGAGCATTTTTCCGATATCGACTGGGAAGAAGCGCCACGGGCCAGTCGCGGACAACTGCTGCGCGTGCACGACGACGCGCTGCTGGCACTGGTGCTGGACACACCCGTCGACGGCCCCATGGCGCTGGACCCGGATACCGTGCTGGCGCCCGGCTCGTCCGAGGCCGCGTTGCGCGCTGCGGGCGCGGGCGTGGCGGCGGTCGACGCGGTGATGCACGGCGAGATCAAGCGCGCGTTCTGCGCGGTTCGCCCGCCGGGCCACCACGCCACACCATCGGCGGCGATGGGCTTCTGCCTGTTCAACAACATCGCCGTGGCCGCCGCGCATGCCTGCGACAAGCACGGCCTGTCGCGCGTGGCGGTGGTGGACTTCGACGTTCACCACGGCAACGGCACGCAGGCGATCTTCGACACCGATCCGCGCGTGATGTACCTGAGTTCGCACCAGATGCCGCTGTACCCGGACACCGGGTACGCCAACGAACGCGGCGTGGGCAACATCGTCAATGCGCCGCTTCCACCGGACAGCGGCAGCGACGTGTTCCGGCGCGTCTGGCAGGACCAGCTGCTGCCCACGCTGGACTCCTTCCGTCCGCAGCTGCTCTTCATCTCCGCCGGGTTCGATGCGCACAAGCGCGATCCGCTGGCGCAGATCCAGCTGGAAACCGACGACTACGCATGGCTGACGCACCAGCTGATGGCCATCGCGCTGCGCCACGCCAACGGCCGCGTCGTATCGATGCTGGAAGGCGGCTACGACCTGGCCGCGCTGCGCGAATGCAGCGTCGCCCACGTGGCCGCGCTGCGCGAGGGCCTGGACTGAAGGTCCGGCTTCAGCCGGCGGACGCCGCCGGGACGAAATCCAGCGACGCCGAATTGATGCAGTAGCGAAGGCCGGTCGGCGGCGGGCCGTCGGGGAACACGTGCCCCAGGTGGGATTGGCAGCGCGCGCATTTCACCTCGACCCGGCGCATCCCATGGCTTTCGTCGACGTGCTCGGTGACGGCTTCGGGCGAGATGGGCTCCCAGTAACTCGGCCAGCCGCTGCCGGAATCGTACTTGGCCGCCGACGAAAACAGCGGCGCGGCACAGGCCACGCAGGTATACGTGCCGGTTTCCTTGTGGTTCCAGAACCGGCCGGTGAAGGCGCGCTCGGTGGCCGAGCAGCGGCACACGGCGTACTGCTCCGGACTCAATTGATCGCGCCACTGCTCGTCGGTCTTGACCACGCACGCGGGGTCGGAAGGCAACTGGGACATGGCCACTCCTGTCTTGACGCGGAAATGAACAGCGGTAGGCGCAAGATGGTGGTCGCGTTGCCCGCTTGCAAGGGATACGGCAAGCTAGCGACCCGTTTAAGTACGTCGACGATCACGGTCTCCGAGTGCGCAAACCCCTACGACTACTCCCGTTGTCGCTGTGCATCGCGCTGGCCCTGCCGGCGCATGCGGCCGACGGCGACGAGGAGAACTGGGGCCTGTGTCCGATCGTCGATGCCGTGCCCGCCTTCGACGATGCACCCCCGCCCGTCGGCGACATGGCCGCCCGTTCCGGCGAGCCGACCGACATCGCCGGCGGCCAGCTCGAGCGCGCCGGCACCGCCCAGGACATCGTCGTGCAGGACAACGTGCGCCTGAACCGCGGCGACCAGTTCCTGGGCACCGACAAGCTCACCTTCAACGAAGAGACCGGCCGCTACAGCGCGATCGGCAACGTGCGTTACCAGGACGCCGGCATGCGCATCGTCGCCGAACGCGCCGAGGGCAACCAGACCACCGACCAGCACACCATCGAGGACGTGCGGTACCAGCTCACCGGGCGTCGCGGCAGCGGCGGCGCGGACCGCATCGAACTCGATGGCCCGCGCGGGCACATGATCGGGTCCACGTACTCCACCTGCGCGCCGGACCAGCGCGACTGGGAACTGCGCGCCAGCCGCATCGACATCGACACCGAGGGTGGCATGGGCGTCGCGCGCAACGCGACAGTACGCATCGGCCGGGTGCCGGTGCTGTACGTACCGTGGTTCACCTTCCCGGTCGACGACCGTCGCCGCACCGGCCTGCTCTATCCGCAGATCGCCTTCTCCGGCCGCAACGGTTTCGACTACAAGCAGCCGATCTACCTCAACCTCGCGCCCAACTACGACTCCACGCTCTATCCGCGCTACATGAGCGACCGCGGCGGGCTGATCGGGGCGGAGTTCCGCTGGCTGTACCCGCGCGGCAAGGGCGAGGTCTACGGCAACTGGATGCCCAGCGACAAGCTGCCGCGCGATGAGCCCGAACGCTACCTGACGCCGGAAGTCGGCGAGGGCATGTCGAGCCTGCCGGACAAGAACCGCGGGCAGTTCGCGCTCACCACCACCCATGCGATCAACAGCACCTGGTACGCCAACGCGAACCTGGGCTGGGTCAGCGACACGCATTACTTCGAAGACTTCAGCAGCAGCCTGTACGGCATCTCGAACTACTCGATCCGCAGCGATGCCGGCATCTACGGCTTTGGCCGGTACTGGAACGCCGGGCTCATGGCCGACCACTACCAGCTCGCCGACTACACGCTGACCGATGCGAACCTGGCCTTCGACCGGGTGCCGCGCGCCTATGGCCACTGGGGCCAGCCGGTGCATCCGTGGCTGGAAGTCGGCGTGGACGGCGAGGCGGTCCGGTTCGACCACACCGAGTTCCTCGGTGGCAGCCGCCTGGACATCAAGCCTTACATCGCCATGCCGCTGGAAGGCGCCAGCTGGTTCATCCGGCCCAAGCTGGCCTGGCGATACACGGCCTACCAGTTGGACGGCAACGGCACCGAGCGTTCGGAGGAGTTCGTGCGCCGGTTCGGCGGCACCGCGACGCCGGAGCAGTTCGGCGACCGCACCCTGACCCGCAGCCTGCCGATCACCTCGCTCGACGCCGGCCTGTACTTCGACCGCAACACCGAGTTCCGCGGCAGCCCGTACCTGCACACGCTCGAGCCGCGCCTCTATTACCTCAACGTGCCGTACCGGAACCAGGACGATTTCCCGGTCTTCGATACGTCGACGATGACCTTCAGCTGGGGCCAGCTGTTCCGCGACAACCGCTATACCGGCGCGGACCGCCAGACCGACGCGAACCAGCTGACCGCGGCCCTGACCACGCGCTTCATCAGCGAGGAAGACGGCCGCGAGCGCCTGGCCGCCAGCATCGGCCAGATCCAGTACTTCGACGACAGCCGGGTGACGCTGCCGGGCGAGACGCCCATCGAACAGGGCAAGTCGGCGTGGGTCGCCGACGCCAGCGTCATGCCCAACGACCGCTGGACCCTGGGCGCCACCTACATGTGGAACCCGAAGTACCGCGGCGAGGACATGACCAGCCTGCGCGTGCGCTACCTGCTGGGCGACCGCGGCATCGTCAACCTGGGCTACCGCTACCGTCGCAACGCGGCCTTCCGCGAGGGCATCGACCCGCCCAGCAGCCGCGATCTGCTCGAACAGGTCGACTTCTCGTTCCTGTACCCGATCAACCAGACCTGGAGCGTGGTCGGCCGGTACTACTACTCGATTCTCGACAAGCGGGAACTCGAGACCATCGCCGGCGTCCAATGGGAAAGCTGCTGCCTGGCCGCACGCCTGGTGGGCCGCCGATACCTGCGCAATCGCGATGGCGAACTGGACACCCGCATCATGTTCGAATTCGAGCTGAAGGGCCTTGGCTCCGCCGGCCAGAACACGGAGCGCGCGTTACGCCGTGGTATTCTCGGCTACGACCGCGACGACCTCTTTCTCGTGCCGCCCAGCTCCACGGAGCGCCTGAACACCGGCAGCCGAGACGAATCCACCCCCGATCCGACCCTATGAAGAAACTACTCGCGTCCGCCCTTGCCGTCGCGGTGCTCTCCGCCGCCGCCCTGCCCGGCGCGACTGCGCTGGCCCAACAGGCCACCTCCTCCGTCACCCCCATCGACGGCATCGCCGCGGTGGTCGACGAGGACGTGATTCTCAAGACGGAACTGGACCGGGCCGTCAACAACATCCTGGCCCAGTACGCCGGCCGCGAGAACCAGCTGCCGCCTCGCGACGTGCTGGAGCGACAGGTGCTCGAGCGCCTGATCCTGGTGAAGCTGCAGGTCGCCCGCGCCCAGGGCACCGGCGTGCGCGTGACCGACCAGGAGGTCGATCAGGCCATCGGCGGTATCGCCGCGCAGAACAGGGTCACTCCGGAGCAGCTGCGCCAGCAGCTGGCCAACGAGGGAACCTCCTACGCGGATTTCCGCACCTCGATCCGCGATGAACTGCTGATCCAGCGCCTGCGCCAGCGTTTCGCGCAGAGCCGCGTCAGCGTCAGCGAGGCCGAGGTCGACGCCGCCATGAGCGCGCAGGCCAATGCCGGCGTGCAGTACCACCTGGCCCACATCCTGGTGGCCCTGCCCGAGGGCGCCACGCCGGAGCAGATCGCCACGGCACAGCGCAAGATCGAGGGCGTGAAGGGCCTGCTCGACCGCGGCGAGATGGATTTCGCAGCCGCCGCCGTGCGTTATTCGGACAGCCCCAACGCGCTGGAAGGCGGCGACCTGGGCTGGCGCAGCAACGACGAGATCCCGACCGCCTTCGCCTCGATGATGCGTTCGATGACGCCGGGCCAGGTCACCACCCCGATCCGCGGTCCCAGCGGCTTCCAGCTGGTCAAGCTGGTCGAGACGCGCGACGCCTCGCAGGCGGCGCCGACGATGGTCACCGAATACCAGGCGCGCCACATCCTCATCCGCGTCGAAGACCCCGCCGAGGACGCCAAGGCGAAGGCCAAGGCCGAGACGTTGCAGGCCCGCCTGATGGGTGGCGCCGACTTCGCCACGCTGGCGCAGGAGAACTCGCAGGATCAGAGCAGCGCCGCCAAGGGTGGCGAGCTGGGCTGGTTCACCCGCGACCAGTTCGGTCCCGATTTCGGCAGCGCCGTCGCCGGACTGCAGCCCGGCCAGGTGTCCGCGCCCGTACGCACGCCGGCCGGCTACCACCTGGTGAAGCTGGAAGACACGCGCCAGTCGGACATGGGCGACAAGAACCGCCGCGCCCAGGTCCAGGAAACGATCGGCCGTCGCAAGATGGAAGACGAATGGAACCGCTTCCTGCGCGAAATGCGCGGCGAAGCCTTCGTCGACGTGCGCGTCGGCAAGGCGGCTGAAGCCGCTCCTGCCCCGGCCGCCACTCCGGACGGCCCGCCCGCTCCGCCGCCGGGCAGGCCCCACGGCCCGCCTCCGAACCGCCAGGGCGGCTGAGTCCGGACATGACCCCGGTACGGCTCGCGCTGGTGCCGGGGGAACCGGCCGGGATCGGTCCTGAATTGTGCGTGCGGCTGGCCCATCAGCCGCGCGACCACTCGCTGGTCGTTTTCGCGGATCCGCTCCAGTTGCAGCGCGCGGCCGATGCGATCGGCCAGCCGCTGCGTCTTGTCGACGCGGACACGCCAGCGCTCCGACCCGGCGAACTGGCCCTGGTCGAGATCCCCAACGCCGTCGCGCCGCCGTTCGGCCAGCCCGATCCCCGCAACGCCCCTGCCGTGATCCGGGCGCTGCAAGAAGCCGCCCAGGGCTGCCTCGACGGCCGCTTCGACGGCATCGTGACGGGCCCGGTACACAAGGCCGCGATCAACGAGGGCGGCATCGCCTACAGCGGCACCACCGAACTGCTCGCCGAACAGGCCGGCGCCGACGTGGTGATGATGCTGGCCAACGACGTCGTGCGCGTGGCGCTGGTCACCACGCACCTGCCGCTGCGCGCGGTCGCCGATGCGATCACTCCCGACGCCCTGGCGCGCACGCTGCACATCACCCACGAGGCGCTCCGTCGCGACTTCGGGATTCCAGCGCCGGTCATCGCTGTCCTGGGCCTCAACCCGCACGCGGGCGAAGCCGGGCACCTCGGACGCGAAGAACTGGATGTCATCGAGCCCGTGCTGGCCGCGCTGCGGGCGCAGGGCATGACGCTGGTTGGCCCGCTGCCCGCCGATACGGCCTTCCTGCCGGCAAAGCTGCGCGGGTTCGACGCCGTCGTCGCCATGTACCACGACCAGGGCCTGCCGGTGCTGAAGTTCAGCGGCTTCGAGCGCGCGGTGAACCTGACCCTGGGCCTGCCCTATCCGCGTGTCGCGGTCGACCACGGCACCGCCCTCGAACTGGCGGGCAAAGGCACCGCCGACCCGTCCAGCCTGTTCGCGGCCGCCGATACCTGCGCCCGCATCGCCCGCATACGCCGTACCCTGCCCGCATGAGCACGCGCAGCCACACCTTCACCGAACCGGCCAAGAAGCACCTCGGCCAGCACTTCCTGCACGAGCGCGGGATCATCGACAAGATCGTGCAGGCGGTCGATCCGAAACCGGGCGACCGGCTCGTCGAGATCGGCCCGGGACAGGGCGCCATCACCTTCCCGCTGCTCGATCGCCACGGCGAACTCACCGTGATCGAGTTCGACCGCGACCTCATCTTCCCGCTGACCGAAGCCGCACGCGCGCACGGCACGCTGGAGGTGATCCACCGCGACGTGCTCACCGTCGATTTCTCCGCACTGGCCCACAACACCGGTGGCGATGGGCAGATCCGCCTGGTCGGCAACCTGCCCTACAACCTCTCCTCGCCCATCCTGTTCCACGCGCTCGAACATGCAGCGGCGATCCGCGACATGCATTTCATGCTGCAGAAGGAAGTCGTGGACCGCATGGCCGCCGGCCCGGGCAGCAAGGTGTATGGGCGCCTGGGCGTGATGCTGCAGGCGTACTGCCATGTCACGCCGCTGTTCGACGTACCGCCGGGCGCGTTCCGTCCGCCGCCGAAAGTGGACTCGGCCGTCGTGCGGCTGGTGCCGCGCGCACCCGACACCATCGGCATCACGGATCCCACGATGTACTCCGCCGTGGTGCGCGACGCCTTCGGACAGCGCCGCAAGACGCTGCGCAATGCGTTGTCGAACCTGTGCGATGCCGATGCCATCGCCGCCGCGGGCGTCCGTCCGGAAGCGCGGGCCGAACAGATCGAGGTCGCGGACTTCGTCCGGCTGGCCAACTCACTGGCTGCCCGCTGAAACACGGCGTGCGCGGGTCGCACGCGCGATGCCTCCCAACCTCCGCTTCATCCCGCGCATACGCCGCGTTGACCTATACCGCGCCTCACCCCCTACACTGTCTGCATGGAACGCAGTACCGATTACGCCATCGACATCTCCGTGGCGACCCGCTATCTCGACGAGCAGTCCGAGCCGGGCCAGGACCGTTATGTCTTCGCCTACACCATCAGCATCCGCAACAGCGGACGCGTGCCCGCGCGCCTGACGCGCCGCCACTGGTACATCACCGATGGCAACGGCAACGTCCAGGAGGTCGAAGGTGAAGGCGTGGTCGGCGAACAGCCCTGGCTGCGTCCGGGCGACGATTTCGAATACACGTCCGGCGCCGTGCTGGAAACCACGCACGGCATGATGGAAGGCACCTATCGCATGCTTGCCGATGACGGCACGAGCTTCGACGCCCCCATCCCGCCCTTCAGCCTCTCCGTGCCCCGCACGCTGCACTGAGCGCCGACGCATGAGTATCTGGGCCATCGGCGACCTGCAGGGCTGTTACGACGCGACCCAGCGCCTGCTGGAACGCATCGCGTTCGATCCGGCGCGCGACAAGCTCTGGTTCTGCGGCGACCTGGTCAACCGTGGTGGACAGTCGCTGGAAACCCTGCGGCTGGTGCATTCGCTGCGGGAACACAGCGTGGTGGTGCTGGGCAACCACGACCTCTCGCTGCTGGCCATCGGCGAGCGCCGCGAGGAGGAGCAGCGCAAGGTCAATCCGGACCTGCAGCGCATCGTGCTGGCCGAGGATCGCGACGTTCTGCTGGACTGGCTGCGCATGCAGAAGCTGGTGCACGTGGACCGCTCGCTGGGCTGGATGATGGTGCACGCCGCGCTTGCGCCGCAGTGGACCACGCAGATGGCCGAACGCCTCGCGCGGGAAGTGGAAGAACGCCTGCACAGCGACCAGTTCCGCCGCCTGCTCAAGAACATGTACGGCGACAAGCCGGCCTGGCATCCCAAGCTCGCCGGCATGGACCGCCATCGCGCCATCATCAACATCTTCACGCGCCTGCGTTACTGCACGCCGCGCGGCCGCATCTCGTTCGAGGACAAGGGCAGCCCGGGCACGCAGCCTGCTGGCCTGTACCCCTGGTACGAAGTGCCGGGACGCGCCGAGCGGGATCTGAAAATCGTGTGCGGACACTGGTCCACGCTGGGGCTGTTCATCGGCCACGGCGTGCATGCGATCGACACCGGCGCCGTGTGGGGCGGCAAGCTCACCGCACTGCAGCTGGACACCGACGAGCTGCGCCTCGTGCAGGTGCCGGGCCGCGACGTGCCAGCGCAACCGCCGCGTCCGCGCCCGCCGCACCACCCGGACGATCGCCGTCCGCGTCGGCCGCAGCAGAATGGGCAACCGCGCCGCAACCATCGCCCTCACCCGCAGCAGCAACAGACGCAGCCACGCCAGAACGAACCGGCGCGCGACGTGCCGGTCGAAAGCGATCACGACTGATCCGGACGCCTCACGCCAGCGCGCGTGAGGTGGGCTACGCGCTGCGTTCGTAATCCACGAATTCGAACGCGAATGCGTGCTTCGCATCGACGGTGTGCGGCTCGCGCGCGACGATGCGCCACTGCGACGGGTCAAACATCGGGAAGAACGCATCCGCACCGTTCACGTCGGTATCGACATGCGTGAGGTGCAGGTGCGTGGCCCGCGGCAGGCACAGCGCGTAGACCTCGCCGCCGCCGATCACGCACAGCTCCTGCGCACCGTCCGACGCCGCGATGTGCAGCGCCTCGTCCACCGACGCGACGGCCTGCATCCCGTCGAACGGCACCGTGTCCGAGCGCGTCAGCACCAGGTTGCGACGTCCTGGCAGCGCACGACCCAGCGACTGTGCGGTCTTGCGCCCCATCAGCACGGGCTTGCCCAGCGTGAGCGCCTTGAAGCGCTTGAGGTCGTCCGGCAGGCGCCACGGCAGGTCGTTGTCGCGACCGATGGCGAAGTTGCGGTCGAGCGCGGCGATCAACGACAGCTTCATGTCAGCCTTCAACGGCGACCGTCGCGATGGGGCCGCAGGACAACCGCATGTGCTCGATCGCATCCAGCACGCCGCGCTCGATCGGGGCGCCGGCAAGACGCTCGAAGCGGATCGAAACCAGCGCGTCGCCCGATCCCACGAGCCAGTGGGTGATGAGCACGTCCTCGCCGCGGACGCCTTCCGTCAGGTACGCGCGCTGCGACGCGAGCTGCGTCCAGCGCGACGGTTCGCGAATCTCGTAGTTGCCCGCGATGGTGCTCATCGTCGCGAGCTGGCCGAGGCTGTCATCGGTCGTCACAGCCTTGCCGGCATGCGGACTGCAAACCTGATCCAGCACGGCGCGCTCCAGTCCATCCGCACCGTCGCAGTCCAGCGCCCAGACGGTACGCTCGGCATCGCCTGGCTCGCCCTGCACCGCCGTGACCTTCACGCCCTCGGGCAGTTGCATCGTGCCGGCGGCGCCATCAGGCGTCGCCGCGTGGGCCGTCGAAACGAGAACGCCCGCCAGCAGCAGGCACGTACTGAACGCATGTCGTGTCACGAATCCCCCCCCCAGGTCGTTTCACACCGCCACGGGCGCCTTGATGGCGGGCAGCGGGTCGTAGTGCTCGATGGCGATGTCGTCGTAGGTGAAACCGAAGATGTCCTTCACGTCCGGGTTCAGGCGCAACTGCGGCAATGCGCGCGGCGTGCGCGAGAGCTGCTCGCGCGCCTGTTCGAAATGGTTGGAGTACAGGTGCGCATCGCCCAGCGTGTGCACGAAATCGCCCACGCCCAGCCCGCAGACCTGCGCCACCATGTGCGTGAGCAGCGCGTAGCTGGCGATGTTGAACGGCACGCCCAGGAAGATGTCGCCGCTGCGCTGGTAGAGCTGGCAGCTGAGTTTTCCGTCGGCGACGTAGAACTGGAACATCGTGTGGCACGGCATCAGCGCCATGCGCGGAAGGTCGGCCACGTTCCAGGCCGACACGATCAGCCGGCGCGAATCCGGATTGCGCTTGATCTCGTCCACGACCCAGCGGATCTGGTCGATCTCGATGCCATCCGCGCCCGCCCAGCGTCGCCACTGCTTGCCGTAGACCGGGCCAAGTTCGCCGTCGGCGTCGGCCCACTCGTCCCAGATGCTGACCTTGTTGTCCTTCAGGTAGGCGACGTTGGTTTCGCCCTGCAGGAACCACAGAAGTTCGTGCACGATGGAACGCAGATGCAGCTTCTTCGTGGTGACCAGGGGAAACCCCTCGGACAAGTTGAAGCGCATCTGCCAGCCGAACACGCTGCGCGTGCCGGTACCGGTGCGGTCGGCCTTGTCGGTGCCGTGTTCCAGCACGTGGCGCAGCAGGTCGAGGTACTGCTTCATCGCATCACTCCGTCACTTCGTTGCCGCCGGCATCGGCTGCGGCTCCAGCGTGGGCTGGCGGCGCGACCACAGCAGCAGCCAGAACAGTCCCAGTGCGATCAGCGGCAGGCTCAGCACCTGGCCCATCGTCAGCCAACCGAAGGCGAGATAGCCGATCTGCGCATCGGGCACGCGCACGAACTCGACCAGGAAACGGAAGCAGCCGTACAGCAGCGCGAACAGGCCCGAAACCGCATAGCGCGGTCGCGGCTTGCTGGAGAACCACCACAGCAGGAGGAACATCACCAGCCCTTCGAGGAAAGCCTGGTACAGCTGCGAGGGATGCCGCGCGAAGCGGTCCAGCGCGCCCGTCGCGAACTGCGCCTGCAGTTGCGGCAGCGGCACGCCGGCGAATTCGGACTCCGCGCGCGGGAAGATCACGCCCCAGCCGGCCTGCGTGTACTTGCCCCACAACTCGCCGCCGATGTAGTTGCCCAGCCGACCGAATCCCAGCCCCGGCGGCACCAGCGGTGCGAGGAAGTCGACGGTGTCCATCAGGTGCAGTCTGTGGCGGCGCGACCACCACCATGCCGCCGCGACCACGCCGATCAGTCCGCCGTGGAAACTCATGCCGCCTTCCCAGATGCGGAACAGCATGAGCGGGTCCTTCAGCAGATCGCTGAAGGAATAGAAGAAGACATAGCCCAGTCGCCCGCCCAGCACGACGCCGAGCATCGCGTAGAACAGCAGATCGCCATAGGACTGCTCGTTGACGCCCGGCAGGCGCCCGGCGCGCACGCGCTGGCGTCCGAGCCACCAGGCCGTGCCGAATCCGAGCAGGTACATGATCCCGTACCAGTGCACCTGCACCGGTCCCAGGTGAAGTGCGATCGGATCGATCGTGTGCAGGACGGTCATGCGGCAGGACGGCTCCGGGCGGCGTGGATCCTATTGTGCCCGACGGTGGTCGCCATCGCGTTGCCGATCACAGGATGTACGGCAGGTCCGGCAGTTCGTTGGCGTCGTGCTGCCCCTCGGCACGGGGGAAGTGCTCGACCAGGATGGCCGACAGCGCCTCCACGCCCGCCATCACGCCGGCCTCGGCTTCGCCCGCACGCAGACGCTCCTCGATCAACTGGCAGACGCCGCGCCACTGTTCGTCGCTCACGCGCCCGGCGAAGCCGCGGTCGGCGACGATCTCGATGCGGTGGTCGGCCAGCAGCAGGTAGAGCAGCACGCCGTTGTTGGCGTGGGTGTCCCACACGCGCAGGCTGGCGAAAACCTCGTGCGCGCGGTCGCGGGCCAGGGTTCCGTTCAGGACGGCACGCGGATGCAGCGCGGGCTCGACGGCAAAACAGATCTCGCCGGTGTGGCCCTGCTCGCTGCGCGCGATGGCCTGCGTGATGCGCTGCAGGCTCTCGCCCGGGAACAGGCGCTTGGCCGACGGGGGGAACAGGTGCTTGAACAGTCGCATGCCGAGTCCCTTCCCCGTTTACCAGCTGCCGGAGGCACCACCGCCTCCGCTCATGCCACCGCCGCCGCCCCAGCCGCCTCCACCACCACCGCCGAAGCCGCCGCCACCGCCCCAACCTCCACCGCCGCCGCCCCAACCTCCCCAACCGCCGTAGCCGCGATCGCGCGCGTAGCGGCCGGTGGGCATGGACGCCAGGCCCGTGAAGAAACCGATCATCGCGCCGATGCCGCCGACCACCAGCGACGACAGCAACCACGCGATGCCGCCGGCCACCGCGCCACCCAGGAGGCCGCGCATCACCGTGGGCGCACCACGGAAGATGCCGCGCGCGAACTGCGCCGCGACGAAAGCCACGAACAACGCGAAGAGCCAGCTGCTGCCGCCACGACCGCGCTGGGATGTGTGGTCGGCCATCGGTGCGGGCAGCGGCTCGCCGTCGATCAGTTTGACCAGCGCCGCACTGGCATCGGTGATGCCACCGGCAAAGTCGCCGCTGCGGAATTTAGGCACCAGGTATTCCTGGATGACGCGCGCCGAGGTCGCATCCGGAATCGCACCTTCCAGGCCATAGCCCACTTCGATGCGCACGCGCCGGTCGTCCTTGGCGACCACCAGCAGCACGCCGTCGTCCACGCCCTTGCGGCCGATCTTCCACTGCTCGAAGGCGCGCACCCCGTACTCGGCGATGTCTTCCGGCTGAGTGGTCGGCACCATCAGCACCTGCAGCTGGCTGCCCTTGCGCTGCTGCAGCGCCAGCGCCTGCGATTCGAGTTGTTGCTTCGTCGCCGCGTCCAGTGTGCCGGTGGTGTCGACCACCGGCGAGGTCAGCGGAGGGATCGGCGCGAGGTCCTGCGCCTGGGCAAGCGTGCAGGCAAGCAGCAGCATCACGAGCGCGAAGAGACGTCGCCACGCGCCGGGCCTGGCCGTCTTGTCGTGCTCGTCATCCCCGCGAGCGCGGGGATCCAGTGTCGTTGCCATGGCTGCCTTCGAAAGTCGCTGGCTTCCCGCTTTCACGGGAATGACGAGGTCTTGCGATCCCTGCACTTCCGCCTGCGCCCCGGATCAGCCGTTCGACGGCGCCGGCTGCTGTTGCGGCTGTTGCGGCTGTTGCGGCTGTTGTTGCTGCTGCGGCGGCTGCGAAGGCGTGCCGAAATCGACCTTCGGCGCTTCCTGGATCTGCGCTTCGTTCTCGACGGTGAAGTTGGGCCGGGGCTTGTAGCCGAACACCATCGCGGTGAGGTTCACCGGGAACTGGCGGATGTAGGTGTTGTAGTCCTGCACCGCCTTGATGAAGCGCTGGCGCGCCACGGTGATCCGGTTCTCGGTGCCTTCGATCTGCGCCTGCAGCTGCAGGAAGTTCTGGTCGGCCTTGAGCTGCGGGTAGTTCTCGCTGACCACCAGCAACCGGCTGATGGCGCTCTGCAGCTCGCCCTGCGCCTGCTGGAACTGCGCCAGCGACGCCGGATCGTTGGCGTTGACGTTGATGCTGCCCACGCGCGAACGCGCTTCGGTCACCCGGGTCAGCACCTGTTCTTCGTGGCTGGCATAGCCCTTCACGGTCGCGACCAGGTTGGGCACCAGGTCGGCGCGGCGTTTGTAGTTGTTGAGCACTTCCGACCAGGCGGCATTCACCGCCTCGTCCTTCTGCTGGATGGTGTTGTATCCGCAGCCGCTGAGCACGGCGACGAGCATGAGCAGCACCAACGCTTGCACCAGACGGATCATGGGGGAACTCCTTCCGTGTCGTTGGCCGGCATTCCACCATCCGGCCGGGCGGCGCGCAATGGCGGCGCGATTTGTTACGCGGGCGTTATCGCCTCCAAACGAAAACGGCCTCCCGGAGGAGGCCGTTTGTCGCGTGCCATCGCGGCGCGCTTATTCCGGCTGGAGGCGACGCTGCGCGCGGCGCTTGGCCCACAGGTTCAGGCATTCGACCAGCGCCGAGAAACCCATGGCGCCGTAGATGTAGCCCTTCGGGATGTGCAGCTCGAAGCCGTCGGCGATCAGGTACACGCCCACCAGCACGATGAAGGCCAGCGCCAGCATCTTGATGGTCGGGTTGTGGTCGATGAAATGCCCCAGCGGCTTGGACGCCAGCAGCATCACGGCGACGGCGAGCAGGATCGCCGCCACCATCACCGGCGTGTGGTTGGCCATGCCCACCGCCGCGATCACCGAGTCCAGCGAGAACACGATGTCGATCACCGCGATCTGCGCGATCACGCCCATGAACGACGCCTTGGGCTTGGTGTGGATGTCCTCTTCCTCGGTCTCGCCGATGATGAGGTCCTTGACCTCCATCGTGCCCTTCACCAGCAGGAAGGCACCACCCAGGATCAGCACCAGGTCGCGCACCGAGATGCCCTGGCCGAGGACGTTGAACAGGTCGTTGGTGAGGCCGGCCAGCCACGCCAGCGTCAGCAGCAGCGCGATTCGCGTGATGCACGCCACCGCGATGCCGAACTTGCGCGCTTTCTCGCGCTGGGCGTAGGGCAGCTTGCTGACGGCGATGGAGATGAAGACGAGGTTGTCGATACCGAGCACGATCTCGATCGCGCTCAAGGTAACGAGGGTGATCCACACATGCGGATCGGTGAGCAGTTCGACAATCACTAGCGGTCTTCCCGGGTTCTATCGGATCAGTCGGGGCAGCAGGATCGCGCCCCAGGTCAGCAGTACGTTCATCATCACCACGAACACGGCGGCCGAGCCCATGTCCTTGGCGCGCCCGGCCAGTTCGTGGAACTCCGCTCCGTAGCGTTCGATGACGGCTTCGACCGCGGAGTTGAGCAGCTCCACGCTCAGCACCAGCAGCATCGAGCCGATCATCAGCACCCGTTCGACCGGGGTCTGGCCCAGCCACCAGCCCACCGGAGCCAGGGCGACGAACAGGTAGACCTCCAGGCGGAAGGAGGACTCGTGCAGCCAGGCGGCCCGCAGCCCCTGCATCGACCAGCGCGTCGCCTTGAGGATGCGCGCGGGGCCGCGCGGCAGATGACCGAACGCATCAGCCATGTCGGCGACTCAAGCGGAGGGCCGGACAGACCGGCCGCTGGCAGCGATCACCGGCCTGGGGCCGGTTCCGGGCGACGACGCGCACACGGCTGGGGACGACGGAACGGCGATCGGCATGGTCGGTATCGGGCGAAGGAAGAGGCGCGGCAGGGCCGCGGCAGGGGGCCGATTTTGCCACAAGCCCCCCGCCCCTGGCCCATGACCCCGGGCCACCGCACGGCGTGCGGTCAGCTCCGCGTAGCGTCTTTTTCGCGCGCCCTTAGCGTCGCCGCGCCTAGGCTGAGCGGCCCGCCCCGGAGAGCCGCCGCCATGTCACGTTGCGCATTGCTGGCCCGCCTGGAGGCCAAACCCGGCAAGGAAGAGCAGCTCGAACAGTTCCTGCGCAGCGCCCTGCCCCTGGCCGAGGCCGAGCCGGGCACCCGGACCTGGTTCGCCCTGCGCTTCGGGCCGAGTTCGTTCGGCATTTACGACACCTTCGACAACGAAGCCGGCCGCCAGGCGCACCTGGACGGCCCGATCGCCGCGGCCCTGATGGAACGGGCCGACGACCTGCTGTCCCAGCCGCCGCGGATCGACCGGGTCGACCTGCTGGCCAGCAAGCTGCCGCACTGACGCGGCCACCGGAGTTCTCCATGAGCGTTCCCAGCACTCCCGAGGGCTATCACACCGTCACGCCCTACCTGATCGTCGACGACACGAAAGCCGCGCTCGATTTCTACCGTGATGCGCTGGGCGCCGAGGAAATCTACCGGCTGCCGATGGGCGACAAGATCGGTCACGCCGAGATCCGCATCGGCAACAGCATGCTCATGCTCTCGGATGAATGGCCGGACATCGGCGCGCTGGGGCCGAAATCGCGCGGCGGCGCCACCGCCAGCTTCGTCATCTACGTGCCCGACGTGGACCGCGCCTACGAACACGCCGTGAAAGCCGGAGCGAAGCCCGACCGCCCGGTGGAGAATCAGGCGTGGGGCGACCGCATGGGCACGCTGATCGATCCTTTCGGCCACAAGTGGAGCCTGGCCACGCACGTGGAAGACGTGTCGCCGGAGGAACTCAAGCGGCGCATGGACGAATGGATGAAGCAGCAGGCGGGGCTGACGGCGTAGAGCCGTCGTTGCGATTGCAGCACGAAGCCCCTCTCCCCGCGGGAGAGGGGTTGGGGTGAGGGGCGGCGGAGTGGGAGTGGTGAAGTCGACAGGGCGCTGAAGCGCTCACCCTGCGGGACAGCGAGCAGCAGATGATGAACGCTCACCTGCCGCGGCTGAGCGCCTCACTCGCCCTCGTGGATCGCCGTACCGCGCGTGCCGTCCGGCTTGATCCATCCGCGGAACATGCTGCCGCTGTTGAACGGCATGGCGATGTTGCCGTCACGGTCGAGCGCGATCGCACCGCCATCGCCACCGGCGGCGGGCACGACCTTGTTGACCACGTCCTCGGCCGCGACCTGCAGCGAATCGCCGCGGTAGGCCATGCGTGCACAGATGTCGTGCGCGACCGCGTTTCGGATGTAGAACTCGCCCCAGCCCGTACCCGACACGCCGCAGCGCTCGTCGGCCCAGGTGCCGGCGCCGATGATCGGCGAATCGCCCACGCGGCCCCACTTCTTGTTGGTCATGCCGCCGGTGCTGGTGGCCGCGGCGATATGCCCCTGTGCATCCAGCGCCACGGCACCCACCGTGCCGAAATACGTCGGCGCATCGCCGTCGGTATTGCGCGCCTCGCGCTTGCCCTTGGCCGCCTCCTCGCGCTGCGCCTTCTCCAGTTGCTGGCGACGCTTGTCGGTATCGAAGTAGGTGTTGGGCACGCGCTCGATCTCCGGACGCGTGTCCGCGAACGCCTCGGCGCCCGCGCCGGCCAGCATCACGTGGGGGCTGTGCTCCATCACCGCGCGCGCCAGCTTGATCGGATTCTTGATGGTCGTGACGCCCGCGACGGCGCCCGCGCGGCGCGTGTGGCCTTCCATGATCGATGCATCGAGCTCATGCGCGCCCTTCGCGTTGAACACGGCGCCCTTGCCGGCGTTGAACTGCGGCGCGTCCTCCATCACCACCACGACGGCCGTCACCGCATCGAGCGCACTGCCTCCGCGCTGCAGCACGGCGTTGCCGGCATCCAGCGCGCGGTTGAGCGCCGCGTGATACGCGGTGCGCTCTTCCGGCGTGATCGAATCCTTCGGCACGAAACCGGCGCCGCCGTGGATCACCAGCGCCGTCTTCGGCTTGGCGGACGGCTCGGCGGCATGGGCGTTGAGGGTCATGGCGAAAGCAAGCAGCGGGATGAGCAGGCGCATGAGCGTCGGGAGGCGCGTGAGTCGGGTCCTGAGGATAGCGCCTGCCGCGTCATCGCGGTCGCGGTCGCGGTCGCGGTCGCGGTCGCGGTCGCGGTCGACATTTTCCGTAACGAATGAAGCGGCTGATGCGGAGGGGCCTGCCCATGCCCCTCCGCGCAATGGATCACTGCTGCCGCAGCGCCTCGATCGGATCCAGCTGCGAGGCCTTGCGCGCCGGGTAATAGCCGAAGAACAGGCCGGTCATGATCGAGAACGTGGCCGCCAGCGCGATCACCTGGCCATTGAGCGCCACCGGCAGCGAGCCGAACCGGCCCACCAGCAGCGCGCCCACCACGCCGATCACGATGCCCAGCACGCCGCCGCCGAGCGAGAGCAGCATCGCCTCGGCGAGGAACTGCCGACGCACGTCCGAAGGCCCCGCGCCCACCGCCATGCGCAGGCCGATCTCGCGGATGCGCTCGGTCACCGAGACCAGCATGATGTTCATGATGCCGATGCCGCCGACGATCAACGAGATCGTCGCCACCGCGCCAAGCAACAGCGACATCAGGCGCGTGGTCGCGGTACGCGTGGCCACGATCTCGGAGATGTTGCGTACGTTGAAGTCGTCCTCGTCGCCAGGCTTGATGCGATGACGCTGGCGCAGCAGCGCCTCGACTTCGCCCTGCGCATACGTCAGGTCCTTCGCATCGGCCACGGTCAGCGCGACCTGCATCACCGCGCCGGCCGGCAAACCCATCGCGCCCATCAGGCGGCGGCGAGCGGTCTGCAGCGGCACCATCACAACGTCGTCCTGGTCCTGTCCGAAGCCGCCCTGCCCCTTGGGCTTGAGCGTGCCCACCACCGTGAACGGCACGCGTCCCAGGCGGATGGTCTGTCCGATGCCGGGGTCGTCGCCGAACAGCGTGCGGCGCACGGTCTCGCCCAGGATCACCACCTTGTCCGCGCTGGTGTAGTCCTGCGTGTCGAAGCCTTCGCCGTTCTGCACGACCCAGCCGTTGATGTCGAAGAAGTCCGGCTGCACGCCCTGCCAGCTGGTCGGTGCATTGTTCTCGGCGAACACCGCCTGCGTGCTGCCACGCAGCGCGCCGGCCACGTACTGCACTTCGGGGATTTCGCTGCGGATTGCGTCGACGTCGCCCTCGTTGAGGGTGAAGAAGCTGCTGGCGCTCATGCGGACGCCGCCACCGCCGGGACCGCGACCCGCGCCCGGGTTGATGTCCAGCCGCTGCGAACCCAGGCCGGAGACCATCTTGTCGATTTCCTGCTGCGTGCCCTGCCCAACGGACACCATCACGATCACCGCGGCGATGCCGATGATCACGCCCAGCGATGTCAGCGCGCTGCGCATCCAGTTGCCGCGCAGCGCATAGATGGCGGTGCGCAGGATGTCGGAGAAGTTCATGCCGCGCCCTCCTGATGCAACTCGCCATCGCGCATCACGTAGATGCGGTCGGCATGGGCGGCGACGTCGGCGTCATGGGTGATCAGCACCACAGTGTGCTGCTCGTCGCGCAGACGCTTGAACAGCGCGAGGATCTCCTCGCCGGTCTTGCTGTCGAGCGCGCCAGTGGGCTCGTCGGCCAGCAGGATCGGCGGCCGGTTGATCAGCGCGCGCGCGATGGCCACGCGCTGCTGCTGGCCGCCGGACAGCTCGCTGGGGCGATGCGAGACGCGCTCGCCCAGGCCGACGTCCACCAGCGCCTGGCGCGCGCGTTCGATGCGTTCGTGCGGAGGCACGCGCGCGTAGCCCAGCGGCATCGCCACGTTGTCCAGCGCGCTCATGCGCGGCAACAGGTTGAAGCCCTGGAAGACGAAACCGATCTTGTCGCGACGCAGGACCGCAAGGTCTTCGGCATCCAGCGTGGACACGTCCACGCCATCGCATTCGTAGGTGCCCGCGGTGGGTGTGTCGAGGCAGCCGATGAGGTTCATCAGCGTCGACTTGCCCGAACCCGACGGCCCCATGATCGCGACGAACTCGCCGCGATGGATGCTCAGGTCCACGTTGCGCAATGCCTGCACTTCCGCCTCGGTGTGCGCCGCGTAGGTCTTGCACAGGCGTTGGGTGTGGATCACCGGAACGGGAGGGACGATCGCACTCATGCCATCGCTCACTGACGGGCCCGCTCGCCGGTCACCACCGCATCGCCGGCCTTCAGGCCGCCGCCGGAGATTTCCGTGCTGCTGCCGTCGCTGGCGCCGATGCGCACCATCACGCGTTCGGGCTTGCCATCCACCAGGCGATACAGCGGCGCGCGCTTGGCGTTGAGCAGCGCCGACAGCGCGGCATCCCATTCCTTCTGCTGCGCCGGATCCAGCAGCGCGCGGAAGGGACCGAAGTCTTCCTTGAAGCGTTCGGCCATGCGTTGGCGCATCTGCGCCTGCGCGTTGCCGCCCGCGCCTCCGCCCGCCACCACCATGCGGGGGCCGCCGCCCGGACCGCCACCACCGCCACCGCCGAACAGGCGATTGCCGCCGCCCTGCTGCGCGGCCTGCGCCTGGCGCGCCTGCTGACGCTCGCGCACGGCGGACAGCGCACTGTCGAACGCGGCCTGCTGGTCGGCATTCAACTTCAGCGTGCCCGCGGTTCGGGACAGATCATCCAACATGCCGCTACCGCCACGCGGGCTTCCGCCCGGCTGCGGCGCGGCATCCGCGGCCGCATTGGCTTCGTCGGCGGGCTTGAAGCGCAGCGCCGCGTTGGACACCTTCAGCACGTCGTCGCGCCGCGACACTTCGATTTCCGCGTTCACCGTCAGGCCGGGCAGCAGCGTGCCGTCGCTGTTGTCCACGGTCACCACGACCGGATAGGTGACCACGTTGTTCGTGGTCGTCGCCGACAGGCGCACCTGTTCGACCATGCCGCGGAACTGGCGATCGGGGAAGGCATCGACGGTGAACGACACGTTCTGGCCCGTACGCACCTGACCGATGTCGGCCTCGTCGACGGCCAGCTCGATCTTCATCTTCGCCAGGTCCTCGGCGATGGTGAACAGCTCCGGCGCCTGCAGGCTGGCAGCCACGGTCTGGCCGGGCTCGATGCTGCGCGTGAGCACCACGCCATCCACCGGCGAGCGGATGACGGTGCGATCCAGGTTGACCTGCGTGGTCTGCGTGGAAGCGGTCTGCTGCCGGATCACGGCCTGCGCGGAATTCACCTGCGCGCGTGCCTGGTCCAGCGCCGCCTTGGCCAGGTCCACGTCGCTGCGCGCGACCAGCTGGCGCGCGCCCAGGTCCGACTTGCGCTGGTAGTCCAGTTCGGCATTGACCAGCGTGGCCTGCGCCTGCGAGAGCGAGGCGCGCGCACTGGCGACCTGCGCGTTGCCCTGGGCGATCTGGGCCTCGTAGGTCTTGGGATCGATGCGCGCGATCACCTGGCCGCGCTTCACCGGATCGTTGAAATCCACCAGCACACCGGTGACCTGGCCGGACACCTGGCTGCCCACCGTGACGGTGGAGATGGCGCTCAGCGTGCCCGTGGAGGAAATCGCGACGCGGATGTCGCCGCGTTCGACCGGCGCGGTGCGGAACGCACCGGCTTCGGCCTCCGCGCCGCGCTTGCGCCACACGAAGGCGCCACCGGCGATGAGTACCAGCACGACCGCCGCGGCGATGCCGTGGCGGATCCAGGGAGTGGGCTTGCGGGCATTGCGGGGGGCTGGGCGGGCTGCGCTCATGAGGCTCGATTCGAGGGTTATGCCGGCGACAACGCACCAGCGACGCCACGGTTGACAGCCGCGTCGCGGATTCGTTCAGTCAAGGGATCGTGTCAGGCACGGCGGACTTCTGTCCATGATGCGCGCTGGCGCGATTGCGTCGCAGCGGCGCGCGCCTCGGGAGGCCGCTCAGCGGGCGAAGCGGATCACCGCGGTCGTGCCCTGCCCCGGCGCACTGGCCAGACTCACGGGCCAGCCGAAGCGTTCGCCCAGCCGGCGCACGATCGACAGGCCCATGCCCTTGCCATCGCCGTCGGCATAGTCGGCGCGGAAGAACGGGTCGAAGGCCTTGGCCAGCACTTCAGGCGACATGCCGATGCCGCTGTCGCGGATGACCACGCGGTCGGGCATGAGCCGCACTTCGATATCGCCGGTTTCGGTGAAGCGCACGGCGTTGCCCAGCAGGTTGCCCACCATCACCCGCAATACGTGCGGCGGCGCCACCAGTCGCGGCGCACCTTCGTCGTGCAGGCTCAGGGTCACCGGGCGCTCGCTGAGCATGGGGCGCACGCGTTCGATCTCGGCCACGACGATGTCGCGCACGTCGAATTCCTCGCTCTGCGGCGCCACGTCCGCTTCGCGGGCGAGGATCAGGAAGGCCTCGATCACCGACTCCATGTCGCGTCCGGCCTGCTGGATGCGCGCCAGCGAGCGTTGCGCGCGCGGCGTGTTGTCCGGATCGGCCAGCATCAGGTCGGTGGCGACACGGATCACGGTGAGCGGCGTGCGTAACTCGTGGCTGGCATCGCGGGTGAAGTTGCGCTCGCGCTGGACGAAATCGCCCACGCGTTGCGACAGGCCGGTCAGCGCGCGGGACAGTTTGCGCACTTCATCGCCCGCATCCGGTGGCAGGTGCGCGGGCGCGATGGCGCTGGCATCGGGATCGCGCGGGTCCCAATGCGCGACCTGGTTGGCCAACCAGCTCACTGGCGTGACCAGCCGCTTCGACGTGCGATAGGTCAGCCAGATCAGCACGCCACTGGTGACCAGCGACAACACCAGCGAAGCCAATCCGGTGAAGAGCACCGACTGGTCCGCCAGCCATGCCGAGAACACGAGGTAGAGCGTGCCCTGGGGGCGCCGGTCGACGTAGACCAGGCGGCCGCTGTCTGGCAGACGGCGCACGCCGGTGCCGGTCACGTTGCGCAGTTCGTCCGGCAGCGGCGCGGTGACCACGCCGGGAATGACCAGATAGGCCGACATCGTCGAACTGCTCGGCAGGCGGTGGCCAGGATCGCGCGCGTACGCCACCCAGAAGGCACGCGCCTCCTGTTCCACGCGTTGTTCGACGACCTTCTGGCGCACGACGATCGCGGTGAGCAGGATGCCCACCGTGATCACGATGCTGCCGATCAGGGCCTGCGTGATGAACGCAAGTTTGATCTTGCGCGGAAGTCCGTGCGCCATGGGTTCTCGGGCCGCTCAGTCCGGCGGCTGGGAGATGTCCGCGACGCGATAGCCCGCACTCTGGACGGTATGCAGCAGCTGCTTGTCGAACGGCTTGTCGATGGTCTTGCGCAGGTTGTACAGATGGCTGCGCAGCGTGTCCGAATCGGGCAGGCCGTTGCCCCAGATCTCCCGCTCGATCTCCTGGCGGCTGACCACCCGCGGCGACTCGCGCATCAGGATGGTCAGCAGGCGCAGGCCGATCGGCGAGAGCTGCAGCTCGCTGCCGCCGCGCGTCACGCGCAGGCTGGCCGGATCGAGCACCAGGTCCGCCACCTTCAGCACTTCGCCGCCCACCTGCCGGCGTTCGCGGCGGATGAGCGCGCGCAGGCGCGCTTCCAGCTCCTGGATCGCGAAGGGCTTGGTCAGGTAGTCGTCGGCACCGGCGCCCAGGCCGGTGAGTTTTTCGTCCAGCGTGTCGCGCGCGGTGAGCATGAGCACCGGCGTCGACTTGCGCGCTTCCTCGCGCAGCTTCTTGCACAGCTCCACGCCGTCCATGCGCGGCAGCATGAGATCCAGCACGATGACGTCGTAGTTGTTTTCCGTCGCCAGGCGGTAGCCGTCGAGGCCGTCGCTGGCATAGTCCACTTCGAATCCCCGTCCCTCGAGGTATTCGCCAACCATTTCCGAGATGTTGCGGTTGTCCTCGACAATGAGAACCAGGCCGCCGTCCCTTGTACTGGTGCCCTGCATGCAGACCTCCGGTGCTTCAGCTTTGTGAAGGCTGCCTAGGACCCGGTGGAGGTTTCGTGAAGGCCACCCCCGTTTGCTGAACAACCCAGACCCCAACGCCCATGCCCCTGGAACGACTCGCTCCCATCCTGCTGCTGTTCGGCTCCAACGTCTTCATGACCTTCGCCTGGTACGGACACCTGCGCTACAAGTCCGCGCCACTGATGGTGGCGATCTTCGCCTCCTGGGGCATCGCCTTCTTCGAGTACTGCCTGATGGTCCCGGCCAACCGTATCGGCAGCAACGTGTATTCCGCGCCACAGCTCAAGGGCATGCAGGAAGTGATCACCCTGCTGGTGTTCGCCGGTTTTTCCGCCTGGTACCTGGGCCAGCCGTTGAAGTGGAACCACTGGGCCGGCTTCGCGCTGATCGCCGTGGCGGCCTGGCTCATCTTCCTGGAATAGCGTTACAGCTTGAGCTTGCCGCTGAGGATGTCCTTGAACATCACCCAGTCGCCGGCGAAGGAATAGAACGGGTGCTTGAAGGTGGCCGGCCGGTTCTTCTCGAAGAAGAAGTGGCCAATCCATGCAAAGCCGTAGCCGCAGAACAGCGCGCCCAGCAGCCACCAGGCATTGCCCTGCACCACCGCCATGGCCAGCAGCGCCAGCACGCCCCAGCTGCCGATGAAATGCAGTCGGCGACTGGTGCGGTTGCTGTGCTCGCTGAGGTAGAACGGGTAGAACTCGCGGAAGCTGGCGAAGCGTTTCATCGGCATTCCCTCCAAGTCCATTGTGCCCGCTGCCGGGGGCGTTTCCACAACTAGCCGGCGGCCTTCTCATCGGCCTTGGCGCGATCCCACAAGCGGTCCTGCGCCTGCAACGGCAAGTCGGACATCTGCGTGCCGTCGGCCGCGGCCAGCGCTTCCATGGCGCGGAACCGGCGTTCGAACTTGAGGTTGGCCCGGCGCATCGCCGCACCCACGTCCACGCCGGCGTGGCGCGCAAGGTTGGCGCAGACGAACAGCACGTCGCCGATCTCGTCCTCCAGCCGGTCGCGCACCGCCGCATCGTCCGGCGCGGCATCCAGCGCGGCGAATTCCACCCGCACCTCGTCGATCTCTTCGTGCAGCTTGGCGATCACCGGCGTCACGTCCGGCCAGTCGAAGCCCACGCGCGCGGCGCGCTTCTGCAGCTTCACGGCGCGCTGCCATTCGGGCAAGCCGCGTGCGATGCCGGCCAGCGCGGAGCGGTCCTCATGCCCGTTGGCCTCGCGCTCGCGACGCTTCTGTTCTTCCCAGGCGACGGTCTGCGCGTCGGCGTCCTCGACTGCGGCGTCGGCGAACACATGCGGATGACGCCGCACCATCTTGTCGCAGATCGCCGCGACCACGTCGCCGAAGGCGAACGCGCCCTGCTCCGATGCCATCTGCGCATGGAAGACCACCTGCAGCAGCAGGTCGCCCAGCTCGTCCTTCAGGTCCGCCAGATCGCCGCGATCGATCGCGTCGGCCACTTCGTAGGCCTCCTCGATCGTGTACGGCGCGATGGTGGCGAAATCCTGCTCCAGGTCCCACGGGCAACCGCCCTGCGGGTCGCGCAGGCGGGCCATGATCTGCAGCAGGCGGCCAATGTCGTGGTCGTGCATGGGCGCGCTCATCCGGGCGTGTGCCAGTCGGTTTCGTCGAGCCACGTGCGCCACGGCAATGCGGTGTCGCCCAGCGCGATGAAGTCGCCGTTGAGGATGCGTTCGCGCTGGTTGTAACGGAACGGACGTCCCTGCGGATCGACCACCGCACCGCCCGCGCCCTCCAGCACGCACTGGCCGGCGGCGGTGTCCCATTCGCTGGTCGGGCCGAAACGCGGATAGACGTCCAGGCCGCCGTCGGCGATGCGACAGAACTTCAGTGACGAACCCATGCCCATGATCTGCGTCGCGCCCATGCGATCGATGAAGGCCTGCGTGTGCGCGTCGCGGTGCGAACGGCTGGCGGCCACGCGCAGTGGCGCGGTCGCGGGCGCACGCGCGCGCAAGGTGTCTTCACGGTCGCCTTCGCGGCGGAACGCCCCGAGCGTCGCACCACCGTGCCAGCACACGCCGGTGACCGGCGCCTGCACGACGCCGAACACGGCCACGCCGTCTTCGATCAGCGCGATGTTGACGGTGAATTCGCCATTGCGTTTGACGAACTCGCGCGTGCCGTCCAGCGGATCGACCAGCCACAGGCGCGACCACTGCCGGCGCTGTGCGGTCGACACTTCGTGCGCGGACTCCTCCGACAACACCGGAATGTCCGGCGTGATGCGCGCCAGGCCATCGACGATGCAACGGTGCGCGGCCAGGTCGGCGGCGGTCAGCGGCGAGTTGTCGTCCTTGTGCTGTACCGCGAATTCGCTGTCGTAGATGCCCAGGATCGCGGCGGCGGCATCGTGGGCCAGCGCGATCACGTCCTCGCGAAGTGCGTGCGGAATCATGCCGTTTGTGTCCTCAGCCATTCGCGCGCGATGAACAGGGCCGCGATGCTGCGCCCTTCGGAGAAGTCCTCGCGCAGGATCAGCTCGTGCAGGCGGTCCAGCTTCCACGGGACCACTTCCAGTTCTTCCGGCTCGTCGCCCGGCAGGCGTTCGGGGTACAGGTCGCGCGCCAGCACCAGGTACGCCTCGTGGCTCATGTACGTGGGTGCCAGCGTCAGCGCGCGCAGCACGGTCACCTCGCGCGCGCCGTAGCCCGCCTCTTCCTTCAGCTCGCGGTTGGCGGCCTGTTCGGGCGTCTCGCCGGCGTCGATGCGGCCCTTCACCAGCCCCAGCTCGTAGCGGTGCACGCCGGCCGCGTACTCCCGCACCAGCAACACGGTGTCCTCGTCGAGCATGGGCACCACCACCACGGCGCCGTGGCCGCGGCCGTGCAGGCGCTCGTAGTGGCGACGCTCGCCGTTGGCGAACTCGAGGTCCAGGCGCTCCAGCCGGTACGGGCCGGCGTCGTGCTCGGTGATGCGATGGATGGTGGGCAGGCGTCGTGACATGGCGTGGGGAAGGGCTCGGGCCGGGACCGCAGGAGAAACGGGCGCCGTGCGCATGGCACGGGCTCCGCTCTTCCAGCCGATAATGGCCGGATGCAGCCATTGAATCCCCCGATGATAGCGAACGCCGGCTCCGATGCAGACGCCTGGCGCGCCCGCGACCTGGCCGTGCTTTGGCACCCGTGCACGCAGATGCGCGAACACGTCGACCACGGCGCCGCCCTCGGCTCGGGCGACGACACCCTGCCCCTGCTGGCGGTCGCCCGCGGCGAAGGCGCATGGCTGGTGGGCCACGACGGCCGCCGCACGCTCGACGCCATCAGCAGCTGGTGGACCAACCTGTTCGGCCACGCCGAACCGCGGATCGCCGACGCCATCGCGCGACAGGCACGCACGCTGGAGCATGTGATCCTCGCCGGCGTCTCGCACGTGCCCGCGGTCGAGCTGGCGGAGAAGCTGCTGGCCATCGCCCCGCGCCAGGCCGGGCGTGAGCCGCTGGCCAAGGTGTTCTACGCCGACAACGGATCGGCCGGCGTCGAGGTCGCGCTGAAGATGACCTTCCACTGGTTCCGCAACCGTGGTGTCGAGGGACGCACCAAGTTCATCGCGCTCGACAACGGCTATCACGGCGAGACGCTCGGCGCGCTCGCGGTGGGCGACATCCCGCTGTATCGCCGCGTGTACGCACCGCTGCTGGCGCAGGCGTTGTTCGCCCCGTCGCCCGACGCGTACCTGTGCGAACCCGGCGAGAGCCCGGCCGATCGCGCGCGCCGCGCCGCGGACGGCCTGCGCGACCTGCTCGAACGCCACGGCGGCGAGGTCTGCGCGTTGATCCTGGAGCCCCGCGTGCAGTGCGCCGGCGGCATGCGCATGCACGACCCGCTGTACCTGAAGCTGGCGCGGGAACTGTGCGACGCGCACGGCGTGTTCCTGATCGCCGACGAGATCGCCGTCGGTTTCGGCCGCACGGGCACGCTGTTCGCGTCCGAGCAGTCCGGCGTGCAGCCCGACCTGCTGTGCCTGTCGAAGGGCCTCACCGGTGGTGCGCTGCCGCTGGCCGCGGTGCTGGCGACGCAGAGCATCTACGACGGCTTCCTCGACGACTCGCGCGAGAAGGCCTTCCTGCATTCGCACAGCTATACCGGCAACCCGTTGGCCTGCGCGGCCGCGCTGGCGTCGCTGGACATCATCGAACGCGACGACGTGATCGCGCGCAACCGCGCCACCTCGGCGCGGATGACCGGACTCGCCGCGCCCTTCGCGGATCACCCGCACGTCGCCGACGTGCGCCAGGCCGGCATGATCGTGGCGTTCGAACTCACCCGCGGCGGCGACCGACGCACCCCGTTCGATCCCGCCCTGCGCATCGGCCTGCGCGCGTACCGCGCGGCGCTCCAGCGCGGCGTGCTGCTGCGCCCGCTCGGCGACGTGCTGTACTGGATGCCGCCGTACTGCGTGGACGACGACGCGCTCCAACTGCTCGCGCGCACCACGCGCGAAGCCATCGACCACGCCATCGACGAGGCCGCCGCATGCGCCTGACCCGCGTCCATATCGAACAACCCCTCGCGGCCGGTACCGAGGTCGTGCTGCCCGAGAGCGCCGCCGCGCACCTGGTGCGCGTGCTGCGCCTGGGCGTCGGCGACGCATGCGTGCTGTTCAACGGAGATGGCCACGACTATGCGGCGCGCATCGTTGCCGCCGGCAAGCGCGAGCTGCGCGTGGCGATCGATTCGGCCGCGGCGGTGGAACGCGAGTCGTCGCTGGAACTGGTGCTGCTGCAGGGCGTGGCGCGCGGCGAGAAGATGGACCTGATCCTGCAGAAAGCGACCGAGCTGGGTGCGGCGTCGTTCCACCCGCTGTGGTCGCAACGCAGCGAAGTGAAACTGGACGAAGCACGCGCGGAGAAGCGACTGGCGCACTGGCGCAGCGTGGTGTCGTCGGCCTGCGAGCAGAGCGGGCGTGCGCGCGTGCCCGACGTCTCCGCACCCCGTTCGCTCGCAGCCACGCTGGAATCCCTGCCCGCAGGCGGACTGCGACTGATCCTGGACCCGGAAGGCGACCTGGCCTTCGGCACGCTGGCGATCGATGCCGATGCGCCGGTGGTTCTGGCCGTTGGCCCCGAAGGCGGCTGGTCCGACCTCGACCGCGAGCAACTGCGTGCCGCGGGCTTTCGCGGGCTGCGCCTGGGGCCGCGCATCCTGCGCACGGAGACGGCTGGCCTGGCCGCGATCGCGGCGCTGCAGGCGCGGTTCGGGGATCTGTGCTGAGACCGCGCGAACGGTGCGCGCCTCAGTAGTTGCGCGCGCCCATCAAGCCGACGGAATAACCTGCCTTGCGCAGCCTCGACGTCGCACGCGCGCTGAGCGAGACCAGCACCAGCAGGCCGACCAGCGGAACCAGCATCAGCACGATCAGGACGATGCGCAGCCACAGGGGATAGCCAAGGCCACGCCCCATCCGGTAGATGCCCATCCACGACATCAGCAGGCACAGCAGTGCCAACATCGCCATGGGTGCCAGGCCGATGCGAAGTACCCCCGCGGCCACGTACAGCAACATGGCCCAGATGGCCTGCTTCTGGCCGCCAACGACGTCATCGAGCAGATCGTTGCCGCGTTCGCGCGTAACGACGCTGGCGTTCGGACTCTGATACGGATTCTCCACGTTTCCCCCTGACGTGTTGACGGAATGTCCGGCGTTGCGGATTCAGATCTTGAAGTACACCTTGCGCGCATCCAGCAAGCGCACCACGCCCCACCACACCGCGACGAAGCACAGCGCGTACGCCAGTGACGGTACGAACGGGCCGAAGCGCGGCGTCATCCAACCGGCGAAACCGTGCTGGTACAACGGTTCAAGCCAGCCGAACGCGACCAGCGCATACAGCATGAACGCCGAGCCGGCGTACGCCGCGATCGCGTTGACGCCAAAGGCGCGGCCCAGTGCGGGCCAGCCGCGGCGATCGACCAGTGCATGGAATGCCGCCAGTACCCAGCTCGCGATGCCGCCGGTCCACAGCACATATGCAGGCGTCCACAGGTTCTTGTTGAACGGCTGCCAGTACGAGAGTGCCCAGCCCGCGAGCATCGCGACTGTGCCGGCCATCCACAACGAACGTGAGTCGCCGCGTCGCAGCCAGTCGCCGGCACGGATGCCCAGCAGCGTGGTCGCCAATGCGCCCAGTGTGCTGACCAGGCCTTCCGGATCGTGGCCGCTACCGGTCGCTGCATCGAGCTGATAGACGTGCACGCCGAGCACCGCGTGATCGATTCGGCTGGCGATGTTCACGAACGGTTCGAGCGTTCCACCGGCGGCCAGCAACCACGCATAGCCGGCCAGCAACGCTGCCAGCAACGCCCATTGCGTGCGTGGTCGCACATGCAACGCCACCACGCCGGCGAGCGCGAAGCACAGGCCGATGCGCTGGAGCACACCCATCACGCGGTAATGCGGCAGTTCGAACGCCCACAGTGCGCACAGGTGCAGGAACAGGCCCAGGCCGACGATGCGCGCGCCGCGCAGCAGGACGGTCTTCGTCAGTGCGCCCACGTCGTCGCCGCGCTCCAGGCGCGGCAACAGCGCCAGCGCGATGGACGCGCCGGCGATGAACAGGAACATCGGGAAGATCAGGTCGGTCGGGGTGCAGCCGTGCCACGCCGCGTGTTCGAGCGGCGCATAGACGTGGCCCCAGTCGCCCGGGTTGTTGACCAGCAGCATGGCAGCGACCGTGATGCCGCGCAGGGCATCGACGGACGCGAAGCGCGTGTCTGTTGCGCTCAAGCCGCCTGCGTCAGCGCGACGCCGATCTGGTCTTCGATGGCGCCCAGGTCCGGAAGGAACGCCGCGTCCTCGTTGAGCAGCACGCGCGCCTGCACGCCGTTGGGCAGCGGGTTGTGGTCCTCGACCACCATCAGCGCCTCGCGGGACACCGTCACCAGTCGCGGGAAGCCCTGCGTCAGCAGCGCGAAGTACGGTGCGCGCGGATTGCCGCCCAGCGCGCGCAGCACGACCACCTTGCTGCCCAGTCCGCCGCGTTCGTTGGCCAGGCCGGCCAGTCGTGCGAAGGCCACCAGCGGCAGCTGCCAACCGCGCCAGCGCATGCGGCCGAGCAGCCAGTCCGGCGCACCAGCGACGGCGTCCGGCTCCGCATACGACAGCACCTCGGCGATGGTCGCGTTGGGCAGGAGCAGGCGGCCGCCGGCCACCTGGATCAGCACGCCCCGGATGTCGCTCTCGGTACCGGGAAGCTGGACGGGATTCGGATTGGCCATGATCGTGATCCTAATTCGGCACGCTTAGTGCCAGCGCGCGGCCAGGCGCGCGGCGAGTTCGACCGGCTGGCCGGCGTCGGCGCCGCGCGCGATCAGCGCACTGGCCGCCGCGGCGTCGTAGCAGCCGTCGGGAGCCTGACCGGCGACCAGCGCACCGGCCCAGGAGTGGTTCATGGCCGCATCGACACGGGCCGGGTCGCTGCCGCTGAGCATCAGCACGGCCGAATCGGCCGACGGCAGCGCGGAGAGCACGTCGCCGTCGCCTTCGGTGAAGCGCATGCCCGATTCGCTGACCGACAGGCCGATTTCGTTCGGAAGGATGTAGATCGTGCCCGGCATGGTGATCAGGCCTGGCTCGGCCAGTCGCACCTGCAACGGCGTGGCGCGCTGCATCTGCGCGACGAGGCGGTCGTAGCGGCCGCCGTCGAGGCGCTGCTGCACCAGCACCGGGCGCGGGAAGCCTTCCGGCAGCCCGCTCAGCAGCTGGCGCACGGCGTCGGGGCCGCCGATGCCGGCGAGCACCAGCACGGCGCCGTCGATCCGGGCCGGTGCGCGGTCCTCGACCAGCTCCAGCGAGGAAATGCGGCGTTCCAGGTCACCCAGGTCGCGCTGGAAACGGTGATCCGCGGCGGACGGCTTGGCGGCCGCTTCCGCGGATTCGTCCGCGAAGGACCAGTCCGGCGCGGCCGGAGCCGGCGCGGGCTCTGCAGGCGCGGCCAAGTCCGGGGCGGCGCCATCGCGGCTCGCATCGAACATCAGGACGGGCGCGGCGGCCGTGGTCTCGACGACCGTCGGCGCGTCGGTGGGCGCCATCTCGAAATCGAAGCTGGACTCGAACGGCTGGACCACGATGTCATCGACGCCGACCGACAGGCCAGGCGTTTCGTCGACCAGCGACAGCGACATTTCCAGATCGGCCAGCGGCGCGGCGATTTCCACCGCATCGAACGATTCGAAGGTGGCTTCCGCGGCGACCGGGTCGAACGCGTTGTACGTCGCTTCGTGCGTGAACTGCGTCATGACCGGAACCTCGACAGCGGGCGCCGGCGCATCGACGGGCGCCAGTTCCAGCGTGGGTTCGATCGCGCGCACCGGCGCGACGGGCGCTTCGACAGGCGCCTCGACGACCGGCGGAGCGACGACGGGCACAACCGCCGGCGCGGCCGCTTCCACGACCGGCGCAGCGACCGGCATCACCACCGCATCGGCCACCGATGCGGCCGGATCCGGGACGATCGCGTCTTCGGGTTCATGGCCCGGCGGCAGCACGTCGCCATGGCCATGCAGCTTGGCCGCCAGGTGACGCATCCAGCGGGCGAGGTCCCAACCTTCGCGGGTCGCCGCCAGCGCGGCTTCCTCGTAGATCACTTCCACCGACGGATTGGCCAGGACCGGATCGAAGCGCTCGATGATGTCTTCCGTCACCGGGTCCAGCGCAACCACCACCACCTGCGCGGCGGACTGTTCCAGCTTCGCCGGATCCAGCGTCGTCGGATCGGCTTCCAGCACCAGGTTCGCACCGGCGTCGGCCAGCGCCGAGCGCAGGCGTTCGCACGCTGCGCCCGGTCGCGCCAACAACACCGCGCGACGCGAGGATTCACTCATTCCGCGTGGCCCCTGCTTCGATGCCCAGCAGTTCGTACACGTTGCGGATCAGTTCCGGTTCCTGGTACGGCTTGCCGAGGTAACGCTCGACACCGATCTCGAACGCGCGCTGGCGATGCTTGTCGCCGGTACGCGAGGTGATCATCACGATGGGCACGCCGCGCAGACGCGAGTCGCCCTTCATTGCGGTGGCCAGCTCGTAACCGTCCATGCGCGGCATTTCGATGTCGAGCAGCATCAGGTCCGGCACGCGTTCGGCCATGCGTTCCAGCGCGTCGATGCCGTCCTTCGCGGTGAGCACCTCGAAGTTGTGGCGCTCGAGCACGCGGCCGGTGACCTTGCGCATGGTGACCGAGTCGTCGACCACCATGACCAGCGGCACGCGGCGGGTTTCCACCGGCACTTCCGGCACGGCGACGTGGTCGCGCGGCAGCAGCGCCTGGCGACGCACCAGCGGTGCGACGTCGAGGATCACCACGACGCGACCGTCACCCATGATGGTGGCGCCGAAGATGCCCGGCACCGATGCGACCTGCGGACCGACCGGCTTCACCACGATTTCGCGGTTGCCGATGACCTGGTCGACGCACACGGCGGCGCGCAGGTCACCCGAACGGATCATCAGCAGCGGCATCTGCAGCGCGCCTTCGGCCTTGGCGGTGCCATGGCCGACCAGCGTGCCCAGGTCGTGCACCGCGTAGTCCTCGCCGCCGTAGCGGTAGGTCGCGTCGACCATGTCCAGGCGATCGCGGGCGATGCGGCCCACGCCGCGCACCGATGCGATCGGCACGGCGAAGGTGGTCTCGCCGATGCGCACGAACACGGCCTGCGTGACCGCCAGCGTCTGCGGCAGGCGCAGCGTGAAGGTGACGCCCTTGCCGGGGACGGAGGCGATGTCCAGCGTGCCGCCGAGCTGGCGGACTTCGCTGGCGACCACGTCCATGCCCACGCCACGGCCGGCCAGTCGGCTGACCGATTCGGCAGTGGAGAAGCCCGGTTCCAGGATCAGCGCGTCGATGGCCGCGTCGGACAGCGTGGCGCCGTCCGGCACCAGGCCGCGCTCGCGACCGCGGTTGAGGATGGCATCGCGGTTCAGGCCAGCGCCGTCGTCGCCGACTTCCAGCACCACTTCCGAACCTTCGCGGCGCACCGCGATCCGGATGGTGCCTTCCTCGGACTTGCCGGCCTTC
The DNA here is from genome assembly GCF_030053425.1 of Lysobacter stagni. Classification (NCBI taxonomy): domain Bacteria; kingdom Pseudomonadati; phylum Pseudomonadota; class Gammaproteobacteria; order Lysobacterales; family Lysobacteraceae; genus Lysobacter; species Lysobacter stagni. The sequence goes on along the minus strand of NZ_JASGBI010000001.1, from coordinate 1,824,768 downwards.
TTGCGCTTGTCCGGCGTTTCCAGACCGTGCGCGACGGCGTTGCGGAGCATGTGCTCCAGCGGCGCGGTCATGCGCTCGAGCACGTTGCGGTCGAGTTCGCCCTGGGTACCGTCGAGCTTCAGCGCGACATGCTTGCCCAGTTCGCCCGAGGCCTGGCGCACGACGCGGCGCAGGCGCGGCAGCAGGCCGTCGAACGGCACCATGCGCGTGCGCATGAGGCCTTCCTGCAGCTCCGAGCTCACGCGCGACTGTTGCAGCAGCAGCGTTTCGTACTGACGCGTCAGGTCGTCGAGCGTGGTCTGCAGGCTGGTCTGGTCGGCCGCGGATTCCGCGAGCGCACGCGACAGCTGCTGCAGCGTGGAGAACTGGTCGAGTTCGAGCGGATCGAATGCCTGCTCGCCGTCGTCGCCCTCGCGCTGGTAACGCGCGACGATCTGCGCTTCGGTTTCGATTTCCAGTCGGCGCAGCTGGTCGCGCATACGGGTGTTGGTGGCCGCCATTTCGGCGATCGCACCACGGAACGCACCCAGCTGCTGCTCCAGGCGGGCGCGATAGATCGCGACTTCACCGGCGTAGTTGACGAGGCGGTCGAGCAGGTCGGCGCGGATGCGCACCTGTTCCTGCGGCGCACGCACACCGATGTCGTCCTCGTCGGCGGCCGGCTGGTCGCTGATCGGCGCGGACAGCGGACGCAGCTCGGCATGCGGAACATCCGCGTGCGCGGGCGCTTCGGCCGCCGGCTTGGCTGCCGGCTTGACCGCGGGCTTGGCGACGACCGGCGCGGCCGCCATCGAGGCGATGGCCTTGAGCGTGGTCTCGCCGCGCGAACGCGCGTCGAACTCGGCGATGAGCGCATCGGGCATGGCGATCGCGCGGCGTTCGCCGACACGGGTGACCATCGCATGCAGGCGGTCGAAACCGCGCTCCAGCAGCGGCACGCCATCGCGGCCCAGTTCGCAGCGGTTTTCCACCACCGCTTCGAGCAGCGATTCCATGGCGTGGCCGAGTTCGCCCACGGCCATGATGCCGGCCATGCGCGCGCCACCCTTGATGGTGTGCAGGTCGCGCTGCAGACCGACCAGCGATTCGCGCTCGGTCGGCGCCTCGCGCAGCTGCGCGAGCAGGCCGTCGGAATGATCCAGCAGGTCGCTGGCTTCCTCGACGAAGATGTCGACCAGTTCCGGGTCGAGTTCGCTCAGGTCGAGCGCTTCGTCCGGATCCTCGGCGGTGGCCAGCGCCTGCGCGATGAGCGCGGCAACAGCCGGCTCCTGCTCGTCCACGGACGGCGCGGCGGGCGCGTACGCGACCTCCTCCACCTCCGGCAGATCGTTGGCGCTGGGCAGTTCGGCGAAGGTCGCGTGGCCTACCGGAGCGGTTTCGATCGTCGCCTGCTGTTCGCGGGCCGCACGGTCGGCTTCGGCGTACTGGGCCTCGAGGCGCGCGTATTCCTGCTCCTCTTCGACCAGGCGCGCGGCTTCGAGGCGTTCGGCCTCCAGACGCTCGGTGGCCAGGCGTTCGGCTTCCAGCAGCTCCGCTTCGATGCGCTGCTGCTCCAAACGCGCGGCTTCGGCGCGCTGCGCGGCGGCGGCCTGCTCGGCGGCAGCACGGCGTTCGGCTTCGGCGCGTTCGGAGGCCTGTGCGAGTTCGGCCTGCGCGCGGTCCGCTTCCAGACGCTGCGCCTGGGCAAGCTCGGCGGCTGCACGTTCCGCGGCCAGGCGCTCGGCCTGCGCACGTTCGGCTTCCAGGCGCTGGGCTTCGAGACGTTCGGCCTCCAGGCGTTCGGCCTGCGCGCGGGCCTCTTCCTCGCGCCTGAGCAGCGCGAGACGTTCGGCTTCGCGCTGCTGTTCTTCCAGCGCGAAACGCTCGGCTTCCACGCGTTCGACATCGATGCGTTCGGCGTTGGCGACTTCGATCGCCTCGCGTTCGGCTTCGATGCGACGTGCTTCGGACAGCTCCGCCTCGACGCGCGCGGCGTGCGAGGGATCCTCGATGTCGGGACCGATGTCCTCGGCCAGATCGGTGAACTGGCTGAGGTCGATGGCGGTGTAGGCGATCGCCGGTTCGGCGTCGATGTCGACCGGCATGGCCTGACGGGCATCCGGCAGGCTGTCGCGCAGGGCGCGCATGCGCTCGGCCAGGCCCTCGAAGGCCGGGATGCGCGGCGCCGGGGTCTTGAGCGTTGCCAGCGTGCGGCGGATCGCGTCGGCGACGTCCGTCATCGCGGCCACGCCTTCGGCGCTGGCCGGCTGGCCGGAGGCGAGCAGGCGCTTGACGTAGACCTCGGTCGGTCCGGTGATCTCGGTGATCACCGGCACTTCGGTCATCGCGAAGGCGCCGTTGAGCGTGTGGAACGCGCGCTGCAGGCCGTCGTCGACGGCGCGCGGCTCCGGCATGGCGAGCCATTCCTCGATGGTCGCCAGGTGGCCGCTGACTTCGGCGTCGAGGATTTCCAGCAGGACCGAGTCGACCGAGGCGGGCATGCCCTCTTCGACCAGGGACGAGGCGTCGAACGCGATCGGTTCGGGCACGTCCTCGAAGCTGATTTCCTCGACCTCGAAGCCTTCGTCGATCGATGCGGCGTCGAGGATGTCGAGGTTGACCGCCTCGAGCGTGAGGTCCGCGGCGACGATCGGCTCCACCACCGCAACGACGGGCGCGGCGGCTTCCACCGGCTTGCGCTCGCTGGGAACGTAATGCGTTTCGTCGCCTTCGGCGAGGCGATCGGCGTGGCTTTCCATCGCCGCCAGGTCGGCGGTGATCGCGCCTTCGTTGCGCAGCGCGGCGTGCAGTTGCGGCAGCGCGGTGTACGCGTGGCCGACCAGGCCGATCACGGCCGGGCTGGCCGGACGCGTGCCGTCGAGCACGCGGTTGAGCAGGTTCTCGATCTTCCAGCTGAACTCGCCAAGGGTCTTGGCGCCGACGAGGCGACCCGAGCCCTTGAGGGTGTGGAAGACGCGACGGATCGGACGCAGGCGCTCGCTGTCCTCCGGCGCCTCGTGCCATACCGGCAACAGGTCGCCGAGGTGACGGATCTCCTCGTCGAGCTCCTCGAGGAACACCTCGCGGATCTCGTCGTCGATGTCGTCGCTGTGTTCGAAGCCACCGGCCGCGATCTGCTGCGGCGTGGTCGCCACGGCGACCGGAGTGGGCGCGGGTGCAGGCGGTGCGACGGGCGCCGGCGCGGCGGGCGCGACCGGTGCCGCGACGGATGCCGGGAGTGCCGCGTCGAACGCGGCCGACTTCACCGCGCCGTCGAGCGTGATCTCGTCGGTCAGTTCGAAGTCCGGCACCTTGGCCAGGTCTTCGCGGCTGATCGGCGAGGTCGGCGCCATCGTGGCGGCGATGTCGAATTCCGGCAGCGGCCAGTAACGCAGCGTTTCCAGGCTCTGGCGCGTGATGTCCAGGATGTTGTTGCGGTTGGGGCGCTGCTCGCGCAGCGCTTCCAGGTAGTACTCCAGGCTGGCGAGCGCATCGGCCAGCGTGTCCAGCTGCTGGCCGTTGGGCACACGCTTGCGGCCGATCAGCTCGACCTCGGTGTAGCGCTTGACACCGGTGAGGTAATCGGCCGGCTGTGGCAGCTCGAGCATGCGCAGCGCGCCGGACACTTCGTCCAGCACGCGCGGGACTTCGGCCAGCTCGGCGTGATCCCAGTTGGTTTCCACGAAGGCCACGAAGGCCTGGCGGGCATCGCCGAAGTTGGCGATGGCCTCGCGCACCAGCACGTCCAGAACCTTGCGGGCCTCGCCGGCCAGCATTTCGTCTTCCGCACGGTCGTCGGGCAGGCCCAGGCGCGAGACCTGGTCGTCCAGCGAGGCGTCGACGTAGAGCAGCGCGCCGGCGACATCGAGCAGCGCGCCCTCATCGGCCGGACGCTTGCCCGAGGTGATGTCGTGCATCGCATCGCGTTGCTGCAGCACCACGGTGCGTGCGACGCCCAGGCCCATCATGCCCAGCGTGTCGCTGACGCGGCCGAGGGCTTCCACCTGCGGCTTGAGTTGCGCCACGTCGGTCTGGCCGGTGCGCAGGTGCAGGTCCAGCGCGTCCTTCACGCGCAGCAGGTCTTCCTTGATCGCTGCGGCCACGGTATCGAGCAACGCGCGGTTGCGGCCGCTGAGCGAGCCGCGGGCGTGTTCGAGCTCGGACTCGCTGGGCAGGTGCGCGGCGAGTTCGAAGGTGTGGCGCAGGTCGTCAAGCGCCGGATGGCGCCCGTCGCTGTGTGCGACGTGGTAGAGCAGCTGGCGGGTGGGTTCCGCGGCGGGCTCGCCGCGGTGCGCGCCGAAGCCGTCGTCGGACAGCATCAGGCGGGCTTCACGCTCCACGCCGCCGAAGGCCTGGCGCAGCGCGCGCGTGGGCGGCAGTGCGCCATCGCGCAGCGCGCCGGCGACCGACGAGGCCACCCACAGCATGCGGCGCACGGGTTCCAGCACGACTTCGCCGAGCAGGCCGTCGATGGCGCCGGCGAGCTTCTCGGTCTGGGTCGGCGTGCCCTCTTCAGGCCAGTTCGCCAGTGCATCGCGCAGCGCGGCCAGGTTGGCCGACGCGGCACCGCGCATCGCCGCCGAACTGGGCAGGTTGGCAGGCAGCGGACGGTCCAGGTCCGGCGAGAACAGGACGCTTTCGTTGAGCCCCGCTTCGCCGCGCGTGGCACGCAGCTCGTTGAGCAGCGGCAGCAGCACGATCGGAATGTCGCGATGGCCGCCCTGCAGGCGTTCCAGATAGTCCGGCAGCAGCACCACGCCGCGCATCAGCGCCGCGCAGGCTTCGTCGCGATCGGCGACTTTGCCCTGCTGCAGCGCGAGCGCCAGGCGCTCCATTTCCTCGGCGACCATCGCCGGGGCATAGAGCTCGACCATGCGCAGCGTGCCGTGCACCTGGTGCAACTGGTCGGCGCAGTGGCGCATGCGGCTGACGTCGGCGGGATTCTCGGCGTATGCCTCGATCTCCTGCTGTGCCAGGCGCAATGTCTCGTCCAGCTCGGGCTTGATCCAGCCCAGCGTGGTGGTGTCGATCGCCTCTCGCATCACGGTCATCGTCCACCTCGCATGGCGGCGAGGCGGCCCCGTTTACGGTGGCCGTTGGTGAAAACGTTCATGCCCCTGTCCTGTCCCGGGTCAGGCCGGCAGCTTGAAGTCGGCGACCGAGCGGCGAAGGTCGGCGGCCAGTTGCGCCAGGTTTCCAATCGATGCCGCCGTCTGGTTCGCACCCTGCGAGGTCTGCGCGGTAATCGACTGGATGGTGTTCATCGTCGCGGTGATGTTCGATGCCGCGCTGGACTGCTGCTGCGCCGCGCTCGAGATGCCCTGAATGAGGTTGGACAGGTCGGACGACACCTTTTCGATCTCGCCCAGCGCCGTGCCCGCGTCTTCGGCCAGTCGTGCACCGGCGACCACTTCCGAGGTCGTCTGTTCCATCGAGGACACCGCTTCGTTGGTGTCGGACTGAATCGTCTGGACCAGCGTTTCGATTCGCTTCGTCGCGTTGGACGCGCGTTCTGCGAGTCGCTGCACTTCGTCGGCCACGACCGCGAAGCCGCGGCCCGCTTCACCTGCCGAGGCCGCCTGAATTGCGGCGTTCAGCGCCAGGATGTTCGTCTGTTCCGAGATGTCGTTGATCAGTTCCACGATCGAGCCGATTTCCTGCGACGACTCACCCAGTCGCTTGATTCGCTTCGAGGTTTCCTGGATCTGGTCGCGAATGCTGTCCATGCCCGCGATCGTCTGGCGCACGACGCCCGCACCCTTGGTCGCGATCTGCACCGAGCGCTGCGCCACGTCCGCCGATTCGGCCGAGTTGCGCGACACCTGGTTGATCGAGGCCGCGATTTCGCTGATACGGCTGGAGGCGGAGTTGATTTCCTGCGCCTGGTGTTCGGCGGCCTCGGCCAGGTGCATGGCGGTGGCCTGCGTTTCCTGTGCGCTGGCGGCGACCTGCACCGACGTGTCGGTAATCGTCTGCACCAGGCTGCGCAGCTGTTCGACGGCGAAGTTGATCGAGTCCGCGATCGCGCCGGTCATGTCCTCGGTCACGGTCGCCTTCACGGTCAGGTCGCCTTCTGCGAGCGAACCCATTTCGTCCAGCAGGCGCATGATCGCCTCCTGGTTACGGTCGTTGAGTTCCTTCGTGGTCAGGTAGCGCTGGCGGTTGGTGCGGTTGATCGACACGATCAAGAACAGAATCGCGATGACCGTGATGGCACCGGAGATCATCGAGACCCACAGGTTGCCCAGCAGGCTGGTGTCCTTCAGCGAGCCGAAGGCCGTGAACGCCTGGAACAGCGCCTGGCTGTCGGTCAGCAGCTTGTTGGAGCCGCCGGTGATCGATTCAGCCGCGGCCTGCGCGGCGAACAGGTTCTGCGACGAGGACAGGATCGCGTCCAGGTCCTTCTTCATCTCCAGCCACAGGGTCTCGGCCTGGCCGAGGGCGTTAAGTGCGTTGCTGTTGCCCAGCGGGGTCACGCCGAACGCGGCGTCGCCCTTGCGCAGGCCCGTCAGCACGTTGCCGAACACCGCGGCGTCGCGGCCCAGCGCTTCACCGGCGAGCGCGGCACCGCTGCCGCCGGCGCGGATTTCCGTGATGCGGCGGGACATGGTTCCCGAGAGCACGACCTGGCGCAGCGCGATGTAGACCTGCGAGGACGGCGAACCGGAAGCCGACATCGCGCGGACCAGTTCGTCCAGGCGCGCCTGCAGCTGCGGCACGCGGCTGGTGAAGCTGTCGGCGTTGCCGGCCAGGGCCAGCACGGCCTTCTCGGAGGCGAGCACCTGGTCGGCGCTCTTGCCCAGCGGGCCCCAGGTGTCGGACACGGTCCGGATCGGACCGGAGACGCCCGTGGTGTCGCCGAAGTTGGCGTTGAGCTGCTGGACGTCCTTGACGATCTGGTTGCGCGTTTCCTTGAACGCGGCGAACGAGGCGGCGTCGCCGCTGACGGCCTCCTGGCCCTGCACCGCGAGCTTCTGCGAGTTCACCTGCAGGTCCGAGGCGGACGAGCTGGCGCCACCGAGGCGCGCCGCCTTCCAGGTCGCGTAACCGGTGTTGAGGCCGACGATAAGCAACGAGACGCCCAGCACGACCAGCCAGGTGTTGGCGCCAAGGCTGCGGCCCTTGCCGGCAGCGCTATCCATAACAGTGCTCATGGTTCGACCTCGGAAGTAGTGCTGCTAATGCGATGCGGCATCTCGGAAGCCGCCTGGCGGAATTCGGGCGTGCGGGCCAGCCGATCCAGGCTGAAGATGCCCCACGTGTGTGGTTCGAGGCGGTAGGCGCGCTCGACGAAATTGGCGTAACGCCCCTGGCTGAGCGCTGTCAGCGCGCTGTCGTCCGACGGGTCGGACTCCAGTTCGACGCGGTGCTGCTCGTTGAAGCTGCGCTGGCCGTAGAGCTCGTCGATCAGCACCGCCACGTCGCCGCCGGGCTGGCGGACGAGCAGGATGCGCTGGCTCTCGTGCAGAACGGTGCGCTCGCCCTCCAGGAACTGCTTGAGGTCGACGATGGGCAGCAGGTTGCCGCGGACGTTGGCCAGGCCCAGCAACCAGGGCTGTGCGCCCGGCACCTGCGTGACCTGCGGCAACGGCAGGATTTCCAGCACCTCGCCGAAGCCCGATGCGAGCCGGCGTGCGCCGATGCGGTAGCCCACGCCGCGCCACAGACCGGGCGCGTCGAGCTGCTCGGGCAGGCCGACCACGTGCGCCAAACTGCGGCGCTCGTAGTCCACCAGCACGTCGAACGGCGACTGCAACATCTACTCAGGCACCCAGCAGCGCGTTGATGCGCGCGATCAGTTCGTCCTCGCGCGGCGGCTTGACGATGTAGTCCCGCGCGCCCTGGCGCATGCCCCAGGCCTTGTCGGTGTCCATGCCCTTGGTGCTGACGATCAGCACCGGAATGGTGCTGGTGGCCGCATCGCGCGAGAGCGCACGCGTGGCCTGGAACCCGTTCATGCCCGGGAGCACGACGTCCATCATCACCAGGTCGGGCTGCTCGCGCTTGCAGGTCTCGATACCGTCCTCGGCATTGCCGGAGGCCAGGACCTGGTGACCGTTGCGCTCGAGGAGCTGGGTCAGGACCGCCGTATCGGTCGGCGAATCCTCGATCAGAAGAATACGTGCCATTTCTTGCCCTACCCCCCGGTTCAGGCGTTTACGTGCGTGCGGATCGCGTCGAGCAGTTCTTCGCGTGTGAATGGTTTCGTCAGGTACTGCTCGGAGCCGACGATGCGGCCACGGGCCTTGTCGAACAGACCGTCCTTGGAGGACAGCATGATGACCGGCGTACCCTTGAAAAGATGGTTGTTCTTGATCAGCGCGCAGGTCTGATAGCCATCCAGCCGCGGCATCATGATGTCCACGAAGATGATCTGCGGCTGTTGATCGGCGATCTTCGCCAGCGCTTCGAAGCCGTCGGTGGCGGTAACCACCTCACAGCCTTCGCGCTTGAGCAACGTCTCGGCGGTTCGGCGGATGGTCTTGGAGTCGTCAATCACCATGACCTTGAGACCGCCGAGGCTGCCGTTGCGGACCTCGTCTAGCATTTTCGAATTCCCCCATGCGAATGCCGCGTGTTTGCAGGCACTTCGCCAGTCGCCTTTATTCCAATCCCGGCTTGCGCTGTCAAGCAGCGTTTACAGCGGGCATGCTGAATGCGCCGCGGAACCGGTCGGGCCGGCGCCGCCACCGGGTCTATCGCGGGGACCGGGGTTCCGGTCACGGGGCGAAGCTGGGCACGCACGTTGCATATACCTGATATATCGGGCTTTTCCGAGCGTCCAAGCGCCAAGCCGGGACGCCGGTTCCAGTCTGCGCGACCCTCGCCGGAGGCACCCCCGAGTCAGTATCGCCGGGGCCGATGACCGCCTCGCGACGGACCGCAGATTTCCATCCATCCGCGCCGGGCGGGGCCGGATCGCCTGCTACCATCGCGCCATTCTTCACCCCGCCGTGCCTATGCCGCTCGACATCGTCGTCGTGATGGACCCCATCGGGTCGATCAAGATCGCCAAGGACTCGACCTTCGCCATGCTGCTGGAGGGACAGCGCCGTGGCCACCGGCTGTGGTACGTCCGGCCGGGCGGGCTGTCCGTGCGCGACGGCGCCGCCGAGGCGCTGGCCGCCCCGCTGCAGGTGCGCGACGACAAGAACGGCTGGTTCGAGCTGGACGCCTTCCAGACGCTGCACTTCGGCCCGGGCCAGGTCGTGCTGATGCGCAAGGACCCGCCGGTCGACAGCGAATACATCCACGACACGCAGGTGCTCGGCCTGGCGCAGACCGCCGGCGCGCTGGTCGTGAACGACCCGCAGGGCCTGCGCGACTACAACGAGAAACTCGCCGCGCTGCTGTTCCCGCAGTGCTGTCCGCCGACGGTGGTGAGCCGTGACGCGGCCACGCTCAAGGCATTCGTCGCCGAACACGGCGAAGCGGTGCTCAAGCCGCTGGACGGCATGGGCGGCCGTTCGATCTTCCGCGCGCGTGCCGGCGAAGCCAACCTCAACGTGATCCTGGAAACGCTGACGCAGGGCGGCCACAGCCTCGCGATGGCGCAGCGCTACCTGCCGGAGATCAGCGACGGCGACAAGCGCATCCTGCTGGTCGATGGCGAACCGGTGGACTACTGCCTGGCGCGCATTCCGCAGGGCGACGAATTCCGCGGCAACCTCGCCGCCGGCGGTCGCGGCGAAGGTCGTCCGCTGAGCGAGCGCGACCGCTGGATCGCCGCACAGGTGGGCCCGGAGATGAAGCGCCGCGGCATGCTGTTCGTCGGCCTGGACGTGATCGGCGACTACCTCACCGAAGTCAACGTCACCAGCCCCACCTGCATCCGCGAACTGGACGCGCAGTTCGGCATCAACATCGCCTCGGCCCTGTTCGACGCGATCGAAGCGCGCATGGTCGCGCCCGCCACCGCACGCACCGCATGAGCACCCTGGCAACTCCCTACGAAGACGCGGGCAACGGCCGCGTCAGCGCAACGTTCGTGCTGTCGCTGCTGGTGCACGGCATCCTGTTGCTCGGACTGGGCTGGACGCTGGAGAACGCCGCGCCGGTCATGCCGACGCTGGACGTGATCCTCACCCAGACCACCACCGCGCTGACGCCGAAGCAGGCCGACTTCCTTGCCCAGGCCAGCAACCAGGGCGGCGGCGAACACGACAAGAGCACGCGGCCGCGCGAAGCGCAGTCCGGTCCGCTGCCGCAGGCGGCCACCGGCATCGCGCCGCGCGAGTTGCGCGCGCAGTCGCCCGCGCCGCAACCGGCACCGCAGGCACGCGTGGTCGCCAGCACGCGCGGCGAAACCGCCACCCCCACGCCGCGCAGCACGCCTTCGCCGAGCGAACGCCCGCTGCCGCGCGGCCAGGAGAAGATCGAACGCGACATGGCGATGGCACGCCTGGCCGCCGAGATCCACATGCGTTCGGAGCGTTATGCCAAACGGCCCACGCGCAAGTTCGTCTCGGCCAGCACGCAGGAATACGTGTGGGCCGGCTATCTGCGCGAATGGGTCGACCGCGTGGAACGCGTGGGCAATCTCAACTACCCCGACGAAGCCCGCCGTCGCCGCCTCGCCGGCCAGGTGGTGATCAGCGTGGCGATCCGCCGCGATGGTTCCGTGGAGCGCGCGGACATCGTCAAGACCAGCGGCATTCCGCTGCTGGACGCTTCCGCGATGCGCATCGCCAAGCTCGCCGAGCCCTACCCGCCGCTGCCGCGCACCGAGGAAAACCCGGACGTGCTGCACGTGACCCGCACCTGGAGCTTCCTGCCGGGCGGCACGCTGGTCGACGAGTAGTCATCCCCGCACAAGCAGGGATCCACGCATCGGCTTCATCACCCGTCCGGCAATTACGGCTGGCGGCCAGCGTGTCACGTCGTGAAGTTGGATCCCCGCCTGCGCGGGGATGACAGCAAGCGGGATCAGCGCTTGGAATCGCGCAACGCCTGCTGTTCCTGCAACGTGAGGGCGACGTTGTTGCGCAGGTAGGCCGGCTCCACGCGATCGGCCGGCACCGCATCGCCACGCGCGAACGCCAGTGTGCCCAGGCGTGCGACATCCGCTGCATGCGGCAGCTGGGCGGCATCGATGGACACGAAACGCGCGGACAGCCGCGACGACAACGCGCCGTCGGCCGCGCCGAAACCGGTGCCGACGCCGATCCAGCCGCCCTCGCCGCCCGGCACGATCACGCTGTCCGGTGCACCCACGCGTTCTTCGTCGAGTGCACGCGCATCGCCGTCCTTCAATTCGAACGCGCCGCTGTAGACCTCGCCCATGCGCGCGTCGATCGCGGCCAGCACGCGCAGCGTTGCACCTGGAGCGGCGTCCTGCGCGCGCATCGCCAGCGCGGCCAGCGTGGACACCGCCACCACCGGGCGATCCAGCGCGAGCGCGATGCCCTGCACCAGTGCGATCGCAAGACGCACGCCCGTGAAGGCACCGGGCCCGCGACCGACGGCAATGCCGTCCAGCTGCGAACGCTTGAGGCCGGCCTGCGCCAGCAGCTCGTCGGCCCAGGGCAAGGCGAGTTCCGCATGACGGCGCGGCGCCAGTTCGAAACGCTCGCGCACCTGGCCGTCGATCGACAGCGCGACCGACAGGGCTTCGGTGGAGGTTTCGAAGGCGAGCAGCTTCATGGCGGCGATTCTAAGGGCAAAGATTCCAGGGTGGCCTGCGCCGTGTCCGGCGCGAAGAACGCCTGCACGTCCTCGATGCTCCGTGTCTTCGGCAACGGCGGCAGCGAGTTGAGGAAGACGCTGCCGTAGGTCTTGCTGGTCAGGCGGGGATCGCACAGCACCAGCACGCCGCGGTCGCTTTCGTTTCGGATCAGGCGGCCGGCGCCCTGCTTCAGCGCGATCACCGCCTGCGGCAGCTGTTCATCGCGGAACGGGTTGCCACCGTTGCGGCGGATCGCGTCCAGGCGCGCTTCGAACACCGGGTCGTCCGGTGCGGCGAAGGGCAGTTTGTCGATCACCACGACGCTGAGTGCGTCGCCGGCGACGTCCACGCCTTCGCGGAAACTCGCCGCACCCAGCAGTACGCCGTTGCCGGAGGCGCGGAAGCGGTCGAGCAGCACCGGACGCGGCGCTTCGCCCTGGACGAACAGCGGCCACGGCCCGCCCTTGAGCAGCTCCGCCGCTTCGCGCAGCGCGCGATGCGAGGCGAACAGCACGAAGGCGCGACCGCCGGAGGCTTCGAGCACGGACCGGATCTTCTCGACCATGCTCTCGGTGTAATGGCGAACCGTGGGATCGGGCAGGCCGCGCGGCAGGTAGCACAGCGCCTGCGTTTCCCAGTCGAACGGGCTGGGCACCAGCAGCGTGTGCGGCGGGTCCTCGCCTTTGAGATAGAGGCCGAGCTTGATCGCGAAATGCTCGAAGCGCCCGCCCACGGCGAGCGTCGCCGAGGTGAACACCCACGCCGCCTGTGAGCGCGCGCGGTGCTGCGCCAACGGGCCGGCGACGTCGAGTGGCGTGCGGCTCAGGCGAAACCCACGCGCGGTGAGTTCGTACCACAGCACGCTGTCGTCGACATCGCGCTTGGCCGGAACGCCCGGCTCTTCGCCATCGTCCCGTCCCTCACTGCCCTCGACGGCATCGCTGTCGTCGGCGGCGGTCGCCTCGCCGTCGCGCCAGCGCTTCAGGCGGCCTTCGAATTCCACCGCGCGTGCGGCACAGGCGTCGAAGCCCGGCGATGCAGAGGCGTAAGGCTGCACAGCCCCGTGCAGCTGGCGCAGCGCATGTTCGAGTACGTCGAAGGCTTCCTCGACGGGCACTTCCTCGGCCGCGCGACGCCGCGTGCCGCGCACGGGCAATTCGTCCATGGCGGCGCGCAATGCGCGCACAGCCTGTTCCAGCGCGCGCGCGGGTTCCTGCACGGCGGCCAGCGCGGACGGCACCTGCTTGCATTCGGTGAGCGCGTCGCGCGCCAGCTCCACCAGCGGACGCGCGCTCAATGCTTCGCCGAAGAACTGCGCGGCCAGTTCCGGCAACTGGTGCGCTTCGTCGACGACGAACGTCTGCGCGCCAGGCAGGATCTCGCCGAAGCCTTCCTGCTTGAGCGCCAGGTCGGCCAGCAGCAGGTGATGGTTCACCACGACCAGGTCGGCGGCCTGTGCGCGCTGGCGCGCCTGCACGACGAAACAGTCGGCGAAGAACGGGCATTCGCTTCCCAGGCAGTTCTCGGCGGTGCTGGTGACCATCGGCAGCAGCGGCGAGTCTTCCGGCAGTGCGTCGAGTTCGGCCAGGTCGCCCATGCGCGTGCGCCCGGACCACGACACGATGCGCTGGAACTGCGCGGCCATCTCGCGCGTGGCGAAACGCGGCTCACCCTGCGCCTGGCGCATACGGTAGTGGCACAGGTAGTTCGCGCGGCCCTTCAGCAGCGCGGTCTTCAGGCCGATTCCCAGCGCATCGCGCACGCGCGGCAGGTCGCGGTGGTACAGCTGGTCCTGCAGCGCGCGCGTGCCGGTGGAAACGATGGTCTTCTTGCCCGACACCAGCGCGGGTACGAGGTAGGCGAAGGTCTTGCCGGTGCCGGTGCCGGCTTCGGCCAGCAGCGTGCCGCGGTGATCGATGGCTTCGGCCACCGCAGCGGCCAGGTCCTGTTGCGCCGGGCGCGAGGCGAACGACGGGATGTTGCGCGCCAGCTCGCCGCCTTCGGCCAGCGCTTCGCGACTGGCCTGCGCCAGGCGGCTGGCGGGGGTGAGCGTTTCGTCTGCCGATGGCGCCGCAACTTGCATGGATTCTCGACGTGCCCTGGTGATCGCATGGAGGTGGCATGCGGACGCCGGCCGTCGTCGACGGCCACCCACTCACGACACGCGCCGATCACGGGACTCGCGGGACGGCTCCGGGCCGTCGCTGCGCACACGGCCCTATTCTAGGCCGCGCACGTCTGCACCGCGTGGGCTGTCTCAGTAGCGCACGGGTGCGGCGACCGTGCAGGCGTCGCGTTCGCGGCGCGCGTCGGCCACGCCTGCGCCCGGCACGTCGATCGGCGTGGGCCGCGCCTGGCGTACCTGGGCGATGGTTTCCCAGTGGCGGCGGCACAACGGGCCCACCTTGGAACCGCGGTCGATCGCCTGCTTCGCGAGGCGCTCGGCGGTGTCCAGGTCCGTGGTCAGCAACGCCGCTTCCGCGCGTTCCTGCAGCAACGCCGGATCGTCCGGGTTGATCTGCAATGCGTGGTCGAGCGACGCGGCGGCCTGATCGTACTGGCCCGCCTTCTCGAGACGCTCGGCGTCTTCGCGCAGGTCCTCGACCTGCGGATCGCGGATGGGCTTCACGTCGAGCTCGCTGCTGGCCACGTCGCCGGCGGCGCGGATGGCGGTGACGGCGGCGCGGGCATCGAACACCGGCGCCGCAACAGGCGGCACGGTGGTGCAGGCCGCCAGTGCGCTCACGCCGAGCGCGATCAACGCCATCCGGACGCGATGGGACTTCTTCACTGCTGATTCTCCTGCGGCGGCGCTTCCTCGCGCGGCTGTTCCTCGTCCTTCTTGCCGAAGCCGAACCACTCGCGCCAGCCGCCGCCTTCCTCGGCGACAGGTTCCGGCGCCGGGCACGGCGCATACGGCGGCGCGAAGCCGGCGACGAACGCGAAGCGGCGCGCGCCGGCGCAGTCGGCATCGGTGGTGTTGGACGCGATCGTCCACTGCCAGTCAATGCCCTTGCTGCCGACTTCCAGCGGCGCGGTGGGCAGGCGCGAGAAGATCGCCGACCACACGCGCATCGCGCCCGTCGCGCCGTACAGGCCGGTTTCCTTGTTCTGGTCGTTGCCGACCCAGATCACCGCGAGGTGATCGCCCGTCCAGCCGGCGAACCAGCTGTCGCGCCCGTCGTTGGAGGTACCGGTCTTGCCGGCTGGCGACAGGCGACCCAGTCCGTCGCGCACCAGCTGCGTGCCGGTACCGCTGGACACCGCCTGCTGCAGCGCGATGGTGATCAGCCGGGCGGCGATGGCATCGCCTTCCTGCGCGGGCGCGGGCTCCTTGTCGTAACGGTTGAGCGCCTTGCCGTTGGCGTCGAGCACGCCGCGCACCGCGTGCAGCGGCTGGATCTCGCCGCCGGAGGCCAGGAACTGATAGAGCTGCGCCATCGCGTACGGGCTCTGGTCCATCGAGCCGAGGATGAGCGCCGGATTGGGCTCGGCCTCGATGCCGGCCAGCGTGCGGATCAGGCTGGCGATGCGCTCCGGGTCCACCTGCATGCCCACGCGCACCGTGGCCTGGTTGTAGGACATGGCCAGTGCATCGACCAGACGCACCGTGCCGTGGCTGCGGCCATCGGAGTTGCCCGGCGTCCAGCTCTTCTTCTTGCCCAGCGTGACGGTAACCGGCGAATCGTCCACCCACGTGGCCAGCGAGTACTTGCCCGGCTGCGCCAGCGCCAGCAGGTACACGAACGGTTTGAGCAGCGAGCCCACAGGACGCTGCGCCTCGACGGCGCGGTTGAAGCCGTGCTCGGCGACGCTGCGACTGCCGACCACCGCCACCACTTCGCCGTTGTGCACGTCGGTGACGACCAGGCCGGTCTGCAGCGGCGGGCGGCGCTTGTTGTCCAGACCCTTCAGCGTGCGCGACACGGCACCTTCGGCCATGGCCTGCGCCGACGGCGACATGCCGCTCATGACGCTCAGGCCCGCGCCGGCCAGCGCGTCGGCGGGGTAATCGCGAGCGAGCTGGCGGCGGACCAGGTCGACGTATGCCGGGAAGCGGTTGGCGGCCGTGCTGCCCGGGTCCTTGGTGACGCCCAGCGGTGCCTTCAGAGCGCGCTGGTACTCCGGCTCCTGGATGAGGTCGGTCTCGCGCATCTCGCCGAGCACGAAATTGCGGCGTTCCAGCGCGCGTTCGGGATTGCGGCGCGGGTCGTACCAGGACGGGCCGCGCACCATGCCGATCAGCAGCGCGATCTGTTCGGTGCTGAGGTCGGCCAGATCGCGGCCGAACCAGAACTCCGCACCCGCGGCGACGCCGTGGATGGCCTGTGCGCCGCGCTGGCCCAGATAGACCTGGTTGAAGTAGGCCTCGAGGATCGTCGCCTTGTCGTAGCGCGCTTCCATCAGCAGCGCGTAGAGGATTTCCTTGCCCTTGCGGCTGATCGTGCGTTCCTGGCCGATGCCGAGCAGGCCGCTGCGGGCAAGCTGCTGGGTCAGCGTGCTGCCGCCCTGCGGACGACCGGTGGCGGTCTTGAAGGCGGCACGCACCATGCCGCTGACGTCGATGCCGTGATGGCTGTTGAAGTCGCGGTCCTCGACCGCCTGCAGGCCGGTCACCAGCAGTTCCGGCACTTCCTTCAGGCGCACCAGGCGGCGTTCTTCCTGCTTCTGGCCGTACAGCGTGGCGATGCGCGCCGGGTCGAGCCGCGCGATCTTCAGCGCCCGCTTCTTCTCGGCCTCGCGCACGGAGGAAACCTTGCTGCCCGAGAGCGCGACCTCGATGCGACGTGCGGGCACCTGGCCGTCGACGTCGTTGAAGCCGCGGCTGGAAATGAGCCAGCGGCTGCCGTTGCGCGAATAGGTGCCCGGACGGACACCATCGCCCTCGTGGTACGCCGCGGCGTCCAGTTCGGTCTTCAGGGTCGCCGAATCCAGTGCCAAGCCGGGAGCGACCTCCAGCGGGCGGGCGTACACGCGGGTGGGGATCTGCCAGCGCAGCTGGCCGAAGCGTTCGCTGACTTCGTGGTTCAGGTACAGCGTGTAGGGGATGAGGAAGCCCAGTCCCAGTCCGATCGCGGCCAGCGCCCAGGTGACCAGGCGGCGGCGCCATTGCGGGGATTCGCTGTCGTCGGTGGTTTCGTCTTCGTCGTAATCGATCTGGGCCACGGGATGCGACAATCAGCCAGAGTGCGCCGCAGTCTATCTCAGCCGGCAGGGGTGCCCCCGCGCCCGGACCGCGACGCACGTCCGCGTTAGGGAGTTCCTTCAGCATGACGATGATCCGATGGACCTGAGCTGGACCGGGCTGCGGTTCTGGTACGACCGGGGAACGGGATTGTTCAGGCGCGGCCTGGCGAGCCTGCGCACGCGGGGCCTGAAGGCCACCTGGCAGGCCGTGGGCCGACAGTTCCATCGGGTTCCGGCCGAACATCGCCCATCGCTGTACCTGCCACAGGCCCGGCCGTTCGCCCCGTTCGCCGTGCCGTTCTCGACGGCCCCGGCGGCCAGCATCGTCATCCCCGTCTACGACCAGTTCGCGCACACGCTGGGCTGCCTGCGCGCGCTGGCGGCGTATCCGCCGGATGCGGCGATCGAGATCATCGTCGTCGATGACGGTTCATCCGACGAAACCGAGACGTCGCTGCGCCAGGTCGAAGGGCTGCGCTACCACCGTCGCGCCCGCAACGGCGGCTTCATCGCCGCCTGCAACGACGGCGCCGCGCTGGCTCGTGGCACGTACGTGGTGTTCCTCAACAACGACACCATCCCGCAGCCGGGCTGGCTCGATGCCCTGCTGGAAACCTTCGCCGACCACGCCGATGCCGGGCTGGCCGGCGCGCAGCTGATCTACCCCGACGGTCGACTGCAGGAGGCCGGCGGGCTCGTGTTTTCCGACGGCAACGCACACAACTTTGGCCGCTTCGCCAGCCCCAACGATCCGCGCTACCTGCACCTGCGCGACGCCGATTACTGCTCCGGCGCCGCCGTCGCCGTACCGCGTGACCTGTTCGAACGGCTGGGCGGCTTCGATGCGCGCTACGCGCCGGCCTACTTCGAGGACACCGACCTCGCCTTCGCGGTGCGTGCTGCGGGACGGCGCGTGCTGTACCAGCCGGCGTCGAAGGTGGTGCACCTGGAAGGCGTCACGGCGGGCACCAGCGTTCATCAGGGCGTGAAGGCCTATCAGGTGCGCAACCGCCACACCTTCGCCGAAAAGTGGCACGACGCCCTGCAGCGGCAGTGGCCGCAGGGCACGCCGCCGGACGTGGCCGCGACGCCGCGCGGGCGGCGACAGGTGCTGGTGATCGACAGCGCGACTCCGCGACCCGACCACGATTCGGCCTCGCTGCGCCTGGTGAACCTGATGCGACTGCTGGGCGAGGAAGGCGCGCAGGTGACGTTCGTCCCCGCCGATCTCAACCACGCCGGCGCGCACACGCAGCGTCTGCAGCAACAGGGCGTGCAGGCCTGGTACGCGCCGTTCTTCGGCACGCCGGCGGCCTGGCTGCGCGAACATGGCGCGCGGTTCGACACGGTCCTGGTGTGCCGCCATTACGTGCTGCGCGAATGGCTGCCGCTGCTGCGCCGACATGCGCCGCAGGCGCGGGTGGTTTTCGACACGGTCGACCTGCACTACCTGCGCGAGCGCCGCGGTGCGGAGATCGCACAGGACGCCTCGCTGGCGCGCACCTCCGAACGCACGCGCTCGCTGGAACTGGACATGATCGCGCGCGCCGATACCACGCTGGTGGTCAGCGACGTGGAACGCACACTGCTGGCGCAGGACGCACCCGACGCCCGCGTCGAGATCCTCTCCAACCTGCACCAGGTGCACGGCAGCGGTCGCGATTTTGCGGAGCGCCGCGACCTCGTGTTCGTCGGTGGCTTCCGCCATCCGCCCAACGTGGATGCGGCGCGCTGGTTCGCCAGCGCCGTGTTTCCGCGGATCCGCGCACGATTGCCGGACGTGCGCTTCCACTGCATCGGCAGCGATCCCACGCCGGAGATCACCGCGCTGTCCGCGCAACCGGGCGTGGAGGTGCACGGCCACGTGCCGGACCTGTCGCCCTACATGGAGGGCGCGCGGATCGCGGTGGCGCCATTGCGTTTCGGTGCCGGCGTGAAGGGCAAGGTCAACCTCAGCATGGCGCACGGCCAGCCCGTGGTGGCGACCGCCTGCGCGGTCGAGGGCATGCACCTGCGCGATGGTGAGGACGTACTGGTCGCTACCGATGCCGACGCGTTCGCCGATGCGGTCGTGCGGCTGTACTCAGACGAAGCCCTGTGGCGGCAGCTGGCCCAGCGCGGACTGGACAACGTGCAGCGCCACTTCTCGCTCGATTCGGCACGCGATGTCGTGCGCCGCGTGCTGCTCTCGCCGGCCTGAGGGGCTGGCCGGTCAGTTCGCCGCGGACGCGGCGCGCAACCGGTCGGCGAATTCGCCCAGTCCGTTGGCCTGTGGATCCAGTTCGCGCGCGGCGGTGAGCGCGGCCTGCGCGGCGCGCAATTCGCCCGCGCCCAGGCGTTCGTCGCCGACCGCGATCCAGCGTTGCGCCAGACGCCGGCGCGATTCGCGTACACCGGCGTTATCGCCTTCCAGCGCGGCGCGCGCATCCAGGCATTCGCGCGCGCGACTGAGGCGGTTGTCGCGCAGTTCCTGTTCGAAGCAGCGTTGCGCCGCGGGCAACAGGCGCGCCATCGCGCCACGCACGCCCGCATCCTGCGGCGACAGGGCCTGGGCCGCGCGCAGCTTGTCGAATGCGCTCTCGCCCGGCGGCGTGAGCAGGTCGCCGCGTGCCTCGGCCTCGGCGGCGTCGGCCAGCAGCAGGCGTACGCGTCGGTTGCGCTCGCCCGCAGGTACGCGCGTGCCGTAGCGCTGCTGGCTCTGGCGCGCCTGCGCAAGACGGTGCTCCGCCTCCGAAATGCCCGGCGCTTCCAGCGACACCGCGCGCGCATCGCGCAGCGCGGCTTCGGCCTCGTCGAAGCGGAAATCGCCCGCGTAGCGCTGGCTGCGCAGTGCGTATGCGTTGGCGACGCGGATCAGCCCGCGTTCGGCGGCCGAGTCGTCGGGCATCGCGGCGAGCGCGGCGAGGTATCCGGATACCGCCTCGGCCAGCCGGCCGCGGCGCAGGTCGTTCTCGGCCTGGGTGCGACGCCGTTCGGCCACGCGCGTGAGCTGGGCCAGGGCATCGGGCAGGTCGACGTGGCCGGGGTCGGCCGCCTGCACGCGACGCACGCGCGCAGAGGCCTCCGCCACGTCGCCGCGGTCGAGCGACGCGCGTGCCTCCTGCAGCAGATCGGCCAGCGTGTCCTCGCGCCCTTCCAGCGCCTCCGTGCGGTTGGGCTCCAGCGCCAGCACGCGCTGATAGAGCGGCAGCGCGGCGTCTTCGCCACCGTCCAAGCGACCGGCCTTGCGCGCGGCCTCCGCCTGCGCCAGCAGCTTGCCGATGCCTGCATCGCCGGCCTCGCGTTCGCGCAGGCGGGCCTGCAGCGCATCCGACCGCGCACGCGGGACGGACAGTTCACGGGCGAGCGCGATCAGACGGTGCGCATCGGCGTAGCGGCGCGAATCGATCGCCGCTTCGGCCTGCGCCAGCGCGGCCACGCCAACGCGGTCCAGCCCCCGACGCGCCTCGCTGCGGTCCGGATCCAGCGCCAGCGCCGCCGCGTACAACTCACGTGCGCCGCGGCCGTCGGCGGAGGTCAGCCGCCCTTGAGCCAGCGCCTGCGTGGCGTCGGTCTGCAACTGCTGCGCGCGGGTGTCGGGCCACAGGCGCTCGGAGAGCGGCTGGCGCAGGAGGAACAACAACAATCCGCACGCGCCCACCAGCAGCGCGCCGATTCCCCAGGCCATGCCGGTGCGCATTTCGGGGGCGATCGGCCGGTGCGGCCGGCGTTCGGCACCCCAGTCATCCGGGCTCCATGAACCCAGTTGCGGTTCGATGCGCCCGTCCGACGGCGGCACGGCGGGACCCGGGCGATCGGGTCGGCGCAGTGCTTCGAAGGGGCGATGCTCATTGGACGTCACCCGCGAAGGATAGCGCCACGCCGGTGGGGACCGGTGCATTCATCCGCGCACCGTTCAGCGTCGCTGTGCGTGCTCCACGCCCGGCAGCGACGACAGTTTGCCCAGCAGCGTGGACAACTGGCCGTAATCGCCGACCCGCAGCCGCAGGCGCAACCGGACGCGCGCGCCGTTGCGCTCCATGTCGCTGCGGATGCTGACCACGTGCGCGTTGCCCTGCGCGATGAGGTTGGTGACTTCCTTCAGCAGCCACTTCCGGTCCAGCGCGAGCACCTCCACGTCGACCTCGTAACCGCTGCCCGCGCGCCCCCACTCCACCGGCAGCACGCGCTGCGGCTGCGTGGCGGCCAGGCGTTCGAACGCGGCGCACCCCGGCCGATGCACGCTCACGCCGCGACCCCGCGTGAGGTAGCCCACGATGGGCTCGCCCGGCAGCGGCTGGCAGCAGCGCGCCAGCTGCACGAGCAGGTTGCCCACGCCTTCGACGGTGAAGTCGGTGGTCCGGCGTGGCACATGCCGCGGCGCGGGTGGCGTGGTGACGGTGGTCGTCGGCGCAGCGGCGGCGGCCTGCGCGGCCTGCTGGGCGCGCTCGTGTTCAAGCAATGTACGGCCCACCTGGTGCGGGCCGATGTCGCCCAGCGCGACCTGCACGTACACCTCGCTGTCGCTGGCGAGGTTGAACTTCTCGCGCGCCGGCGCCAGGTCCGCACCGAGCAGGCCCAGGCGCCGCAATTCCTTGTCCAGCAGGTCCTTGCCGGCCGCTTCGTTGCGCGCACGGTCGAGCTTGTGGAACCACGCACGCACCTTGTCGCGCGAACGCCCGCTGGCCAGGAAGCCGTTGGCCGCGACCAGCCAGTCGCGGCGCGGCTCGCCGGTCTTGGCCGTCATGATTTCCACGCGGTCGCCGCTGCGCAGCTTGTGGTCCAGCGGCACGATGCGGCCGTCCACTTTCGCGCCACGGCAACGGTGGCCCACCTCGGTATGCACGTGATAGGCGAAGTCCAGCGGCGTCGCGCCGGTGGGCAGGTCGATCACCTCACCCTTCGGCGTGAGCACGTAGATGCGGTCCTCGACCAGCTCGGTGTCGAACTCGCCCGCGAGCGAGGCATCCTCGCGCCCGCCTTCGGCGCCGGCCTCGAGCAGGCGGCGCATCCACGCGATCTTGCGATCGAACGCGGCGTCGGCGCTGTGGCTGCCGACTTCCTTGTACTTCCAGTGCGCGGCCACGCCCAGCTCGGCCTGGCGATGCATCTCGTGCGTGCGGATCTGCACTTCCAGCGTCTTGCCTTCCGGACCGATCACGGCCGTGTGCAGCGAGCGGTAGTCGTTGCGCTTGGGCCGTGCGATGTAGTCGTCGAACTCGCTGGGTATCGGTGTCCAGGTGGCGTGCACCGCACCGAGCGCGGCATAGCAGTCGCCCAGGCTGTCGACCAGCACGCGCACCGCGCGCAGGTCGTACAACTCGCCGATGGGCACGTTCTTGCGCTGCATCTTCTTCCAGATGCTGTAGATGTGCTTGGGTCGGCCTGCGATTTCGGCCTTCAACCCCTGCGCGGCCATCGCATCGCGCAGCGTGCGCTTGACGTCCTCGATGTAGTGCTCGCGGTCGGTGCGCTTCTCGTCGAGCAGGCGCGCGATCTGCTGGTAGGTCTGCGGCTCCAGGTAGCGGAACGCCAGGTCTTCCAGTTCCCACTTGAGCTGCCAGATGCCCAGGCGGTTGGCCAGCGGCGCGTGGATGTCGCGCGTGAGCAGCGCCAGTTCGCGACGCTCCGGCTCATCCAGACTTTCGGCATGGCGCATGCGCGCCAGCTGGCGCGCCAGCAGGATCGGCACCACGCGCAGGTCGCGCACGATCGCCAGCAGCAACCGGCGCAGTCCTTCGTTGCCCGCCTGGCCATGGCGCTCGGCATGCAGCGCCCACACCTGTCCGGCGGCGCGCTGCCCTTCCAGCAAGGGCGCGATGGACGGGAACTCGCGTTCGATCGTCGTCCGCAACGCCGATTCGAGCGCGGGACTGGCGTGCAGCAACGCGGCCGCGACGGTGTCGCCATCGCCACCGAGCAACGCCAGTGCATCGAGCATGCTCGCCACCACCTCGGGTGCATCGCCCTGCGTGTCGTTGCCCACGGACGCCTGCTGCATCGCCCGGCGCAGGGGCGCGGGAATGCCTGCGGCGGCGGGATGCGCCAGCGCGGAAAACGGCTGGAGGGACGGTGTTGCCATGGCGATGGAACGGTGGGCGACGCGGGGACGGTCTACACTAGCCCGCAACCGTCTGGAGGAACAGCGCATGCCCCCGATCCGCCTTCCCTCGCCCACCCGTGTCCGCATCCGCGTACTCGTGCTGGCCCTGTTGATGCCGCTGGCCGGCACCGCGCTGGCCCAGCAGACCATCGAGCAGCAGATGACGCCCGAGCAGCTCAAGGCCACGGGCCTGGAGCGTCTGTCGTCGCAGGAGCTGGCGAACCTCAACGCGTGGCTGCAGGGCAAGTTGCAGGTCGAAACGGCCAAGGCCGCGGAAGAGGCACGGGCCGAAACGGCACACGATCGTCGCGGCCTGTTCGAGCGCACGTCGGACGAGCCGGTCCTGGCGACGCTGGACGGCGAGTTCAAGGGCTTCGGACGCGGCCGCAGCTACACGCTGGACAATGGCCAGGTGTGGCAGCAGATCGACGACGCATCGCTGACCATCGCCGCCAGGAGCAACCCGAAGGTGAAGATCACCCCGGGCATCGTCGGACAGTCGTGGTACCTGTCGATCGACGGCTACAACACGCGCGCGAAAGTGCAGCGCGTGAAGTAAGCCGACCGACCATCCCCACGAGGACACCCGATGCGTTCGATTCACCTGCGTTCACTGCTGGCCTGCACCGTACTGGTGGCGACCCTCGCCATCGCCAACGCATCGGCGAAGCCGCCGTATGTGCCCATCGAGCAGCGCCTGAACACCGAACAGCTGCACGCGACCGGCCTGGACACGTTGTCGCCGGAGCAGTTGCGCCTGTTGAACCAGCTGCTCAGCGACGACCGCGAAACCGTGGCGCGCGATGCGGTGGCCGAACACACCGCCAGCAATGTGGGCCTGCGCGAGAAGCGCACGCCCGACCAGGCCGTCAACGCCACGGTCGACGGCGAAGTCCGGCAATGGACCAACGGTTCGACCGTGGTGCTCGACAACGGCCAGCGCTGGCGCGTGATCGAGGGCAGCCTCTACCTGCGTCGCCCGGCCAGCCACCCGAAGGTGACGATCGCACCGGGCTTCATGGGTGTGTGGTATCTGCAGATGGAAGGCGAATCAAAGAAACTGAAGGTGCAGCGCGTCGACTGACGCGCGACACCGGCCGCGTCACCGGCGCAGCTGGCCCAGCCGCTGCGCCAGTTTCTTCGGCGACACGCCGCCGCGCGTGCCCAGCTCCTGCGCGAACAACGACACGCGCAGTTCTTCCAGATCCCAACGCAGCGCCTGCCATTCCGGCACATCGGCTTCGCCCGCCGTCACGGCCTGCGCGAGCGCGTCGGCGAAGGGCTTGAGTTCGAGCATGCGCGCCTGGTCGCGGACGGGATCGCGCAGTGCGCGCTCGCCCCGCAGCGCCAGCGCTTTCAGGTAGCGCGGATACTCGCGCAACGCCTCGGCGGGAACGCTGCGCAGGAAGCCCGGCGGCGTCAGCGTGGCCAGGTGCGCGCGCATGTCGTCAAGGTTGCCGCTGGCCCAACCCATCAGCGGCGATTCCAGCTTCGCTCGCGCCTCGGCCACCGCGGAAAGGATGGCCTCGGCCTGCTTCAGGCGATCCATCGCCTCGCCGAACAACCCCTTGATGATCGCGTCGCGTCGCGCGGCAAAGGCGTCGGCGTCGCGCACGTCGCCAAGGCCTTCGGCGGCGAGCGAAGCGAAGGCGCCATCGACGAGGTCCAGTCGCAGCCGGTCGCCCTCCTTCAACCCGTCCGCGCGCGGCCCAGCCGATTCGATCGATGCGTACAGCAGACCCATCTTCGGCGTCACCGGAAGCTGTTTGCGCGCCTGCTTGAGCTTGTCGGCCAGCGCCAGTTCGAGCAGGCGGCGCACGCCACGCGGGTGATCGCGACGGGCGACCTCGCGATCGGCGTGCACGCGCAGCGACACGCTGTCGCCGTCGTCATGCAGGGCCGGATACGCCGGCACACCGCCGGCGCCGGGCACGGATACCGGAATGGGCGTCTCCGGGAATGTCGTGAGCCCGCGCTGGGCGAGACCGTCGGCTGCCTTGGCGGCAAATGCCGCGGCCGCGCGTTCGCCGAAGCGTGCGCGCAGGTCGTCGAGATCGCGCGACTCGGCCAGCACGGTCTTTCCGTCGCGATCGAACAGGCGCAGGTTCATGCGCAGGTGTGGTTCCAGCGCGGATTCGTCGAAGTCCGTCGGCGCAACGGCCACGCCACCCAGCCGGTGCAGGAAGCGCGCCAGTTCACCGGTGATGGCATCGGCGCTGGCCTGCGCATGCGCTTCGTGGAAGGCGCGCGCGAAATCCGGCGCGGGCACGAAGTTGCGGCGGATCGTCTTGGGCAGGCTCTTGATGAGCGCGGCGGCCTTGTCCTGCACGAAGCCCGGCGCCAGCCACGTCAGGCGCACCGGATCGAGCGCGTTGAGCAGGTGCAGCGGCACCGCCAGGGTCATGCCGTCGTCGCTGGCACCGGGTTCGAAACGGTACTTCACGGCCAGGCGCACGCTACCCAGCGACAGGTACGGCGGGAAGCGCACGGCATCGCTCTCGTCGCCGATCATCAGGTCCGGCAACGACCATTCCAGCGCGGCCTTCTCGGCGGGCGGCAACTTGCCGTACCACGCGTCCAGCGCCTGTGCGTTGTGCACGTGCGACGGCAGGCGGTCGAGGTACCACTGCGTCATCCAGTCCTCGTCGACGACCAGACCGCTGCGGCGCTGTTTGGCTTCCTCGTCGCGCGCCTTGGCCAGCGTCGTGAGGTTGCGTGGCAGGAACGCCGCACGCGTGTTGATCTCGCCGGTGACCAGCGCATCGCGCGCGAAGATCGCCCGACTTTCCTCTGGAAACAGCGCGCCGTAGTGCACCGGTCGCTTGGGGGCGAGCACCAGGCCGAACAGGCCGATCTGCTCGCTGCCGATCACGCGTCCCTGCGAACGCGACCAGCGCGGATCGTGCTGGCGCCGCGACAGGAGGTGCGACAGCTCGACGATGGCCCAGTCGGGCTCGATGGAGGCATTGGTCAGCGACCACACGCGCTCCGTATCGAGCAGCGTCGCCGACAGCACCCACGGCGGCGGCTTCTTCGCCAGCGGCGAACCGGGAAACAGCTGGAATTTACGCCCGCGCGGGCCGTCGTACTGGCCGCGATCGCCGCGCGTGCCAATCTGCGTGGGCAGTCCGGCGATGAGCGCCTTGTGCAGGGTGGCGTACGCGGACTGATCGAGCGCGCCATGCTCGTTCATCGCGGCGCGTGACTCCTTCCAGTCGAGCTCCTCCGCCATCAGCTTCAACTGGCGGTGCAACTCGCGCCACTCGCGCATGCGCAGGAAGCCCAGGAAGTTCTTTTCGCACCAGGCGCGCAGCTTCGACTGCGTGAGGTCCTCGTGCGCGGTGGTGTAGGCGTCCCAGAGCTTGAGGATGCCGACGAACTCCGAACGCGGGTCGGCGAACTGCGCGTGGGCATTGTCGGCCGCGGCGCGCTGGTCGGCGGGGCGCTCGCGCGGGTCCTGGATGCCCAGGAACGAGGCGATCGCCAGCATTTCGCGCAGCACGCCGTGCTGGTTGGCGGCCACCAGCATGCGCGCCAGCTTCACGTCCACCGGCAGGCGCGACATCAGCTTGCCCGTCGGCGTGAGGCGGCGTTGTTCGTCCACCGCACCGAGTTCGGACAGCTGCTGCCAGCCATCGGCGATGGCGCGCGGATCGGGCGGCTCCAGGAACGGGAAATCCTCGATGTTTCCCAACCCCAGCGACAGCATGCGCAGGATCACGCCGGCCAGTGCGGCGCGACGGATTTCCGGATCGGTGTAGCGCGGGCGCGATTCGAAATCCGCCTCGGAGTAGAGGCGATAGCAGGTACCTTCGCTGATGCGTCCGCAGCGGCCCTTGCGCTGGTCGGCGCTGGCCTGGCTGACCGGCTCGATGTGCAACCGGTCGAGCTTGCCACGCGGGCTGTAGCGCTTCACGCGCGCCACGCCCGGGTCCACTACGTAGCGGATGCGCGGCACCGTCAGCGAGGTTTCGGCGACGTTGGTGGCCAGCACGATGCGGCGCTTCGGCCCCGGATTGAACACGCGGTCCTGGTCGCGCACCGACAGGCGCGCGTACAACGGCAGCACTTCGGTCTCGCGATACTTGCGGCGTTCCAGCGAGAGATGCGCGTCGCGGATCTCGCGCTCGCCGGGCAGGAAGATGAGCACGTCGCCGCGCGGATCTTCGCGCGTGATCTCGTCGCAGGCGGCGACGATGCCGTCGTTGATCGTCCGGTCGCCGTCGTCCTCGCCTTCGCCCTCGAGCGGCCGATAGCGCACGCTCACCGGATAGCCGCGACCTTCCACGTTCACCACCGGCGCATCGCCGAAGTGCGCGGCGAAGCGCTCGGTGTCGATGGTGGCGGAGGTGACGATGATTTTCAGGTCGCGTCGTTTCTGCAGCAGCTGCTTGAGGTAGCCCAGCAGGAAATCGATGTTGAGGCTGCGTTCGTGCGCCTCGTCGATGAGGATGGTGTCGTACTGCGACAGCCAGCGGTCGGACTGGATTTCCGCCAGCAGGATGCCGTCGGTCATGAACTTCACCGCCGTCTGCTCGCCGACGTTCTCGGTGAAGCGCACCTGGTAGCCGACCGCGGCGCCCAACGGGGTCTGCAGTTCTTCCGCCACGCGGCGCGCGACCGCGCGCGCGGCGATGCGGCGCGGCTGGGTGCAGCCGATCATGCCGGCCGCGCCACGGCCCGCGGCCAGGCACAGTTTGGGTAGCTGTGTGGTCTTGCCCGAACCGGTTTCGCCGGCGATGACGACCACCGGATGGGCACGGATCAACGCGACGATCTCGTCGGCCTTTGCCGCAATGGGCAGGTTGGGATCGACGGGCGCCTGCGGCAGCGAGGCGATGCGGGCTTCCCGTTGCGAGACAGACGCCGCCAGCGCCTGCGCGAACGCCTCGCGTGCGCCGGAATCGCCGGGCTTTCCGCTCCAGCGCGACCACAGGCCATGCAGCCGGCCGCGGTCGCGACTGAGCGCGCCGTCGATGGCGCGGCGGGCCTGGCGTAACGCATCGCTGACATTGGCGCGGCTAGACTGCGCCGGGTCCATCGGTTTCATCGATCACACTGAAAGGCAAGATCCATTTCACATCGCGGTCGGCACGGCCTATTGTCGCCGCAATGCCATGATTCAAGGGAGAACAGCAATGGCCAAAGCAAAGAATGCCAAGTCCAAAGCCCCGGCATCGCCGGCGCCGAGCCACCCGGGCATCGATATCGGGATCAGCGCGGGCGATCGCAAGAAGATCGCCGAAGGCCTGTCGCGCTTCCTGTCCGACAGCTTCACCCTGTACCTGAAGACCCACAATTTCCACTGGAACATCACCGGCTCGATGTTCAACAGCCTGCACGTGATGTTCGAAGGCCAGTACACCGAGCAGTGGAACGCGCTGGACGAAACCGCCGAGCGCATCCGCGCCCTGGGGTTCAACGCGCCGGGCTCGTACGCGGAATTCATCCGCCTGAGCTCCATCCCCGAGGAACCCGGCCTGACCGAGGCACCGGACTGGCGCGAGATGGTACGCCAGCTGACCGTCGGCAACGAAGCGGTGGCCCGCACGGCGCGCAAGGTGCTGAAGATCGCCGACGAGGGCGGTGACGACCCGACCGTCGACCTGATGACCCAGCGCCTGCAGACGCACGAGAAGAACGCGTGGATGCTGCGCTCGCTGCTGGAGTGACCGTCGCGGCGGCCAGCCGCAGGACGCCAGGAAGCCCGGGGATACCCGGGCTTCCGCGTTTTCGGCGTCCCCGCGCCAGCTGAACCGGCGATGTTCCGACACGGCATCCGGACATCGGCCGCGGTGGTGGCCGGCCCCGGCGGCTAGACTATGCGCATGTCCGATTCCGCTCTCGATCTGCTGCGCCGCGTGTTCGGCCACAACGGCTTCCGCGGCGAACAGGCGCAGATCGTCGAGCGGCTGACCTCCGGCGGCGACGCTCTGGTCCTCATGCCCACCGGCGGCGGCAAGTCGCTGTGCTACCAGCTTCCGGCGCTGCTGCGCGAGGGCTGCGGGCTGGTGGTCTCGCCGTTGATCGCGCTGATGCAGGACCAGGTGGAAGGCCTGCGACAGCTGGGCGTGCGCGCGGCCTACCTGAACTCCACGCTGGACGCAGCCGCGGCCGCCGAGGTGGAACGGCAGTTGCTGTCGGGTGAGCTGGACCTGCTCTACGTGGCGCCCGAGCGCCTGCTCACCGCGCGCTTCCTCTCGCTCCTGGAGCGTGCGCGCATCGCGCTGTTCGCCATCGACGAAGCGCACTGCGTGTCGCAATGGGGACACGATTTCCGCCCCGAGTATCGCCAGCTCACGGTGCTGCACGAACGCTGGCCCGACATTCCGCGCATCGCACTCACCGCCACCGCGGATGCGCCGACGCGGCGCGAGATCGCCGAACGCCTGAACCTGGGGGACGCGCACCAGTTCGTCAGTTCCTTCGACCGTCCGAACCTGCGCTACCGCGTGGTGCACAAGGACGGCGGCGGCGTGCGCCAGTTGCTGGATTTCCTCGAAGGCCATCGCGGCGAAAGCGGCATCGTCTACGCGTTCTCGCGGCGTCGCGTGGAATCCGTGGCCGAGCAGTTGCAGGCGGCAGGCATCAACGCCCTGCCCTACCACGCCGGCATGGAGGCCTCGCTGCGCGCCGGAAACCAGCGGCGTTTCCTGCAGCAGGACGGCATCGTGATGGTGGCGACCATCGCCTTCGGCATGGGCATCGACAAGCCCGACGTGCGCTTCGTCGCACACGTGGACCTGCCCAAGTCGATCGAAGGCTATTACCAGGAAACCGGCCGCGCCGGACGCGACGGCGATGCCGCCGAGGTGTGGCTGAGCTACGGGTTGGGCGATGTGGTGAACCTGCGCCAGCTGATCCAGCAGGGCGATGCAGGCGAGGAACGCAAGCGGCTGGAGCTGGGCAAGCTGGATGCGCTGCTGGGTTATTGCGAATCCACTCAGTGTCGCCGGCAAGGTCTGCTCGGCTGGTTCGGCGAAGCGCACGGCGGGGCGTGCGGCAACTGCGACAACTGCCTGGACCCGCCGCAAAGCTGGGACGGCACGCAGGCCGCACGCAAGGCACTGTCGTGCGTGTACCGGACCGGGCAACGCTTCGGCGCGGGCCACGTGATCGACGTGCTGCGCGGCATGAACACCGACAAGGTGCAGCAATGGGGCCATGAGCGCCTCAGCACCTGGGCCATCGGCAACGACCTGGACGAGCGCCAATGGCGCGGCGTGTTCCGCCAACTGGTCGCCGCCGGCCTGCTGGAGGCCGACGTCGAACACCATGGCGCGCTGCGGCTGACCGCGGCAAGCGGCCCGGTGCTGCGCGGCGAGCGCGAACTGCGTTTCCGTCACGAGGCGGCCAAGCCGGCGCGTGGCCGCAAGGGACGCAAGAGCGGTACGTCCGCGCCGATGGTGGAGCTGGACCGCGACTCGCAGATCCGCTTCGACGCGCTGCGGGAATGGCGTTCGGCCACCGCGCGCGAGCAGAACATCCCGGCGTACGTGATCTTCCACGACAGCACCCTGCGTGCGATCGCCGAGGCCTCGCCGGACGACCTGGACGAGCTGTCCCGCATCCCGGGCATCGGCGCCAGCAAGCTCGACCGGTATGGCGAGGCGGTACTGCAGCACCTGTTCGACGCGGCCTGACACCGTTGGGCCGGTCATCACGCCCTCTCGTCGCCATCCTCGCGCCGCACACACATGAGCGGCCGTATAACGCCGGAAACCGCCACGTCAGGGTCGTGGAGGACACCATGGGCTTGTGCATCGAAGGCGGCTGCCTGTGCGGTGCCGTCCGTTACCGCGCCACGGCACCCCCGGTTTCCAGAAGCATCTGCCACTGCCGGACCTGCCGCCGTGCGAGCGGAGCGCCGTCGGTTGCCTGGTCCACGTTCCATATGGACGCGTTCGCCTTCATCGCCGGGACGCCGCTGTGGTACCAGTCTTCGCCCGAGGTGGTGCGCAGCTTCTGCGGAAACTGCGGCACGCCGCTGACGTATCGCCACGCCGACGACGTGGACACGCTCGACATCACCACCGCGTCGCTGGATTCGCCGGAGCAGTTTCCACCGACCAAGGAAACCTGGATCGAACACAAGCTGCCGTGGGAGCGACTGGACGAGGCCACGCGTCACTACCAGCGCAGCAGCACCAACAACGGATGATGCGGACACGAAAGGACACATGATGGATGAGGGGATTTTCGAGGGCGGTTGCCTGTGCGGCGCCGTCCGCTACCGCGCGAGCGCAGCGCCGATCCGTGGCGTGATCTGCCATTGCACGATGTGCCGGCGCCATTCCGGTGCGCCCGCGCTGGCGTTCGTGCATTTCCCGGCAGTCGCGTTCCAATGGATCGCCGCGCCACCGCGCTGGTACCGCACGTCTCCGTTCGCCGAACGCGGCTTCTGCGACACCTGCGGCAGCACGCTGGGCATGCGCGAGGAAGTGCTTCAGGACCGTGTGCAGGTGTGCGTCGGCAGTCTCGATTCACCGGAACAGGTGCGCATGGACGACCACGTGTGGACGCGTTCGCGCCTGCCCTGGTTCGACGTAGCCGACACGCTGCCGCGTTTCCAGGAAAGCAGTACCGCAGTGCCCAGCCGGGCCAACGACGCCGACTGACCGGGAAGAGTCGGATTCCTCCGATGGGGTCGTACGGGGTGGATCAACAGACTGTTGAGCCCTCCGTTCCGGCCTTTCCATCATGTTCGGCGCCCAGAATCCGGTCGCGCAGAAGCTCGCGATCCTTGCCCTTGCACTGGCCCTGGTCGGCACAGCGGCTTTCCGGCTCACCTTCGGAAACCGCACCCAGGCCTACCTGGACAACCCGAAGGCGGGCGACATCTATATGGTCCGGCTGGATGACCCAACGGCCGCACGTCATCGCACGTCGTTCTACACACTGGTGCAGGTGGATTCAGTGCAGGCCGACCGCGTCATCGCCCACGCGGTGCAGGAACGCTCGACCAGCAAGCGGCGCATCTACCGCGCGCTCGCCAAGGCCGTTGTCGACGGCGTCCCGCTCCAGGTCGGCGAATCCATCGCTTACCCACGGGCATCTCTGCTCGCTCTTCACACGAAAGGCGTCATCCTCGTTGCGAAACGGGGCCGCTCGTAAGGCCCAGAGGTGACCGCACATGACGAACGAAGGCGAAGCCCTGCGCGGCGTGGCGTTCTGGTTCGGGCTTGCGGCGCTGGCGCTCATGGTCGCCATCATCCGGGGCCTGGAAGGGCAGTCCGCGATACAGGCCGTGATCGTCTCGTCGGTGTGTCTGTTAACAGGCACGGCGTACGTCTTCTGGCTGCGTCGGATGCGCGCGTCGACCGCACTTGCCAACGGCACATCGAGGCGATGAAGCCGTGCCGCACGCGCATGATGCGGCGGCCTGCACCACTCAGCGAATCGCGTAACCCGCCAGGCGCCACACGCCGTCTTCGTCGTGGCGCAGCACCACCATCTCTTCCATGGGCGGGCCCGACGCGAAGCTGACGGCGAACACCGCACGTACGTAATGGGCGGCGTCTGTTCCGACTGAATCGAACCGCTCCACCTTGATCCAGCGTCGCGAGCGGGCGGCGCCACGCGTCCGCGTCTGTTCGGTGAGCGCTTCGACCTCCGCACCTCCCACGCTTTCACGCGTCGAACTCGACGCGCGCGACCATGCCCACGCGGCATCGTGTTCAATCGCCCGCGCAAGATGAAACGCCGCCCGCAACAAGCGGGCGGCGTCCCCATCCGGTGGCGGGGAATACGTCATGCGTCCCCGGGCTGGACCACCCGCCAGGTCAACGCACCCGCGATGGCACCGAAGATCGGCGCGACCCAGAACAGCCACAACTGCGACAACGCAGGCCCACCGATCACAAAGGCAATGCCCGCCGAGCGCGCCGGGTTCACCGAGGTGTTGGTCACCGGAATGCTGATGAGGTGGATCAGCACCAGCGCCAGACCAATCGCCAGCGGTGCGAAGCCGGCAGGCGCGCGAGCATGCGTGCTTCCCAGGATCACCACCAGGAACACCGCCGTCAGCACCGCTTCGACAATGAACGCCGCCATCAGCCCGTACCCGCCCGGCGAGAACGCGCCGTAGCCATTGCTCGCGAACGCACCCGGCGCGTTCGGATCGATGACGAAACCGGGCGCACCGGCCGCGATCAGCTTCAACAGACACCCGGCCGCCACGGCACCAATCAACTGCATCGCGATGTAAGGCAGCAGATCGCGCGCAGGAAAGCGACCAGCGGCCCACAGGCCGATGCTGACCGCCGGGTTGAAATGCGCCCCTGAAATCGGCCCGAGTGCATACGCGCCGGTCAGTACCGTCAGACCGAAGGCAAGCGACACACCCAGAAACCCGATTCCCACCGGGTTTCCAACGCCGCCGAAGTTCGCGGCCAACACGGCACTGCCGCAGCCGCCAAACACAAGCCAGAACGTGCCGATGAGTTCGGCCGTCATGCGCCGGGGGAGATTTGCCATCCTGAATGCCTCGCGGTCTGTTCGGTGCCCACCGGATGGGCCCGACTGGAAAGGAGCGGAGATTCTTTGCGGAAGCACCGGGACCGGCCATCAGAAGATTTCTGTCGCTGCGGCCCCACCTCTGCCGTGTTCTGGCCGCCCGCAGGAATCGTCGCGTTTGACGCTGCGTCGCGAAGCGGCTCTACTACGCGCCCCTGACATGACGGTGCCCCATGAACAAGTCCCAGCTCGCAGAATCCATCGCCGTGCAGTCGCAGCTGTCGAAGTCGCAGGCCGAATCGGCCATCAATGCGCTGATCGAATCCGTCACCCAGGCGCTGAAGAACGGCGAAGCGGTGACCATCCTCGGCTTCGGCACGTTCGAAGCACGCAACCGCGCCGGGCGTACCGGCCGCAATCCGCAGACCGGCGAGACCATCGAGATCGCCGCGTCGATCGTGCCGGCGTTCAAGCCCGGCAAGGCGCTGAAGGATGCGCTGTCGCTGAACGCTCCTACGAAGTAAGCGAATCGGCGATTAGAAGAAAGGCCGCCTTCGGGCGGCCTTTTTCTTTTGCACTTGCGGCACGGCAGTGCTGTTGCTCGTCATCAATCTCGTTGATGCAAATCTGATCAAACTCTGAAGTATCTGAGGCGGACGCTAGACCGTTCATCGCGATGACTGCGCGCATGTACACAGCCGCAGACGCGAGACATGCCACTCGGCGGACTAAGCAGACGATCGCGACTGTTGCCGCGCGAAGAATCGCCCGTCAGCTCTTATTGGGAATGGTGGGCCGTGATGGATTCGAACCATCGACCAGCGGATTAAAAGTCCGATGCTCTACCGACTGAGCTAACGGCCCACTTGTAGATCCATGCGCCCGCGGGTGCGGGTGCGACCCCGGCCTTGCGCCGGGGCGTGCATTCTAGCGCAGGCCGCCGTGAGGATGTGGCGACAGGCGCGGGGTGTTCAGACGTAGCGCGTCGGGTCGGCCACGCCGGCGGCGGCGAAGCCTTCGGCACGCAGGCGGCAGGCGTCGCAGTGACCGCAGGCACGACCTTCATCGTCGGCCTTGTAGCACGACACCGTCTGCGCGAAATCCACGCCCAGGCGCACGCCCTCGCGCACGATGTCGGCCTTGCTCATGAACTGCAGCGGCGCGTGCACGCGCAGGCCTGCGCCTTCCACGCCGGCCTTCGTCGCCAGGTTGGCGAGGTTCTCGAAGGCTTCGATGAACTCGGGACGGCAATCGGGGTAGCCGGAATAATCGACGGCGTTGACGCCGCAGAAGATGTCGTTGGCGCCCAGCACTTCGGCCCAGCCCAGCGCGACCGACAACATGATGGTGTTGCGTGCGGGGACGTAAGTGACGGGAATGGCGTCCTTGACGGCGTCCTGCCCCACGGCGTGTCCGTCGTCATCGGTCGGGACGCTGATGGACTCGTCGGTGAGTGCGGAGCCGCCGATGCTGCGCAGATCGACATTGACGGTCTTGTGCGCGACAGCGCCAAGCGTTTTGGCAACGCGGTCGGCGGCCTCGAGTTCGGAGGTATGTCGCTGGCCGTAGCGCACGCTGAGCGCGTGCACGGCATAGCCCTGCTCGCGTGCGATGGCGACGACGACGGCGGAGTCCATCCCGCCCGAAACAAGGACGACGGCGTTCTTCATGGTGTCTGTTTCCTTCGGGACGGCGGGCTCAGCGGCCCGGCTCGTCGTTCCAGAGAATCTTGTGCAACTGCAACTGGAACCTCACCGGCAGTTTGTCGGCGACGATCCAGTCGGCCAGATCGCTGGGTTTGATCTGGGTGAAGCTTGGCGAGAACAGCACGTCGCAGACATCGGTCAGGCGGTGCTGCGCGACGATGTCCTTCGCCCAGTCGTAGTCTTCCCGCGAACAGATCACGAACTTGACCTGGTCGTGCGGCGTGAGCAGCGGCAGGTTGGACCACAGGTTGCGGTGCACTTCCATCGAGTCGGGCGTCTTGATGTCGAGCACGCGCGACACGCGTTGGTCGACTTCGGCGATGTCGATGGCGCCGGAAGTTTCCAGCGAGACCTCGTAGCCGGCGTCGCACAGCTGTCGCAGCAGCCCGATGCAGCGCTTCTGCGCGAGCGGCTCGCCGCCGGTGACGCAGACATGGCGCGCGCCATGCGAGGCGACCTCGGCGAGGATGTCGTCGATCTGTCGCCATTCGCCGCCATGGAAGGCGTACGCGGTGTCGCAGTACTGGCAGCGCAAGGGGCAGCCGGTCAGGCGCACGAAGACGGTGGGCCAGCCGATGCTGCGGGCCTCGCCTTGCAGGGACAGGAAGATTTCGGTGATCCGCAGCCGCTCGGGCGACGCGGCGGCCGCATCGAGGGGGACGGCGTTCATGCGGGCATTTTACCGGATCGGGCTGTGCCCGTCGGGCTCAGCGGAGGCGACCGAGCTGGATCGCGTTGAGGCGGTCGCTGGCGGTGCGGGCGGCGTCGGTGCCGGGGTATTTGACGGACACGTCGGCGAGGGTGCGCTCGGCCGCTTCGACCTGCTTGAGGCTCAGCTGCGACAGGCCGACCTTGAGCATCGCGCCGGAGGCCTTGTCGTGCGTGGGATAGCGGTCCAACAGCGCCTGGAACTGCGTCTGCGCCATCTGGTAGTTCTGCGTGACGTAGTAGCTTTCGCCCAGCCAGTACAGCGCGTTGGGCGTGTAGGCGCCTTCGGGGTAGGTCTCGATGAAAGCCTGGAACTGACGCGCCGACTCGACGTAGTCGCCGCCCTTGAGTGCGTTGAAGGCGGCATCGTAGGCCGCTCGTTCGTCGGGGTTCCTGGCCAGCGCACCCTTGTCGCCGTAGACCGCCGGTGGGCGGTCCTTCGCGGAGGCGGACGGCGCAGCGGGCTTGGCCGGCTTGCCTGCGGGCGTGGCCGGGGCGGCATCGGCGGGCGGAACGGCCCCACCGGTTTCGAGCCGGTTGATGCGACCGTCCAGGTCCAGGTACTGGGCCTTGGAGCTCTGCAGCAGCTGCTGGTTCTGTTGCTGCAGCTCTTCCACCTGCGAACGCAGTGCCTGCACTTCGTTGCGCAGCTGGCTGACCTGGTTGAGCAGGTCGACGTTGCCCTGGTTGTTGGCGGCCTGCTGTTCGAGCGCGGAAACGCGATCGGCCAGGCTGGCGCGCTGCGCGGCGGCGGGCGCGGCGGCCACGAGGGCCGCCGCGAACGCTGCTGCAAGTAGGGACTTGCGGACCATCACGAGTCTCTACGACCGCTTACTTGGCGGTGTAGACGATCTCGACGCGACGGTTCTTGGCCCAGCAGTCCTCGTTCGAGTCCGTGCAGACCGGGCGCTCTTCGCCGTAGCTGGTCACGGTGATCTGGCTGGCCGAACCGCCGTTGGCCTGGATGGCCGACGACACGGCATTGCCGCGGCGCTCGCCCAGACCCAGGTTGTACTCGCGGCTGCCGCGCTCGTCGGCGTGGCCTTCGAGGGTCATGCGCGAGGACGGACGGTCACGCAGGTACTTGGCGTGGCAACCGACGATGGCCTGGAACTCCGGACGCAGGGTGTCCTGGTCGAAGTCGAAGTACACGACGCGCTGACGCAGGCAAGCGTCGGTGTCGAGGTCGTTCGGGCCGAACACGCCGGAGGTGGCGGGCTGTTCGGTCTGGACCGGCGGCGGCGGGGTGGTTTCAGCCGGCGCTTCTTCCTTGACCTTCTTGGTGCAGGCCACGGCTGCGGTGCAGAGCACGGCGGCGAGCAGGATACGAGTGGTGTTATTCATGGTTGTTCCTCGTCATTACGGGCGTGGGACAGTACGGGGCAAACTAGCGATACACCGCTTTCGTTAGATCAACGCGGCAAACGGAATGGCCCCCAGGCGGGCTCTCGCACGTCCCCATCAGCCAGCACCAGGCGCTGGCGCACCCGGGCATCGGACGAAACGGCGTAGAGCACGCCCCGGCGGCCCTCGCGCGCAGCATAAAGGATCAACGCACCATTAGGGGCAAAGCTAGGCGATTCGTCGAGGGAACCCGGCGAAAGTGTGCTCCAGCGCGCAGCCCCCAGAGTGCTGTCCATCAGCGCGATGCGATAGGTATTGCCTGCGCCCTGGGCCGTGGCGATTTTTTTGCCATCGGCCGACACGCTGGCGCTGGCGTTGTAGCTGCCCTGGAACGTGACGCGCGTTGCACTGCCACCACTCGACGGCACCGAGTAGATCTGCGGGCGACCACCACGATCGGACGTGAAGTAGATCGTGCTGCCGTCCGCGCTCCACGTCGGTTCGGTGTCGATGCTGAAATGATTGGTGAGCTGGTTCAACGATTTGCTGGCCAGGTCCATCACGTAGATCTCCGGATTACCGGTACGCGACAGTGTCAGCGCCAGACGACGACCGTCGGGCGAGAACGAAGGCGCGCCGTTGATGCCGCGATACTTCGCGACCAGCTCGCGGCTGCCCGAGGCGATGTTCTGGATGTAGATCGAGGAGCTGCCGCTCTCGAAGCTCACGTAGGCCAGGCGGTTGCCATCCGGGCTCCACGACGGCGACAGCAGGGGCTCGGGCGAACGCACGACGGTCTGCGGATTGAAACCGTCGGAGTCGGCGACCATCAGCGCGTACTGCGCGCCCTTGCCGGTACCGGTGGCGGTGACATACGCGATGCGGGTAAAGAACGCGCCACGCACGCCGGTGATCTTTTCATACACAGCGTCTGCGATCTGGTGCGCGACATCGCGCATCGCGTTGTTGCGAGCGGTCAGTGCGAAGCCAAGCAGCCGCTGCTGCTTGGCCACGTCGAACAGCTCGTACTCAACGCGGAAACTGCCGGCGCCGGCATCGAGCACACGACCGACGACGATGTAGTCCTGGTTGAGCGCGCGCCACGTCGGGTAGTTGATCTCGCCGCCGCGGGTGGGCTTTTCGACGATGTCGTTGAGCGGCAGCGGCCGGAACTGGCCGGAACGCGCGAGGTCGGCGGTGACCACCTGCGAAAGGTCCGTCTGCGGCGCGGTCGCGGTGCCCTGGTACGGCATGGGCACGACGGTGATGGGGAGCGCCGCGGCGTTGCCGCCGACGATGTCGATCTCGAGCCCCTGCTGGGCTGCGGCGGTCAGTGGCAGGAGGACGGCAAGCACGGAAGCCAGCCAGGCGAGGGATCGTTTCATCGGCACTCCAGTCGTACGGGCGTTCTTTCGAACGTTCGGTCCAGGGTCAATCCGTTCAGCTTTGTAATTGTTAGCAGCCGCAGGTGAACGCCGCCTCAAAGCTGAACCAGCCGGCGGCACGCCGCCGTCCCGGGAGCGCCAATCAGCGGTCCTGGGCGGTGAAGTTCAGCGTGAGGTCGCGGGCGAACACCTTCTCGAAGCCCGCGTACGGCAGCGGTTGGGCCTTGAGCACGGCGGCCTCGATCGAGCGACGGCCCTGCTCATCGTACGAGCAGGGCGATGACACTTCGGCGCTCATCACCTGCCCGCCCGGCAGCTGGCGGATCAGGAGGGTGCAGCGGGAGCCCACCGGAACGGTCTCCGGGCGGGTCCATTTGGCCAGGATGGCTTCCTGCAGGGCCGCGGCATAACGGGCCTTCAAGCCGGTATCCACCCCGTTGTTGCCGGGCGGAGGGCTGGCGTCGCTGCCAGAGTCGGTGGCGCCCTGGCGCGACCGGGCATCGGCGACCTGCTGCTGGCGCTGGGCCGCCAGATCGGTGGCACGCGCAGCGGCTGCGACCTCGCGCGAGGCGGCCTCACGCTTCTTGCGGATCTCGGCGATCTTCTGCTGGCGCTCCTGCTCCTGCTGCTCGGCCAGTCGGCGCTTCTGCTCGACTTCCTGCTGGCGCTTCTGCTCGGTCAGGTCGATCTGCTCCTGCTTGCGCTTGAGCTCCTGGGCCTTCTTCTCCTCGGCCGGCGTCGGGGTCGGCGTT
The DNA here is from genome assembly GCF_030053425.1 of Lysobacter stagni. Taxonomy (NCBI): domain Bacteria; kingdom Pseudomonadati; phylum Pseudomonadota; class Gammaproteobacteria; order Lysobacterales; family Lysobacteraceae; genus Lysobacter; species Lysobacter stagni. The sequence goes on along the minus strand of NZ_JASGBI010000001.1, from coordinate 1,785,505 downwards.
TCGACCACGGCTTCCTGGTTTTGGGTATCCGGCACCGGGATGAAATCCTGCGGCTGCTGCTGCGGCTGTGCGACCGAATCCTGCGGAACGGGCTCGGGCACGGGCTGCGGAAGCGGGGCGGTCTCCTCCGGCGCCGGCGGAGGCGGCAGCTCGACCGGCTCCGGCAGGTTGCGCAGCGTGCGTTGCATGGCCGGCGACAGCGCGTTGGCGTCGATCAGCTCGGCGGTGACCGGCGAACCGGCGACCGACACGGGCGCCGTTGTGCGCGTCCACATCAGACCGGCGAACATCAGCCCGAACAGGATCAGGTGCAGCAGCAGCGCCCAGAGGATCGCCTGCGCGGTGTCGGCGCGCGTCTCCCGCATCAGCGGCGGCCCTGTGTGCTCTGGTCGGGCTGGCTCATCAGGCCGACCTTCTTGACGTTGGCGCTCTGCAGCAGCACCAGCGCGTCCATGATCTTCTGGTAGTTGACCTTGGCATCGCCCTGGACGAACACCGCTACGTCAGGGTTCTGCGACACGATGCCGCGCACCCGCGCCTGCAGCGCTTCGGCGGTGACGGCCTGGCTGTCGCCGGCCTTCAACGTCAGGAAGTAGTTGCCGGCCGAATCGACGCTGACGACGACCGGGTCCTTCTTCTCCTGGATCGACTTCGCGTTGGACTGCGGCAGGTCGACATCGACGCCCAGGTTCAACAGCGGCGCGGTGACCATGAAGATGATCAACAGCACCAGCATCACGTCGATGTACGGGACGACGTTGATTTCGGCTTTGAGTTTGCGCTTGCGATGGCGGCGTGCGGTGATCCCGGCCATGGCCTTCCTCAGATTGCCCGGCGCATCAGCGACCAGGGCGGCAGTTGAATAGTCCGCACATGGATGTGCGGGTTCTTGCGAGGGACTCGCATTACACCTCGTCAACCTGACGCTGCAGGATCGACGAGAACTCCTCGGAGAACGCGTCGTAGCGCACGGACATGCGCTCCACCTTGGTCGCGAAGCGGTTGTAGGCCCACACCGCCGGGATGGCGGCGAACAGGCCCATCGCGGTGGCGACCAGCGCCTCGGAGATGCCCGGCGCGACGGTGGCGATGGTCGCCTCCTTCATGTTGGCCAGGCCCTGGAACGAAATCATGATGCCCCACACCGTGCCGAACAGACCCACGTAAGGGCTGATCGAACCGACGTTGGCGAGGAATTCGAGGTTGTGTTCCAGCCCGTCGATCTCGCGCGAACCGGTCGCGCGCATGGCGCGCTGGGCGCCTTCGAGCTGCATGCGGCTATCGGCGCCACGGCGCTGGCGCAGGCGGCTGAACTCACGGAAGCCGGCTTCGAAGATCGCCTCAAGACCCGTGATGTCGCGGTTGCGCTCGGTCGCGCCCGCGTAGAGCTTGGACAGCTCCGCGCCCGACCAGAAGCGTTCCTCGAAGTGGTCGGCCTCGCGTGCGGCACGGTCGAGCACGCGCTTCTTGCGGAAGATGATCACCCACGAAGCGATCGAGCCGAACAACAGCAGCAGCATCACCAGCTGCACCGGGATGCTCGCGTGCAGCACGAGCTGGAGCAGGTTGAGGCTGGTGGCATCGTGCGGCGCGGTCGACAGCGCCTGCGCGGCCTGGCCCGCTGCGTTCGCGGCTTCTTCCGGCAGGGGCTCCACGGCGGTGGCCTGCAGCGCGGTCAACAATGGCGTCATGCTTGGTTCTCCGTGCCCGTCGCGCGGGACTGTGTGGCTTGCAACTTGGATTGGATTCTCACCGAGGCCGTTCGAGCGCCTTGAGCTCGTCCAGCAGCGGCGACGGGATCGCTCGCGGGCGGAAACCGCCGGCGTCGAGCGCGGCCACGCGCACCTGCGCGGTCAGCAGCAGCACGTCGCCGCGACGGATCTCCTGGACGAAGACCGCGCTGGCGCGGCGGCATTCGCTCAGTTCCGCAGTCACGGCCAGCGCGTCGTCCAGGCGCGCCGGCTTGAGGAAATCGAGCTGCATCGCGCGCACCGCGAACACCAGATCGTATTCGCGACGCAGGAGCTCCTGGCCGTATCCCTGGGCGCGCATCCACTCGGTGCGGGCACGCTCCAGGAAGGCCAGGTACTGCGCGTGATAGACCACCCCACCCGCGTCCGTATCTTCCCAATACACGCGTGTCGGCCAACTGAACGTCGCCTCAACCGTCACGACCGGTCTCCTCGAACAGCCCGCCACTGCTGGCCCGGGGCTGGAGCCCGATGTGCCGGTAGGCCTTGGGCGTGGCCATGCGGCCGCGTGCGGTGCGCACCAGATAGCCCTGCTGGATCAGGTAGGGCTCGATCACGTCCTCGAGCGTGCCACGCTCCTCGCTCAGCGCCGCGGCCAGCGATTCCACGCCGACCGGCCCACCGTCGAAGGACTGGATGATGGTGGTGATCAGGCGCCGGTCGAGGTCATCGAAGCCTTCCGGGTCGACCTTGAGCATGGACATCGCCGCATCGGCGACCTCGCGCGTGATATCCCCGCCGGCCCGCACCTGCGCGTAGTCGCGCACGCGGCGCAGCAGACGGTTGGCGATGCGCGGCGTGCCGCGCGAACGGCGCGCGATTTCTGCCGCGCCCTCGGGTTCGCAGGCGATGCCCAGGATCTGCGCGGAGCGGCGCACGATGCGGGTGAGTTCCTCGGCGTTGTAGAACTCCAGGCGCTGCACGATGCCGAAACGGTCGCGCAGCGGCGCGGTCAGCAGGCCGGCGCGCGTGGTGGCGCCGATCAACGTGAAGGGCGGCAGGTCGAGCTTGATCGAGCGTGCGGCCGGGCCTTCGCCAATCATGATGTCGATCTGGTAGTCCTCCATCGCCGGATAGAGGACTTCCTCGATCGCCGGCGACAGACGGTGGATCTCATCCACGAACAGCACGTCGTGCGGCTGCAGGTTGGTCAGCAACGCCGCCAGGTCGCCGGCCTTCTCGATCACCGGGCCCGAGGTCTGGCGCAGGTTCACGCCCAGCTCGTTGGCGATGACGTGGCTGAGCGTGGTCTTGCCCAGCCCGGGTGGGCCGAAGATCAGCACGTGGTCGAGCGCTTCGCCACGACCCTTGGCGGCCTCGATGTAGATCTTCATCTGCTCGCGCACCGGCTGCTGGCCGAGGTACTCGTCCAGACGCTTGGGACGGATCGAGGCCTCGATGGCCTCGTCCTCGCGCGTGGAGCCGGCGGCGATGATGCGTTGGTCGTTCATGGGCCTATGTTCGCACGCGCGCCCGGCCCGTCACAGCGACGTGCGACACGCCCTGCCCTGCGTCAGATCTCCACCTGCGCGCCCAGTTCCACCAGGCGGTTGCCGGGGATGCGGAAAAACCCCGTGGCCGGCGCGGCATTGCGGTGCATGAAGGCGAACAGGCGATCGCGCCAGATCGGCATGCCGCGATGGCGGCTGGCCACCACGGTCTCGCGGCTGGCGAAGTACGTGGTGTCCATCGGATCGAAGTAGGTGCCGCCGGCATCGCAGGAACGCATCAGCGCCAGCGGCACGTCGGGGACTTCCATGAAGCCGAAGCGCACCAGCACGCGGTAGAAGTCGTCGCCGATGGCCTCGATCTTCAGCCGCTTTTCCTTCGGCGAGTACGGGATGTTGAGCGTTTCCACCGTGAGGAACACGTTGCGCTCGTGCAGCACCTTGTTGTGCTTGAGGTTGTGCAGCAGCGCGTGCGGCACCACGCCCTTGTCGGCCGTCATGAAGATGGCCGTGCCCGGAACGCGCACGGGCGGCGCCAGCATCAGGCCGGGCAGGAAGGTATCCAGGTCGATACCTTCCTTGCGCACTTCCTCATGCAGCAGTTCGCGGCCGCGACGCCAGGTGCGCAGCAGGGTGAACACCACCAGGCCCAGCAGGAGCGGGAACCACGCGCCGTCGAAGAACTTCGCGCCGTTGGCGACCACGAAGCCCAGGTCGACCGCGAAGAAGACCAGGCACAGCGGCAGCACCCAGGTGCGCCAGCGCGGCCACAGCGCGCGTGCGACCAGCGCCAGCAGCAGCGTGTCGATCAGCATCGTCGCCGACACCGAGATGCCGTAGGCCGTGGCCAGCGCGGTGGAGCTGCGGAACATCAGCACCACCACCAGCACCGTCACCATCAGCAGCCAGTTGATGTACGGCACGTAGATCTGGCCGATGGTCTCGTGCGAGGTGTGCTTGATCTGCATGCGCGGCAGGAAGCCCAGCTGCATCGCCTGGCGCGCCACGGAGTACGCGCCAGTGATGACCGCCTGCGAGGCGATCACCGCGGCCATCGTCGCCAGTACGATCATCGGGTACAGCGCCCACGGCGGCACCGCTTCGAAGAACGGGTTCTTCACCGCTTCCGGATGCGCCAGCACGAACGCGCCCTGCCCCAGGTAGTTCAGCGTCAGGCACGGCAGGACGAGGAAGTACCAGGAATGACGGATCGGACGCGGGCCGAAGTGGCCCATGTCGGCGTACAGCGCCTCGCCGCCGGTCACGGCCAGCACCACCACGCCCAGGATCATCACCGACAGGGCGCCGTGCGACGCGAAGAAACGCATGCCCCACATCGGATTGAGCGCCTGGATGACCTCCGGCGCCTTGACGATGTTGTACAGGCCGATCAGCGCCAGCGAGAAGAACCACACCAGCATCACCGGACCGAACACGCGGCCCACCTTGTCGGTGCCGAAGCGCTGCGCAAGGAACACCAGAACCAGGATCACCACCGACAACGGCACGATGAAGCGGTGCAGCCCCGGCGCGGCGATCTCAAGGCCTTCGACCGCGCCCAGCACGGTGATCGCCGGCGTGATCACGCTGTCGCCGAAGAACAGCGATGCACCGAAGATGCCCAGGATGCCCACCACGTAGGCCGAACGCGACCCCTTGGCCAGCGTGCGCTGGGCCAGCGCCATCAGCGCCATGATGCCGCCCTCGCCCTGGTTGTCGGCGCGCATGATGATGGTGACGTACTTCAGCGTCACCACGATCATCAGCGCCCAGAACACCAGCGACAGCATGCCCAGGACGGTCGCCTGGTCGACCACCATGCCCAGTTGCTTGGCGAAGTGCGGCGAGAACGCCTCCTTCAGCGTGTACAGCGGACTGGTACCGATGTCGCCGAAGACGACGCCGATCGCGCCGACCATCAGGCTGGCGAGCCCCTGCTTGCCATGGCCGGGGTGGCCGTGGACGGCGGGCGATGAGGGAACGGAACTGGACATGGAAGGCGTCTGCGTCGGGCCGCCGGAACGGCCGGGGCTCAGCGAAGCGCGGACTTTAGCGCTTTACGGATGATGGTGGCGGCGTCGTCGCCCTCGGCGGTGGCTTCGCGCGCCATGCGAGAAGCCTCGGCCGGCTTGTAACCCAGCTGTTGCAGGGCGATGACGGCTTCGCTCTGCGGGTCGTGCGCACCGCCGGGGGCGGACAGCGTGGCGCCTACGCCGGCCAGGTCGGCGGCTCGGTCGCGCAGTTCCACGACCATGCGTTCGGCGGTCTTCTTGCCGATGCCGGGAATGCGGGTCAACGCCGTGATGTCGCCGGACTGGACCAACCGTGCGAATTCGTCCACCGACACGCCCGAAAGCACCGCCAGCGCGATCTTCGCACCGATGCCGGACACCTTCTGCACGTCGCGGAACAGGCGGCGCTCGCCCTCGCGCAGGAAGCCGTACAGCGAGACGCTGTCTTCCTTCTGCGCGTAATGGGTGAACAACGACACCTCGCGGCCCAGGTCGGGCAGGTCGTAGAAGGTGCTCATGGGCGCTTCGAGTTCGTAGCCGACGCCATGGACGTCGACGACCAGCCAGGGTGGCTGCTTGAGGACCAGAGTGCCTTTCAGACGACCGATCATGCTCCACGTCTCCGCAACAGCGCAGTGGAAAGGCCCGTGCGCGCCGCCGTGGCGCTCATGTGGGCATGGGTAAGCGCCACCGCAAGGGCATCGGCGGCGTCGGCCTGCAGTTTCACTTCGGGCAGATTCAGCAGCAGCCGCACCATGTGCTGGATCTGCTGCTTGTCGGCCGCACCGCGACCGACCAGCGACTGCTTGATCACGCGCGGCGCATATTCGCTGATCGGAATGCGCCGGCGCACCACCGTGGCCAGCGCCGCGCCGCGGGCGTGGCCCAGCTTCAGGGCGGACGTCGCCGACTTGTCCATGAAGACGGTCTCGATGGCCACCTGCTGCGGCTGCCATTGGTCCAGCACCGCCTCCAGCCCCTCGCACAGCAGGCCCAGGCGCGACGGGAAATCCTCCGCGTCCAGCAGCTTCAGCGCCTGTGCGTGCACGTAGGTGCAGCGCCCGTCGGCGGCGACGTCGATGACGCCGATGCCGGTGCGCTGGGAGCCGGGGTCGATACCCAGGATTCGGATCACGTCGTCAGCCTACGCCACGGATCAAGCGTAGGCATCCTCGCCGAGGTCGGCGTTGGAATACACGTTCTGGACGTCGTCCATGTCTTCCAGCCAGCGCAACAGCTTGACCACCTGCTGCGCGGTCTCGCCGCCCACGGCGATGTCGTTGTCGGCGCGCAGCGTTACCTCGGCGATGTCCGCCTTGAGTCCCGCGCCTTCCATTGCGGCCTTGACCGCAGCGAAGCCGTCCGGCGCGGTCACCACGTCGATGGCGCCGTCGTCGTAGACCACCACGTCGTCCGCGCCGGCCTCGATGGCCAGCTCGGTGATCTTCTCCTCGTCGGCGCCGGCGGCGAAGGACAGCACGCCGAGCTTCCTGAACATGAAGGACACCGAGCCGTCGGTACCGAGGTTGCCGCCGAACTTTCCGAACGCGTGGCGCACGTCGGCGACGGTGCGGACCTTGTTGTCGGTCAGGCAGTCGACGATGACGGCGACACCGCCGGGGGCGTAGCCCTCGTAACGGATCTCCTCGTACTCCACGCCTTCCAGCTCGCCGGTGGCCTTCTTGATGGCGCGCTCGATCACGTCCTTGGACATGTTGACCGCCAGCGCCTTGTCGACCGCCGCGCGCAGGCGCGGATTGCCCCCGGGATCGCCTCCACCGCCGCGAGCGGCCACGCCGATCTCGCGAATGATCTTGGTGAAGATCTTGCCGCGCTGCGCGTCGACCGCGTTCTTGCGGGCCTCGATGGAGGGACCTCTACCCATGGAATCTTCCGGCTGGAGCTTTCGAAGCCGGGAATTTTACTCGATTGGACGCGCCTCGCCCGAGAGATGGAAGCGCCCATGGCGAAAGAACGACGCCGCCAGCCCCGCGACTTCGGGCGACAGCAGCAGCCCGGTGTGGCTGGTGGCCACGACCGTGTGGTCGGCCACCCCCGACAGGCAGGTCTCGGCGACCGCCACCGTGCCATCGTTGGCATCGAGGAAATGCCCGAAATAGCGGCCCAGTCCCAGTGGCGTGGTGCCTGCCACCACGCCCACCTGCGCCGTTCCGCGCCAGGGATGGCAGCCGCGGCGCAGCAGGTCGGCGCTGTGCCCCAGCGAAGCAGCGCTCCACGCGTATCCGGCCAGTCCCGCCGCCGCCCCGCTCCCGCATAGCGGCGAGCCCAGGCAGACCACGCGCGGCACGGGCAGGTCCGGATGGCGCTCCAGCGTGGTCAGCGTGACCAGCCCGCCCAGGCTGTGGGCCAGGACATGCGAGGGCCGATCGCGCAGGCGTCGCGCGAGCCGCGGGATCGCGGCCTCCGGCCCGCCGGCGATCGTGGCGTAACCGAAGGACTCGGGGATGAATCCCGCCCGGCGCAGGCGCGCGGCGATCCAGTGCATGGACAGCCGCGGCATCCACAGGCCGTGGAGGAGGAGGACGTGATCGGTCTCGGCGGTGCTCATGCCCGCATGGTGCACGAGCCGGCCGCCGGACAGGAACCGGGCGCTATCGCGCCTGGCGACGCAGGATGAACTCATGGTCGCGGACGTTGCCCACGACGAAATCGTAGGCGCCCACGCGTTCGAAGCCGTGCCGCTCGTAGAAGCGTTGCGCGCCGAAGTTCTCGCTCCACACGCCGATCCACAGCGTGCGCGGGCCAGTGCGCTGCAGCCATTGCATGGCCGCTTCGAACAGACGACCGCCCCAGCCGCCGTTCTGGTGCGCGCGCAGCACATACAGGCGCTTGAGTTCGCCATCGCCCGGGGCAACGTCCGCGTGCGGCAGCGTGCATGCGCCAGCGGTCGCGTAACCGACCGCCACCCCGTCCGTTTCGAGCACCCAGGTGGCGTAATCGGGGTCTTCCAGCAACGAGGCCCACGCGTCTACCGCGTAGGCCTCGTCGAGGAACGTCGCAAGATCGTCCGGCGGGTAGAGGTGGCCGAACGTCTGCGTGAAGCAGGCAGTGGACAGCGCCGACAACGCGTCGGCATCCGCCGGCACGGCGCGGCGCAGCTCCATGCTTAGTTGTCTTCCTCTTCGTCCTCGTCGGACTCTTCCTCGCCTTCTTCGTCTTCCTCGGCGTCCTCGTCTTCTTCCTCGTACTCGTCGCCGAAATCCTCACCGTCCCAGCGGAACTGGTCGTCGGCCACGAACGCCATCGACACCTGCCCACCGCTCGTGCGCGTGCGCACCAGCCAGCCGCCGAACACCTGCGCGCGCTCGGTCGTCAGGCCCGCGCCTTCGGACGAACCGGTTTCGCCCAGCAGTTCCCACTCGAGATCAAAAGCCACTTCAGTCATTTCGTTTTACTTCCCTTCTTTGGGTCGAACCTGGATGTGAACTTCCGCCAGCTGCACGTCCGGCACCGGCGACGGGGCGCCGGTCATCAGGCACTGCGCGGAGGTGGTCTTCGGGAAAGCGATCACGTCGCGGATCGACTCGGTGCCCGCCATCAGCGCGGCGATGCGGTCGATGCCGAAAGCGATGCCGCCGTGCGGCGGCGCGCCGAACTTGAGCGCGTCTAGCAGGAAGCCGAACTTGCCTTCGGCCTCTTCCGCGCCGATGCCCAGCAGCTCGAACACCGCCGACTGCATCTGCGAGTTGTGGATGCGGATGGAGCCACCGCCGATCTCGTTGCCGTTGAGCACCATGTCGTAGCCGCGCGACACCGCGGTCTTCGCGTTCGCGCGCAGGTCTTCGATGGAATCCACGGCCGGCGCGGTGAAGGGATGATGCAGGGCGACGTAGCGGCCCTCCTCCTCGTCCCACTCGAACATCGGGAAATCGGTGACCCACAGCGGCGCCCAGCCCGGCGCCACCAGGCCCAGGTCCTTGCCCAGCTTCAGGCGCAGCGCGCCCATGAAGTCGCTGGCAGACTTGTACGTGGCCGCACCGAAGAAGATGGCGTCGCCGGTGGTCGCGCCGGTGGCCTGCACGATGGCTGCCAGCGTCGCGTCGTCGAGGAACTTGGCGATGGGCGAGCTGATGCCGTCTCGGCCCTTCGAGGCGTCGTCGATCTTCATCCACGCCAGGCCCTTGGCGCCGTACTTGCCTGCGTAGGCGGCGTAGTCGTCGATCTGCTTGCGCGAGAACTGCGCGCCACCCGGGGTGCGCAGCGCGACCACGCGGCCGTCCTCATGGTTGGCCCAGTCGGTGAAGACCTTGAACTCGCAGTTCTTCACCAGTTCGGCAATGTCGGTGAATTCCATCGCGATGCGCAGGTCCGGCTTGTCCGAACCGTAGCGGCGCATCGCTTCGGCGTAGGTCATGCGCGGGAACTGCGCCGCCAGCTCGACGTCGACGACTTCGCGGAACACCTCGCGGATCATCGCCTCGACCGTGTCCTGCACGTCGCGTTCGGAGACCCACGCGAACTCCATGTCGAGCTGGGTGAACTCGAGCTGGCGGTCGGCACGCAGCGCTTCGTCGCGGAAGCAGCGCGCGATCTGGTAGTAGCGGTCGAAGCCCGCCATCATCAGGATCTGCTTGAACAGCTGCGGCGACTGCGGCAGCGCGTAGAACTCGCCCGGGTGCATGCGCGCCGGCACGAGGAAGTCGCGCGCGCCTTCCGGCGTGGCCTTGGTCAGGATCGGCGTCTCGATGTCCTGGAAGCCCTTCGCGTCGAGATGGCGGCGCAGCGCCTGCACCAGCTTGATGCGCGTGCGCATCATCTTCTGCATCTCGGGGCGGCGCATGTCGAGGTAGCGGTACTTCAGGCGGATGTCTTCGCCCGGGTTCTCGTGCGCGTGGAACGGCAGCGGCTCGGCCTTGTTCAGCACCTCGATCTTCACCGCGACCACTTCGACCTGGCCGGTCTTGATCTTGTTGTTGACCGACTCGCGCTTGCGTACCACGCCGGTGATGCGCAGGCAGTCCTCGTAGCCCACCTGGGCGGCGGTCGCGAGCACGGCGGCATTGGCCTCGCCAGCGCCCAGCTCCGGGTCGGTCGTCGGCTCGGCCACGATCTGCACGATGCCTTCATGGTCGCGCAGGTCGATGAAGCACAGGCCGCCGAGGTTGCGGGCGACGTCGGCCCAGCCGCACAGGGTGACGGTCTGGCCGATCAGGGCCTCGTCGACGAGGCCGCAGAAATGGGTACGCATGGGGGCTCCGGGTGTGCACGGTCCGGCCTGCGGGCCGGAGAACTGCGCATTCTAGCGGCACCGCGCGGAGGCTGCCCCGCCGATTCGCCCTGACGATGCCTGCACGGGCCGCGCGCTATAGAGGACGCGGGTCGGGACGACCTCCGGGGCAGGCTTCCACCTCCCCGGAAAAAAGTCCGGATGACCGCTCAAGTTTTCCTCAGGGCGGCCGATGCAGGGGCGAGACCCGGAATCCGGCGTTGCTGGCCGGCGTCTCGACCATTGTCCGGCCGGTAATCGAGGAGGCACCAGCGTCATGACGGCACCGTTCAAGCACGCATCCTGGGGATTGAGTCTGGCCCTGCTCCTGATGGGGACAGGCCACAGCGATGCGGTGCAGGCGGGGTCCTCGGCGCAGATGCGCGTAGGCCTGACCCTCGTGGCGCCCGAGGAGGCGCAACGCCCCCTGCCCGCCCCGGGCGAGCTGGACTTTCCCGCCTCGCCCCACGCGGTGTTGTGCGACAGCCAGAACCGCGGCTACCGCGAGTGCCGCACGCCGTTCCGTGGGCCGGTGAAACTGGCGCGCGAAACCGCCGCCACGCGCTGCGTGGAGAACCGAAACTGGGGTTGGCACGAAGGCGCGGTGTGGGTGGACGACGGCTGCGGCGCCGTGTTCATGCGCGAGGACAGCTGACGTCTTCGAGGCTCCGGCGCGCTACCGGGCTGCTTCTCAGGGCTTCGACGCAGGCGTCTCGGTCTTCTTCTCGGCCGGCTTGGCCTCGGTCGTGGTGCTGGTGGATGAAGACGCACCGTCGCCGGCCAGGTTCCGCTTCTTGTCGCCGTCCTTCTTGAAATCCGTCTCGTACCAGCCGCCGCCGGCCAGGCGGAACTGCGGCGCGGTCAGCTGACGACGCACCTGCGGCTGATGGCAGACGGGGCATTCCGCCGGATCGGCGTCCGACAGCTTCTGCAGACGGTCGAAGGTGTGGCCGCAGGCGGCGCACTCGAAGGCGTAGATCGGCATGGCACGGGAGTATCGCGAAAGGCAGGCGGGCATTCTGGCGGCAAACCGGGCCATTTCAAGGCGCGCGCCGGTTCAGGAAGGCGGATGCGCCGTTCCGCCGGACCGGAAACCGGGCCGGCGGGGTAGCGAAGGGGCACTCCGGCGACGTTGAAGGCCGCGCCCGACACCGCACTACACTTCGCCCTCCCCCGCCGGAGCTTCACGCATGAGCGAACCAAGCACGGACGAGCTGCGCGTCTATCGCATCGACGCCTTCACCGCACAGCGCGGACAAGGCAATGCCGCCGGCGTGGTCACCAACGCGCGCGACCTCGACGAGACAGGCATGCAGGCCATCGCGCACCGGCTCGGCTATTCGGAGACGGCGTTCGTGCTGCCGGCGCGTGGCGACGATCACGACCTGCACATCCGCTACTTCACGCCCTCGGTCGAAGTGCCGGTGTGCGGGCACGCGACCATCGGCGCGCACTACGCGCTGGCGCTGGAAGGCGCCGCGCCCGGTGTGCGTCGCCAACTCACCGGCGCGGGCATCCAGCGCGTGGAGACCATGCAGGGCGACGACGGCATCGTGATCCGCATGCAGCAGAATCCACCCATCTTCGCCGAGCCGCTGGCGCCGCCGCTGGTGCGCGAACTCGCTGACGCGCTGGGGCTGGAGATCGACGAACTCGATGCACGCGCGCCCGTGCAGTTCGTCAGTACCGGCCACGGCAAGCTGCTCGTTCCAGTCCGCCATCGCGCACGACTGCGTGCGCTGCGCCCGGACATGCCGCGCCTGGCCGCGCTCGACGAACGCGCCGGCACGCGTGGCTACTTCGTCTTCACCCTCGATGTGGACGCGGACGACGACGCGCGCACGCACGGCCGCATGTTCGCGCCCGGCATTGGCATCGAGGAGGATCCAGTGACGGGGAATGCGAACGGCCCACTCGGTGCCTACCTCGTGCGACACGGCCTGATCGCGACCGATGCCCCGCGGGTGCGCTTTCGCGCGCGGCAGCAGACGGGCGCCGGGCTGGGCGGCTTCCTCGATGTGGAGGTCGACGTGGAGCACGGCGAACCGGTCGCGGTCACGATCGAGGGCCGCGCAGTGATGGGCGAGCGTATCGGGCAGGACCTCGTGGCCTCGCCCGATCCGGCGTGAGCGTTCCCTCGCCCTACGCCTCGTACAGCGCCAGCAGCGCTTCTTCCGCTTCCGCGAGCTGCGCCGCGACGCGCTCGCGCTGCTTCGCCAGTTCCACGGCATCGGTGCCGCCGCCGGCGTAGCGGTCGGGGTCGGCCAGGTCCATGTCGAGTGTGTGCAGTTTCGATTCCAGCTCGGCCACGCGCGCCTCCGCCTGCGAAAGCTTGTGCGCGTTGACCTTCGACGCCTTGGCGGCGGTCTTCGGTGCCGGCGCGGCGGCAACGGGAGCCTTGGCCTTTTCCGAGCTGGTATCGCGCGTGCGCAGCCACACGGCGTAGGCGTCCAGATCGCCGTCGAACGGCTGGGCGACGCCGTCGGCCACGCGCCAGAACGTGTCGCAGACCAGGCCGATGAGGTGTCGATCGTGCGACACCAGCACGATCGCGCCGTCGAAATCCGCCAGCGCCTCGGCCAGCGCCTCGCGCATGTCCAGGTCGAGGTGGTTGGTCGGTTCGTCCAGCAGCAGTACGTTGGGCTTGCGCCAGGCGATCAGCGCCAGCGCCAGGCGCGCGCGTTCGCCGCCGGAGAAGCCGTCGACCGATTCGAACGCGCGATCGCCCGGGAAATTCCACTTGCCCAGGAAGTCGCGCAGCGGCTGCGAACCCACGCCCGGCGCGATATCGCCCAGGTGATCGATCGGGCTGCGACCTTCCTGCAGCGATTCAACCGTGTGCTGGGCGAAGTAACCGATGCGCAGGTCGGGATGGCCGCCGCGTTCGCCGGTGAGCAGAGGCAGCTCACCGACCAGCGACTTCACCAGCGTGGACTTGCCGGCGCCGTTGGGGCCCAGCAGCGCGACGCGGTCGCCGGCTTCCAGCACGAAGCGGACGTTGTCGAGCACGGTGTGGTCGCCGTAACCGCAGTCGGCGTCGTTCAGGCGCAGCAGCGCGTGCGGCAGCTTGTCCGGCGCGGGGAACTCGATTCGCAGCGCGCGCTCCACGCGCACGGCCTCGGTGTTGGCCATCTTGGCCAGTCGCTTGACGCGCGACTGCGCCTGCTTGGCCTTGGCCGCGCTGGCGCTGAAGCGGTCGATGAACTTCTGCAGGTGCGCACGCTCGGCCTGCACCTTCTCGTGGGTGATCTGCTGCAGACGCAGATGCTCGGCGCGCTGGCGCTCGAACGCGGTGTAATCACCCGTGTAGAGCTTGCCCTTGCCGTCGTGCAGGTGAAGCGTGTGCGTGGTGACCTCGTCGAGGAACTCGCGGTCGTGCGAGATCAGCAGCAGCGTGCCGGGATACTTCAGCAGCCACTGTTCGAGCCACAGCACGGCATCGAGGTCGAGGTGGTTGGTGGGTTCGTCGAGCAGCAACAGGTCCGACGGCGTCATCAGCGCGCGTGCCAGGTTCAGGCGAACGCGCCAGCCGCCGGAGAATTCCTTGACCGCGCGCTCGTGCGTGTCCGGCGAGAAGCCCAGGCCGTGCATCAGCTTGCCGGCGCGCGCGGTGGCGTCGTAGCCACCCAGCTCTTCCAGGCGGTGATGCGCCTCGGCCACGGCTTCCCAGTCCTCGCGATGCATCGCTTCGCGCTCGGCGACGATGGCCGCGTGCACGGCAGCATCGCCCGACAGCACGAAGTCCAGCGCAGGCTCGTCCAGCGCGGGCGTTTCCTGTGCGACGCTGGCGATGCGCACGCGCGCGGGGATGTCGACATCGCCCTGGTCGGCCTCCACCTCGCCCTGCAGCGCCGCGAACAGCGACGATTTGCCGGTGCCGTTGCGGCCGATCACACCCACGCGCCATCCGGCATGCAGGGCAAGGTCGACATTGGACAGCAGCAGGCGCTCGCCGCGGCGAAGGGCGAAATTACGGAACGAAATCACGTCGGATCCGGGAAAACGGCAAAACGGGTCGCGTAGTCTATCGGTTCGGACGCCCTGACCCGCGGTTTACGCGTCCTGACGCAATCTGGCGCGAGCGGCCCGTGAACCAGCTCCAGGGGTTGCGTCGCCCACCCTCGGCCCACATCCTGAACAGGATCACCTTCTGGAGAGCCGATGCATCACACGTCCCTGATCGCAATCCTGGTGGCCGGCTTCGTGCTGGCTTTCATCTTCGGCGCCCTTGCCCAGAAGCTCCGGCTGTCGCCGTTGGTGGGTTATCTGCTGGCCGGCGTGATCGCCGGACCCTTCACACCCGGATTCGTCGGGGATCAGACGCTCGCGCCGCAGCTGGCCGAGATCGGTGTGATCCTGTTGATGTTCGGCGTCGGCCTGCACTTCTCGCTGCGCGACCTGCTCGACGTGAAGGCCATCGCCTTGCCCGGCGCGGTCGCGCAGATTGCGCTGGCCACGGCACTGGGCTGGGGCCTGGCGCTGCTGCTGGGCTGGTCGCACGGCGCGGGTCTGGTGTTCGGCCTGTCGCTCTCGGTGGCCAGCACCGTGGTGCTGCTGCGCGCACTGGAAGAACGGCGCCTGGTCGAGACCGGCCGCGGTCGCATCGCGGTGGGTTGGCTGATCGTCGAGGATCTGGCGATGGTGCTGGCGCTGGTGCTGCTGCCCGCGCTGGCGGGCCTGCTCGGTGGCGGCGGCAAGGAAAGCAGCGCGGTGGAAGTGTGGGAAGCGCTGTTCAAGACGCTGGCCAAGGTCGGCGCGTTCGTCGCGGTGATGCTGATCGTCGGCCGTCGCGTGATCCCGTGGATCCTCGAACGCGTCGCCGGCACCGGCTCGCGCGAACTGTTCACGCTGTGCGTGCTGGCCATCGCGCTGGGCGTTGCGTTCGGGTCTGCGGCGATGTTCGACGTGTCCTTCGCGCTGGGCGCGTTCTTCGCCGGGATGCTGCTCAACGAATCCGAGTTCAGCCATCAGGCCGCCACCGAGACGCTGCCGCTGCGCGATGCGTTCGCGGTGCTGTTCTTCGTCTCGGTCGGCATGCTGTTCGATCCGAGCATCCTGCTGCACCGCCCGCTGGAAGTGCTGGCGACGTTCCTGATCATCGTCTTCGGCAAGTCGATCGCCGCCTACGCGATCGTGCGAGCGTTCGGAAAAGCCAACAGCACCGCGTTGCTGATCTCGGCCAGCCTGGCGCAGATCGGCGAGTTCTCCTTCATCCTCGCCGGCCTGGGCGTGAGCCTGGAGATCCTGCCCAAGGCGGGCCAGGACCTGATCCTCGCCGGCGCGCTGCTGTCGATCATCGTCAATCCGCTGCTGTTCGCCTGGCTCGACCGGCGCGAGGCACGCGAGAAGGCCAACCGTGCGCCGGAACCCGAGGAACACATCTACCCGCCGATTCCGCCGGAGCTGCGCGACCACGTGATCCAGATCGGCTACGGCCGCGTCGGCAGCGAGCTGGGACGCCTGCTGAAGGAGCACGGCGTGGGCCTGGTGGTCATCGATGGCGAGGACGACCTGGTCGATCGCGCACGCGCGGCCGGCATTCCCGCGATCCGTGGCAATGCCGCCAACGAACGCGTGCTGCGCGAGGCCGCGCCAGAGCGTGCGCACACGGTGATGCTGGCCATCCCCAACGCGCTGGAAGCCGGCGAGATCATCGCCAAGCTGCGCGAGATCAACCCGGCGCTGACCATCGTGGCGCGCGCGCACAGCGACGCCGAGGTGAAGCATCTGCTCGAACACGGCGCCGACGGCGCGGTCATGGCCGAACGCGAACTGGCCCACAGCCTGGCCGAAATGGTGATGGCCACACCGCTGTACCGCGGCTCGCGCCACCTGCCCCCGGCCACGGCCTGAACCCGACGATCCCGACATGACCGAAACCGCCCCCGGCACCGACCCGCTCCTGGACGCCATGCAGGCGCGCATCGTCGCCAGCCTGGTCGAGAAGGAAGCGACCACGCCCGACACCTATCCGCTCACGCTCAACGCCATCGTGCTGGCCTGCAACCAGAAGACCTCGCGCGAACCGGTGATGCAGCTGGAGCCCGGCGCGGTGGGCCACGCGCTTCGCCAACTGGAAGGACGCGGCTGGGTGAAGTCGCAACACGGCAGCCGCGCCGATCGTTACGAGCACCGCTTCGCAACGACGCTGGGCATCACGCGTCCTCAGGCGGCGCTGCTCGCGCTGTTGATGCTGCGCGGGCCACAGACCGTGTACGAACTGCTCACGCGCGCCGACCGCATGGCCAGCTTCAACGGCGCCGAGGACGTGCAGTACGCACTGGAGCGCCTGGCCCAGCGCGAGCCCACGCTGGTGCGTGAACTGCCCCGCCAGAGCGGGCAGCGCGAATCGCGATGGGCGCATCTGCTCAGCGGCGAACCGGAGCTGCCGCCCGCGGACACCGCGCCGGCACGCGCCGTGCCGGCCGCCGCGATGGAAGAACGCATCGCCCTGCTGGAAGCACGCGTGACCGAACTGGAGGCACGCCTTGCCGTCCACACCGACCGGAACGGAAATTCGGACGAACGTTGATCTACGGCTGCGCGCCTTCCGCCTGGAGGCGGCTGCTTGCTACATTCCCTGCCGCACCGCTCCGGGATGCCATCGCTGCCCCGCAGACTGCGGTCGCACTCACAGGGGATGACAACAGTGACAGGGAAACTCTTCAGGGGCGTAATGCTGCTGGTCGCACTGGCGTTCTGCCAGGGCGCCGTCGCGCAGGAAGGCACGGGCACGCTGACGGTGAACGTCGCCCAGTTCACGAGTGAAAAGGAACTGCCCAAGAAGGTCGACAAGCAGCTGCGCAACGGCGGCCTGGAATGGGGCATCAAGGACGACCTGCTGGTGTTCACCACGGTCGCCAAGCAGTTCATCGATCACCCGGTCAATCACATGACCCGCTACAGCCAGTCCGAAACGCTGACGCTCCCGGCCGGCACGTATCGGATCACCGGCATCGGCCTGGAAATGAGCACCGGCTTCAGTGTCCAGAAGATCCTCGACAAGGGCGCGTTCGTGAACCAGGACGTCCTGTCCTTCACCATCGAGCCGGGCAAGACGACCACGCTGAACATCACGCCGGTCATCTACAAGGACGCGACCTTCGCGTTGAACTTCTGGGTGCCGACCCTGATGGCCAGCGTGCAGAACGAGTCCGGCTCGACACCGGCGGTCGCGCTCAACCAGCGTGGCGCATCGTCCATCGCTTGGCCGCAGTATCACGGCCCGCTGAAGTTCGTCGCCAAGTAATCCGCGGCGGAACACTGCTGTACCGCACGGGCCGCCGAAAGGCGGCCCGTCCGTTTTTCCCGTCAGCCCTTGCGGAACACCAGTTGCCCGCCCTGCGCGTCCACCTGCACCGTGTCGCCACTGACGAACTCGCCGCCCAGGATCTTCGAAGCCAGCGGATTCTCCAGCTGCTGCTGGATCGCGCGCTTGAGCGGACGCGCGCCGTACACCGGATCGAAACCGACGTTGGCCAGCAGCGCCAGCGCGTCGTCGGACAGCGCGAGCTTGAGGCCACGCTCGCCCATGCGCTTCTCCAGGCCGCTGATCTGGATGCGTGCGATCTGCCGGATCTGCGCCTTGTCCAGCGGATGGAACACGACGATGTCGTCGAGACGGTTGATGAACTCCGGGCGGAAGTGCGACTGCACCACGCCCATCACCGCGCTCTTCATCTGCAGGTAGGCCTGCGGTGAGTCGTCGCCGGACATCTCCTGGATCATCTGGCTGCCCAGGTTGGACGTCATCACGATGACGGTGTTGCGGAAGTCCACCGTGCGTCCCTGGCCGTCGGTCAGGCGACCGTCGTCGAGCACCTGCAGCAGGATGTTGAACACGTCCGGATGCGCCTTCTCGACCTCGTCCAGCAGGATCACGCTGTACGGACGACGACGCACGGCTTCGGTGAGGTAGCCGCCCTCTTCATAACCCACGTAGCCCGGAGGCGCGCCGACCAGGCGGCTCACGGAGTGCTTCTCCATGAACTCGCTCATGTCGATGCGCACCATCGCATCGGAGGAGTCGAACAGGAATTCGGCCAGCGCCTTGCACAGCTCGGTCTTGCCCACGCCGGTCGGGCCGAGGAAGAGGAACGAACCCGAAGGACGGTTGGGATCGGACAGGCCCGCACGCGAGCGACGCACGGCATCGGACACGACCTTGATCGCTTCCTCCTGGCCCACCACGCGCGTGTGCAGCACGTCTTCCATGCGCAGCAGCTTCTCGCGCTCGCCTTCCAGCATCTTGCTGACGGGAATGCCGGTCCAGCGCGCCACGACCTCGGCGATCTCCTCCGCGGTGACCTTGTCCTGCAGCAGCGTGAAGCCCTTGGTTTCGGCTTCCTGCGCGGCCTTCAACTGCTTGTCGAGTTCCGGCAGCGTGCCGTACTGGATCTCGCTCATCTTGGCGAAGTCCTGCCGACGCTGAGCGGCTTCCAGCTCAAGCTTGGCCTGCTCGATCTGCTCCTTGATCTTCGTCGCGCCCTGCAGCGTGGCCTTCTCGGCCTTCCACACTTCTTCCAGGTCGTTGAACTCGCGCTCGAGCTTGGCGATCTCGTCCTCAAGGTCGGCCAGGCGCTGCTTCGACTCGGCGTCCTTCTCCTTCTTCAGCGCCTCGCGCTGGATCTTGAGCTGGATGAGGCGGCGCTCCTTGCGGTCGAGTTCCTCGGGCTTGGAATCGATCTCCATGCGGATGCGCGAGGCCGCTTCGTCCATCAGGTCGATGGCCTTGTCGGGCAGCTGGCGGTCCGCGATGTAACGGTTCGACAGCGTGGCCGCGGCGACGATCGCCGGATCGGTGATCTCCACGCCGTGGTGCACGGCGTACTTCTCCTTCAGGCCGCGCAGGATGGCGATGGTGTCCTCCACGCTCGGCTCGCCGACGAACACCTTCTGGAAGCGGCGCTCCAGCGCGGCATCCTTCTCGATGTACTGGCGGTATTCGTCCAGCGTCGTCGCGCCGATGCAGTGCAGCTCGCCACGGGCGAGCGCGGGCTTGAGCATGTTGCCCGCGTCCATCGCGCCTTCGGCCTTGCCGGCGCCCACCATGGTGTGCAGCTCGTCGATGAACAGGATGATCTGGCCTTCGTTCTTGGCCAGGTCGTTGAGCACGGCCTTCAGGCGCTCCTCGAATTCGCCGCGGAACTTGGCGCCGGCGATCAGCGCGCCCATGTCGAGCGACAGCACGCGCTTGCCCCGCAGGCCTTCCGGCACTTCGCCATTGATGATGCGCTGGGCGAGCCCTTCGACGATGGCGGTCTTGCCCACGCCCGGCTCGCCGATCAGCACGGGGTTGTTCTTGGTGCGGCGCTGCAGCACCTGGATGGTGCGGCGGATTTCCTCGTCGCGCCCGATGACCGGATCGAGCTTGCCGTTCTCCGCGCGTGCGGTGAGGTCGATGGTGTACTTCTCCAGCGCCTGACGCTGGTCTTCCGCATTCTCGGACTGCACGCTCTCGCCTCCGCGGACCTTGTCGATGGCCGCTTCCAGTTTCTGTTTGTTGGCGCCGGCAGCCTTGAGCGCGCGGCCGAGTTCGCCGTTGTCGTCCAGCGCGGCCAGCACGAACAGCTCGCTGGCGATGAAGGCATCGTTGCGCTGCTGGGCCAGCTTGTCGGTGACGTTGAGCAGGCGCGCCAGGTCGTTGCCCACGCTGATCTGCCCTGCCTGGCCGGTGACCTTGGGCAGCTTCTCCAGCGCTTCGCCCAGGCGTTCGCGCAGCAGCGGCACGTTGACGCCGGCCTGCGACAGCAACGGTCGCGTGCTGCCGCCGCTCTGTTCGAGCAGCGCGGTCATCAGATGCACCGGTTCGATGACGTTGTGGTCGCGCCCGATGGCCAGCGACTGCGCGTCGGCCAACGCCTGCTGGAAGCGCGAGGTGAGTTTGTCCATCCGCATGGGAAGTCCCTCTGAATTGGTGGCGGCCCGTGTTGCGGCCGCAATGCGCACCAGATGCGGCCCGCCGGGGGCCAATTCAAGCGGGTTGGGAGACGTCCACCTGATGCTGACACAGGCGTGTTCACAATGCGTGCATGCCTGCCCACCTTCCCGCGCCACCGGCGATCACGCCCGACTGGGCCCTGTTCCTGGACGTCGACGGCACCCTGCTGGACTTCGCCGATGCGCCGGGCGATGTGCTGGTGCAGCCGGAGTTGATCGACGTGCTGGCTGTCCTGCACGGACGGCTGGACGGAGCGCTGGCCCTGGTGAGCGGACGCACGCTGGTACAGCTGGACGAACTGTTCGCACCGTTGCACCTGCCGGCTGCGGGCCTGCATGGGCTGGAGCGCCGCGACGACGGCCACATCAGCCGTGACGCGCGCCCGCCCGCGCTCGATGGCGTGCTGGCTGCCGCACGTTCGCTGGCCGCGAAATTCCCGGGTGCGCGCATCGAAGACAAGGGAGTTGCGGTCGCGCTGCACTGGCGCGGCGCACCGGCCGCGGAAGAGCCGCTGCGCGAATTCGCCAGTTCGGCGCTGATCGACCTGCCGGGCTACCACCTGCAACCCGGAAACAACGTCCTCGAACTGCGTCCGGACGGCGCGCACAAGGGCGAGGCCGTGGTGGACCTGCTCGCCCTGCCGCCGTTCAAGGGGCGTCGCCCGGTGTTCGTGGGCGATGACCTCACCGACGAGCATGCCTTCACCGCAGTCGCCAGCCATGGTGGGTTCGGCGTTCTCGTGGGCCCGCGCCAACCCACCGCCGCGCGTTACGCGTTGCACGATCCCGCCGCGGTACGCGCGTGGCTGGAGGAGGGCCTGTCGCTGGCCTGACGCACGCACGCGCACCCATCGGTCGATCCAGATGGGGCCGATCCAGGAGTACGGATGACTTCCACTGCAACCCTTCCCGCCAACCTCGACCTGGGGATCATCGGAAACGGCAGCGTCGCGGCGCTGGTCGACGCCCGCGCACGCATCGTCTGGGGTTGCGTCCCCGCCTTCGACGGCGATCCGACCTTCTGCGCCCTGCTGTCGCCGGGCGTCCACGAAGGCGGCGACTTCGCGATCGAGCTGGAGAACTTCGCGTCCTCCGAGCAGGAATACATCACCAACACCGCGATGCTGCGCACCGTACTGCGCGACCTGCACGGCGGTGCGGTGGAGGTCGTGGATTTCGCACCGCGCTGGCACCAGAACGATCGCTTCTACCGACCGGTGATGTTGATGCGCCGTTTGCGCCCGCTTGCCGGCACGCCGCGCATCCGCATCCGGCTGCGTCCGCTGGGCGACTACGGCGCGGTCAAGCCGGAAACCACCTGGGGAAGCAACCATATCCGTTACCTCATTCCGGACTTCACGCTGCGTCTGACCAGCGACGTGCCCGTGCGGGTGATTCGCGACGCCCTGCCCTTCGTGCTGGACCGAGATGCGCACCTGGTGCTGGGCCCGGACGAAACGCTCACCCAGTCGGTCGCGGGGTTCGTGCGCAACGCCGAGGAACAGACCCACACGTACTGGCGCAACTGGGTCCGCAACCTGTCGATCCCGCTGGAATGGCAGGACGCGGTGATCCGCAGCGCGATCACGCTGAAGCTGTGCCAGTACGACGAGACCGGCGCGATCGTGGCCGCGATCACCACCTCGATTCCCGAAGCACCGCACACGGTGCGCAACTGGGACTACCGGTACTGCTGGCTGCGCGACTCGGCCTTCGTGGTACGCGCGCTCAATCGGTTGGGCGCCACGCGCACCATGGAGGAATACCTGCGCTATGTCGCCAACGTCGCCTCGACCAATGGCGAGCTTCAGCCGCTGTACGGCATCGGCTACGAACGCCAGCTGGCGGAATCGGAAGTGGAATCGCTGGCCGGCTATCGCGGCATGGGCCCGGTGCGGCGCGGCAACCTGGCCTGGCTGCAGAAGCAGCACGACGTGTACGGCAGCGTGGTGCTCGCTTCCACGCAGCTGTTCTTCGACCAGCGCCTGACGCGCGTCGGCGACGCTTCGATCTTCGCGCGGCTGGAGCCCGTGGGCGAGCTGGCCTACGCCCTGCACGACAAGCCCGACGCCGGCCTGTGGGAATTCCGCGGGCGCGAGGAAGTGCACACCTATTCGAGCGTGATGTGCTGGGCCGCGTGCGACCGTCTGGCCCGGATCGCGGTGCACCTGCGCATGGCGCCGCAGGTGAAGCTGTGGCGGGAGCGCGCCGATGAAGTGCACGCGCGGATCATCGAGCACGCCTACAACGAGGACCTGGGCCACTTCGTCGAAGCGCTCGACGGCAATCGCCTGGACGCCTCGCTGCTGCTGCTGGCCGACCTGGGCTTCGTGAAACCGGACGACCCGCGCTTCGTGCGCACCGTTGAGGCGATAGGCCAGCACCTGCGACGCGGCGATGCGCTGTTCCGCTACATCGCTCCCGACGACTTCGGCGCGCCGGAAACCAGCTTCACCATCTGCACGTTCTGGTACATCGACGCGCTCGCCGCGATCGGCCGGCATGAGGAGGCGCGTGCGCTGTTCGAACGCATCCTCACGCGTCGCAATCCGCTGGGACTGCTCTCGGAAGACCTGGAGTTCGACGGCGGCGAGGCCTGGGGCAACTTCCCGCAGACGTACTCGCATGTGGGCCTGATCAACGCCGCGATGCGCCTGTCGCGCCCGTGGCAGGACGCGGCATGAGCGCTGCGGTGCGTGGAGCGACGGCATGAGCCGGCTGGTGGTGGTGTCCAACCGCGTGGCCCTTCCGGGTCTGAGCAGCGCCGGCGGACTGGCGGTTGCGCTGCAGGCGGCACTGGAGGAAACCGGCGGGCTGTGGTTCGGCTGGAGCGGACGCATCGACGCGCAGGAGTCGGGCCACCTGCACGAAGTGGATGCCGGCAACATCCGCTACGTCACGATGGACCTGTCCAAGCGCGACCACGACGACTACTACAACGGCTTCGCCAACCGCACGCTGTGGCCCCTGCTGCACTTCCGCGTCGACCTGGTCGACTACAGCCGTGTCACCTACGCCGCGTACCGTCGCGTCAATGCGCTGTTCGCGGAAAAACTGGCACCCATGTTGCGACCAGATGACATCGTCTGGGTGCACGACTATCACCTCATTCCGATGGCGAAGCTGCTGCGCGAGCTGGGCGTTTCGTGCCGGCTGGGCTTTTTCCTGCACGTGCCGATGCCGTCCTCGGACCTGCTCGCCGCGTTGCCGCAACATGAGCGCCTGTTCGAAGGGTTGTCGTCCTACGACCTGATCGGCTTCCAGACCGAGCGCGACCTCGAGCGCTTCCAGGACTACGTGCGTCTGTTCGGCCGCGGCCGCGTCATTTCGCATGGCGTGCTGGAAACGCACAAGGGCAAGCGCCTGCGCGCCGGTGCGTTCCCCATCAGCATCGACACGGCGCATATCGAGGCGCAGGCCGCCGCTGCGGTGAACAAAGCGGGCGTGAAGCGGCTGGCGACGAGCCTGTCCGGGCGCGCACTGGGCATCGGCGTGGACCGGCTGGATTACTCCAAAGGTCTACCGGAGCGTTTCCGCGCGTTCGGCCGCTTCCTCAAGCGCCATCCGAACCACCGCGGCAAGCTGACCTATCTGCAGATCGCGCCCGTCTCGCGGGGCGAAGTGCTCGAGTACCAGAACCTGCGCAGCGAACTGGAGCAGCTGTCGGGCCATATCAACGGGGCGCACGCCGAACCCGACTGGACACCGGTGCGCTACGTCAATCGCAACTACCCGCATCCCACGCTGACCGGCTTCTACCGCCTGGCGCGCGTGGGCCTGGTCACGCCGCTGCGCGATGGCATGAACCTGGTGGCCAAGGAATTCGTCGCCGCGCAGGACCCGCAGGATCCCGGCGTGCTGGTGCTGTCCAGCTTCGCCGGCGCCGCGCGCGAACTGGACGCGGCGTTGCTGGTGAATCCCTACGACCTGGACGGCGTGGCCGACGCGCTGGCGGCGGCCATGGAAATGCCCCTGGCCGAACGCCGGGAACGCTGGGAAACGATGATCGCCCTGCTGCGCCGCGATGACATCACGGCGTGGCGCAGGAGATACCTCGCCGCATTGCGGGAACCGTCCGCAGACGCGTGATCACACGCGCGCGGTCGGCTGCAGGATCTCAACCCAGTAGCCGTCGGGGTCCTTGATGAAGGCGATGTCCTTCATGCGGCCGTCGGTGAGGCGCTTCTGGAACGCGACGCCCAACGCCTCGAAACGCGCGCACGCGGCCTCCACGTCGGGCACCGATACGCAGATGTGGCCGAAGCCGCGCGGCTCGCTGTTGCCGTCGTGATAGGCGAAAGCCGGATCGGATTCGGTCCCGTGGTTGTGCGTGAGTTCCAGCACGCCGCGCTGCGAGAGCAGCCACTGGCCACGTGCGGGCTCTTCCGCGGGGATCTGCGTGGGGTCGTCCACCAGCACCAGGAAGTAGAGGCTGAATTTCGCCTCGTCGAAATCGCGCCGGCGCACCAGCGTGAAGCCCAGCACGCGCGTGTAGAAGTCCAGCGACTTCGCCACGTCCTTGACGCGCAGCATGGTGTGGTTGAAGACGAAACCGAGGGTGGTCGGATCGCGGTCGGCGGCCACGCCTGGGTTGGCGTTGAGCTGGGTCTGCAGGGACATCGTCGTGCTCGTCTGGGGGTTATCCAATCAGGATGCGGCCGTTCGCGCGCAGATCAATCCGCGGCATCGGGTTCCACGCGGGTGCCGGCAGGATCGGCATGGCGCTGCAGCGAGAGCAGGCCCAGCAGCAGCGCCAGCGCCACGTACGCGCCCGCGAACTGCCCCATGATCGCGCGCGCAAGGCCTTCCAGATGCCACGGCAGGTAGATGCTGCCGCGCGGATCCACCGAATGGATGAAGCCGAACAGCGTCAGTACCGCGCCGATGAGCAGGATCGCCGCCGCACGACGGAAACGCTGGTCGATCATCGCCACCAGCGCACTGGACCAGATCATCGCGGTGATGATGAAGCCGTTGCCGAGCGTGACGATGGTGGCCAGGTCGGGCAGCCCGTGACTGTCGACGCCGCTGTACAGCGCGGCGAAACGGGCCGGATCGATCCATGCCGGATTGCCCACCTTGATCACCAGCAGGTAGGCGATGGACGGCAGGAACGCCAGCGCCACCGCCAACGCGTGACGGCGCGGGCTTTCGTGGAAGGCCTGCACGGTGATGTCCATGCCGACGTAGACGATGATCGGCGCCAGCACCGCGATCGGCAACCACTGCACCAGACCCGATACGTACCCGAACACGCCGCCCAGTCCGATGAAAAGACCGGTGAGCAACGTGTAGCCCATGCGCGCGCCCATGTGCTTGTAGGCGGGCTGGCCGATGTAGGGCGTGGTCTGCGCGACACCGCCGCACAGACCGGCGACCAGCGTCGACACGGCCTCGGCGAGCAGCACGTCGCGCGTGCGGTAGTCGTCACCGGCTGCGCGCGCGCTCTCGCTGACGTTGATGCCGCCCACCACCATCAGCAGGCCGAACGGCAGCAGCAGCGGCAGGTACGGCACGGTGTAGCGCAGGCCATCGACGAAGCCCAGCGTGGGCAGCGGCAGCGTGAAACGCAGCGGCGCGGGATTGGGCAGCTGGAAGCCCGGGGTACCCAGCCCCGCCATTCCCAGGCCGTAGTACAGAACGGTGCCGACGATAAAGGCCAGCAGCACGCCCGGCAGGCGAATCGGCAGCTTGCCCTTCGCCACCAGCACGTACATCAGCAGGCCGAAGGTGACGAAACCCACCACCGGCGAGCGCAGCGTTTCGATCAACGGGAGAAAACCCAGCAGCGCCAGCGCGGCACCGCCGATGGAACCCAGCAGCGCCGCGCGCGGCACGGCGCGCGTGATCGCATCGCCGAAGAACGACAGCACCAGCTTCAGCGTGCCCATCACCATCAGCGAGGCCATGCCGAGTTGCCAGGTCGCGGTGGCCGCGGCCTGCTCGTCCATGCCCTGCTGCTTGAATGCGACGAACGCGGGACCCAGCACCAGCAACGCCATGCCGATGCTGGTCGGCGCGTCCAGGCCAAGCGGCATCGCGGTGACATCGTCGCGCCCGCTGCGCTGCGCCAGTCGCCGCGCCATCGCGGTGTAGATGAGGTTGCCCACCAGCACGCCGAGCGCGGTGCCGGGGAACATCCGCGTGAACACCACGTCGGCCGGGAACTGGAAGATGCCGATCAGCGCGGCGGAGATGAAGCCGAGGATGGACAGGTTGTCCACCACCAGGCCGAAGAATCCGTTGATGTCGCCGGCAACGAACCAGCGGCGGTGCGGGGTTGCGGTCATCGACCGGTCTCCGGGAAGGCGTGATTGAGGGCGGGGACGCGACATCGCGCGTCCGGCGGGAGCGTAGCGCAGCGCGGCCGGCGCGGTCAGCGCCCGGTGCGGGCCGCTGTGTTGCGCGCACGGCTCAGAACGACACCTCGACCGGTTGCCGCGCCCACAGCACGGACTCGTGCCCGGTCGCGCGCTTCCACGCCGAGCGGATCGCATCGATGTCGACGCGGCGCGCGGCGGTGTCCTCATGCAGCACCACGAGCACCTTGCAGCGCTGCCGCACGAGGCGATCGCCGTCGCGGAAGCGCCACTGGCCGTAGCCGTCGAGCACGGTCAGGCCATCGGGAAAGCGCGGCGTGACCTGTGCATCGAGGAATGCGCGCCAGTGCGCGTCGTCGATGATGCCGGTTCCGTCCTCGTTGCCGACGGCGAAATACAGCTCGCTGCGGATCCAGGCCTGCGCCTGCGCCGGACGCGCGGCATCGCCGTGCATGGCCGACGACGCATCCGGAACGCTCACGCAACCGCCCAGCGACAGCGCCGCCGCGAGAACGAACACCAGTGCTTCACGCGCCGTCATGGCAGGAAGCGCGCCGCCTGCGCAGGCGATGGAACCATGCAAATGTCGTGACGGCCGAACCAGCGGTAGCGGTTGCGCGCGGCCCACCGATACAACCGATCGCGCAGCGCACGCGGGAAGATCGCGATCACCGCGGCAGGTACGGCCCATACGCCGCCCAGCCCCCACAGCACCCGGCCGATGGCCTCGGTATCGGTGAATGCCCGCGTGCCATTCACCAGCAGGAACGACACGGGATCGTCCGGATCCAGGCCGTGTGCGGCGAGCAGCGCGCGGCCGCTCTCGCCCTGCATGGCGGCGAAGCGGTAGCGGCCGTGGCGGTCGTGGCGCAGCAGGAAGCGCACCCACCCGTTGCACAGCACGCACAAGCCGTCGAAGACGATGGTGGCGTTCGCCTCACCCGACATCGAGCCACCCCCGGTAGTGCACCAGCAGGCCCACGCCAGGCAGACGCGCGGCGACATCGAACCGGTAACGCCCCTCGCGCTCGTACTCGCGCGCGCTCACGCCGGTGAACCACCCACGCGGTAGCGGCACGCCCAGCGCACGTACGCGCGCGACGTGCCAGATCACGGCCCGTCCCGCGGCAAGCGGCTCGACCGTCAGGCGGAACGCGAAGGTCAGCAGGCCCAACCGTTCGCACAGGTGACCATCGCGCACCCACAGTCGCGAACGCATCGCACGCCCGGCGAAATGCCGCGCCCAGCGTTCGCCGTGCGGATCGGTGTGGATGTCCACGTGCAGGGTGCCGCGCCCGGCGCTGGGCAGTCGGGCGCTCCAGCTGCACAGTCGTGAAAGCAGGCCACTGCCGCGCTCCACTTCCACCTTGCCGTGGTAACGGTGCTGTCCGGCGCGATCGTGCAGCGTGCGCACCGACGTGGGCAGACCATCGAACTGCGCCGCAAGCAGTTGCCGATACAGCGGCTGCGGCGCGGATCCGGTCATGGCGCCGGCTCGATCCAGATCAGTGAGGCCATGCGTCCGCCGCGCTGGTCGCGGCGGTGCGAGAAGAAGCGCTGCGGGTCGGAAATCGTGCACAGACCGCCACCGTGGATGCGTTCGACTGCCACGCCTGCGGCCTGCAGGCGACGACGCGCGAGCGCGTAGAGGTCCACGCGCCAGTGACCGGGGCGGGTGTATGCGAAGGCCGCATCCGCACCGGAATCGCGGGCGACGAAGGCATCACGGACTTCTTCGCCGATCTCGTACGCCTGCGGCCCTGCGGCGGGACCGAGCCAGACGTGCATGCGACCGGAAGCACCGCGCATCGCGGCAAGCGTGTTCTCGAGCACGCCGCCGGCCAGCCCGCGCCAGCCGGCGTGGGCGGCCGCGACTTCGCTGCCGTTCTCGTCGCAGAACAGCACGGGCATGCAATCGGCGGTGAGGATGGCCAGCACCGTGCCCGGCGTGCCGGTCACCGATGCATCGGCTTCGCGCTCGACCCCGCTGGGCGCGTCGAAGCGCGCGACCTCCACGCCATGCACCTGGCGCAACCAGCACGGCGGCGACGGAAGATGCGCGTGTTCGACCAGCAGCGCGCGGTTGCGCTCGACGTCGGCGGCGTCATCGCCCGCGCGCAGGCCCAGATTGAAGTGATCGAACGGCGGCTGCGACACGCCCAGCGCATGGCGCAGCGTGGTGAACGCCCGCACCGTGCGCGGCGCGGGCCATTGCGCGTCCAGCCACGCGACGGCCATGCCTCAGCGCTCCCGCTCGGCGGCGGCCTGGGTGTCCTCGCGCAGCACGTTCACCAGCTGCTCCAGGTCCTCGGGCACGGGCGCCGTGCAGCGCACCGCCTCGCCGGTCACCGGATGCGAGAACTCCAGCGTCTGCGCGTGCAGCGCCTGGCGCTTGAAGCCGCGAAGCGTGGCGATCAGGTCGTCGGTGGCGCCCTTGGGCAACTTGAGCGGGCCGCCGTACAGCGGATCGCCGACGATGGGGTGCTTCAGGTGCGCCATGTGCACGCGGATCTGGTGGGTGCGCCCGGTTTCCAGGCGGCATTCCAGCAGCGTGTGGGCGCGGAAGCGTTCGCGCAGGCGGAAGTGCGTGACGGCGTCACGGCCGTCTTCGCGCACGGCCATGCGGATGCGGTCGCGCGGGTGCCGGTCGATGGGCGCATCCGCGGTGCCGCCCGACACCAGCGAACCCACCACCACGGCCAGGTACTGGCGGTGCACCTCGCGCGAGGACAGTTGTTCGATCAGGGCGGTGTGCGCCTGCAGCGTGCGCGCGACCACCATGACGCCCGAGGTGTCCTTGTCGAGCCGATGCACGATGCCGGCGCGCGGCAGCGTGTTGAGCGAGGGGTCGTGGTGGAGCAGCGCGTTGACCAGCGTGCCGGCCGGGTTGCCCGCACCCGGATGCACCACCAGGCCCGCCGGCTTGTTGACCACGATGACGTGCTCGTCCTCGAAGAGGATGTCGAGTGCGATGTCCTCGGGCTCGGAATGGGTCTGCACGTCCAGGGTGGCCTGGAGGGTGACGGTCTCGCCGCCACGTACCGGATCGCGCGGGCGGACCTCCCGGCCGTCGAGCCGGGCGTCGCCGGATTTGATCCAGGCGGCCAGACGGGACCGGGAGAAATCCGGGAAAAGTTCGGCCAGGACCGCATCGAAACGGCGGCCGGCGGCGCTGTCCGGGACGATGGCCTGGAGGGGATTGGCGGAGCTTGGCGGGACCGGAGGCATCGGAGGGGAAGGATTCAGGGCGGACGCGTGGGGACTGCTATTATCCGGTCTTCGTACCTTCGGCGCCCGCCTTTTCCCATGACCCTACGCTCCAAGTCTCTGCGTCTGCTGGCCATGCTGCTGATCGTTGCCTTCGCTGGCGCCGGTTGCAGCCGATTCAAGGACAAGGACGCGGATGAAGGCGTGCCGGTCGAGCAGCTCTACGAAAAGGGCCACCGCTCGATGACCAACGGTAACTGGTCCGGTGCCGAAACCACCTACAAGCGCCTGGTCGCCCAGTACCCGTACGGTCCGTACACGGAGCAGGCCCTGGTCGAGACCGCCTACGCACAATACAAGTCGGGCAAGCACGACGACGCGATCAGCAGCATCGACCGCTTCCTGCGCACCTATCCGACGCACAAGAACACCGCGTACATGTACTACCTGCGCGGCCTGACCAATTCCAGCCGCGACACGGTGTTCCTGCAGAAGGTCTGGAGCCTGGACGCCAGCCGTCGCGACCTGGCCACCCCGCTGCAGGCGTTCAACGACTTCTCCATCGTCGCCGACCGCTACCCGAACAGCCGCTACGCCGCCGACGCCCGCGAGCGCATGCGTGGACTGCGCGACATGTTCGCGCGCCACGAGCTGGACACGGCCCTGTACTACCTGCGTCGCGGCGCGTACGTGGCGGCCAGCGAACGCGCCCGCTTCCTGCTCGAGACCTATCCGCAGAGCAAGTACCAGAACGACGCCGTCGCCACGCTCGCTGCCGCCTACGAAGGCCTGGGCAACGAGTCGCTGGCTGCCGACGCCAAGCGCGTGTTGCAGCTGAACGATCCGAACCATCCGTTCCTGGCGGGCAAGTGGCCTGACTACCCCAGCAACTGGCGCAAGCTCAACCCGTTCGCGGGTGAGAAGTCGGCGCTCGACAACCGCTGACCCGCACCAACGCCGAACGTCGAAACGCCGCCCACCGGGCGGCGTTTTTCGTTGGAGGAATCAGACGCGCGGCACGCGCCGCGCGAGGATCAGCCGCTGTAGCCGTTGCTGATCGGATAACGTCGCTCGCGCCCGAATGCGCGGCGCGACACCTTCGGGCCCGGCGCGGCCTGATGGCGTTTCCATTCGCTGATGCGCACCAGACGCAGCACCCGATCAACCGTGCCGGCATCGAAACCGGCGCGCACGATCTCGTCGCGCGACTGCTCCTGATCCACATAGCGCAGCAGGATGGCGTCGAGCACATCGTAGGCCGGCAGCGAATCCTGGTCCTTCTGGTTCTCGCGCAGCTCGGCCGAAGGCGGACGGTCGATCACGCCTTGCGGGATCACGCGGTCGCCGACCGTGTTGCGCCAGCGCGCCAGCGCGAAGACCTCGGTCTTGTACAGATCCTTCAGCGGGGCATAGCCGCCGCACATGTCGCCGTAGATCGTGGCATAGCCGACGGCGTACTCGCTCTTGTTGCCGGTGGTCAGCAACAGGCCGCCGAACTTGTTGCTCATCGCCATGAGCAGCGCGCCGCGCGTGCGCGACTGCAGGTTCTCCTCGGTGACGTCGACCGGCCGATCGCCGAAGTGCTCCGCCAGCGCGTCCAGATACCCCTGGAACGGTTTTTCGATCGGCAGCGTCAGCAGGCGGACGCCCTGCACGCGGCACTGCTCCTCGGCCAGGTCGTTGGACAGACCTGCGGTGTAGCGTGACGGCATGCGCACCGCGGTGACGTTGTCCGCGCCCAGCGCGTCCACCGCGACCGCCAGCACCAGCGACGAGTCGATGCCGCCCGACAGGCCCAGCCAGATCTTGGTGAAACCATTCTTGCGGCAATAGTCCTGCGTGCCGCGCACGACCGCGCGCCAGGCCAGTGCATCGCGGCTTTCGTCGCCATCCTCCACCCACTGCAGCGGCGAGAAACGGCGCGAATCGGGATCGAACTCCACCACCAGCCACTGGTCGGTGAAGGCGGCCGCGGCCGGATGCACGGTGCCGTCGCCATCGGCCACGACCGAACCGCCGTCGAACACCACCGCGTCCTGTCCGCCGACGAGGTTGAGGTAGACCAGTCCGACGCCGGTCTCCTGCACGCGGCGCGCCATGATCTCGTCGCGCTCGGCGTGCTTGTCGCGTTCGAACGGCGAGGCATTGGGCACCAGCACCAGTTCGGCGCCCTTCGCCACCGTGCTCGCCAGCGGTTCGGCGAACCACAGGTCCTCGCAGATGATCAGGCCGACCTGCACCCCATCCACGTCGAACACGCAATCCTCGCGGTCGGGGTCGACGTCGAAGTAGCGGCGCTCGTCGAACACGGCGTAGTTGGGCAGCTCGCGTTTGCGGTAGGTGTGGGAGATGTGGCCGTCGCGCAGCACGCTGGCGGCGTTGTAGACCACGCTGCCGGCCGCCTGCGGCCAACCGACCACGGCCACGATCCCGCGCGTGCTGGCCGCCAGATCTTCGATCGCCGCCTGGCAGTCGGCCAGGAACCCCGGGCGCAACAGCAGGTCCTCCGGCGGATAGCCGCTGAGCGCCAGCTCGGGGAACAACACGATGTCGGCGCCGAACTCGTCGCGCGCCTGGGCGATCATCGTCGCGATGCGTTCGGCGTTCTGGTGCACCGCTCCCACCGGGAAATCGAACTGCGCGAGGGCGATGCGAAGCGGCTGACTCATGGCGGCGCAGGTTCCGTACGACGTTGGCCGCCAGTATCGGACTTTGCCCGCGGCATGAAAACCGCGTCGTCCGGCCCGTGTGGCGCTAGTGCAACGGTGCCGCGGACGCGCGCCAGCGGGCCGGATCGGCCAGGTACACGCGCGCGAACTGGCGCGCCGCGTGCGTGGAGACGTGGTTGGAGTCCCAGAACAACGCATAGCCGTCCCGCGCCGCGGGGCAGCGTTCCGGGCCACAGAAGAACTCCGCCGGATCGATCAGCTCCACGTTCGGGTGCCGCGAAGCGATCTGCCGGAACACGCTCCACACGCGGGCGGCCAGGCGATCGTATTCCTGGCGCGGCATCGCGCAGCGTGGTTCGTCCTGCGCCGACAGGCAGCGCGGCGCCGGCGCCTCCAGCGCGGGCAGCGGCCCCATCAGCACCACTTTCTTCGTGTGGGGAGCAATCTCGTCCACGGCCTGCGCGATGCCCTGTTCGAACGATTCCGGACTTTGCGGCCGCATGCCATTGGCCGGACGCGTCTGGAAATACAGCAGCCAGCGTCCCGCCAGGATCACTTCGTCGGGGGTCTTCTGGCGGACGTAGTCAGCCGCCAGCGCGTTGAAGCGCCGGCAGTTGTCGCGATGCCGCGGAAAGTCGGCGCGCCAGGTGTCGAAATTGCTGATCGGCGGGCACGAGTCCAGCGTGAAGCTGGCTGCCGCGGTCGCCGATGCGGTGGCCACCGACCACGCGAACGGCTGCCATGCGAGCGCGTGCGAATCGCCCCACAGGACGATGCTGGCCGGCTTCGCCGGGTTGGAGTTGCACGCGGCCGGCTGCAGGTGGTCGATGTCCGCATCCAGACCGAAATGGCAGGTGCTCATGTTCGCCGGACGATCCAGTGCCGCGGTCGCCTGCGGGCCGGTCGGCGTCGGCAGTGGCGCAGGCGTCAGCGCCTGGCCGACGCCCACCAGCGCCAGCGCCAACACCGCCGATGCCCCTGCTCCCACCGCCACCGTCCGCCGTTGCGACGTCGCCCCTGGGGGGCGGCGTCGGAACGGCGTCTCGATGTACCGGTGACTGCCCCAGGCCAGCACGATCGCGATGGCGCACGCACCCAATCGCGCCGCCAGCGACGGCTCGAGCGTCGTCACGCGCAGGATCGCGAGCAGCGGCCAATGCCACAGATACAACGAGTAGGAAATCAGGCCGAAGAAGACCATCGGCCGC
Organism: Lysobacter stagni; assembly: GCF_030053425.1. NCBI lineage: Bacteria > Pseudomonadati > Pseudomonadota > Gammaproteobacteria > Lysobacterales > Lysobacteraceae > Lysobacter > Lysobacter stagni. The sequence continues at coordinate 1,751,724 of NZ_JASGBI010000001.1, read as the reverse complement.
GCACCGAGCAGCGCGCTGGCACCGTGAAGCCGCGCACCGTCGTGCAGGCTCCATATCAACACCGCCGAACCGAGCACGACCGGCAACGCCCCCACGCCCGGGAAATGCATCGGACTGCCCAACACCATCGCCGCGACGACGGTGCCCAGGCCGGTCCAGGCCAGAGCCGTGGCCAACTGCGGCTGCAGGCGGCCGCGTGGCGCGGTGGCCACCAGTGCGCCCGCCGCGAATTCCCAGAACCGTGCCGGCATCTGGTAGAAGGCGATCGAGGGACGGATCTGGATCCAGTGTTCCGCCAGCAGCAGCGAAACGACGCTGGCCCCGACCAGCACGCTCACCAGGCCGCGTGTACCGCGCCGCGCCATCCACAGCAGCAGCAAAGGCAACACGAGGTAGAACTGTTCTTCCACACCCAGCGACCACAGGTGCAGCAATGGCACCTCGTCGGTCGGCATGTCGAAGTAATCGCCTGTATTGGCCTGGAAGTAGACGTTGGCCACGAACAACAGCGAAGCCGCCGCCGAGCGCAGCAGGTCGCGATGAGCGTCTTCGGGAATCAGCCACAGGCCGGCCAGCACGGTGGCCAGCACCACCACGCCCAGCGCCGGCAGCAGGCGGCGCATCCGGCGCGCGTAGAAGGCGGTCAGATCGAGCGTGCCGGAGCGGTGATGTTCGAGCAGCAGCAGCGAGGTGATCAGATAGCCCGAGATCACGAAGAACACATCGACGCCGAGGAACCCGCCCGGCAACCATGCGGGCTCGGCGTGGAACAACACGACGCCCAGAACGGCGATCGCGCGCAGTCCGTCGATTTCCCGCTTGTATTGCAGAGCCGACATGCCCCCTCCCCGGGGCCAAGATACAGAAAACCCGCGCTGCGTTGCCGCAGCGCGGGTCTCGTTTCAGGCCGCCGATGGCGCGGAAATCAGCCCTTCAGGCGCTTGGCGATCGCCGCGCCCAGGTCGCCCGGCGACTTCACCGTGGTGACGCCGGCCTTTTCCATCGCGGCGAACTTGCCTTCCGCCGTGCCCGAGCCGCCCGAGGCGATCGCGCCCGCGTGGCCCATGCGCTTGCCCTTCGGGGCCGAGGCGCCGGCGATGAAGCCGACCACCGGCTTGGTCACGTGCTTGGCGATGTACTCGGCGGCTTCTTCTTCGGCCGAACCACCGATTTCGCCGACCATGATGATGCCCTGGGTCTGCGGATCGTTCTGGAACAGCTTCAGCGCGTCGATGAAGTTGGTGCCGTTGATCGGGTCGCCACCGATGCCGATGCAGGTCGACTGGCCCAGGCCGACGTCGGTGGTCTGCTTCACGGCTTCGTACGTCAGCGTGCCCGAACGCGACACGATGCCGATCTTGCCCGGCATGTGGATGTGGCCCGGCATGATGCCGATCTTGCACTCGCCCGGCGTGATCACGCCCGGGCAGTTCGGACCGACCAGCACGGTGTCCGGATAGCCCTTCAGCACGTTCTTGGCGCGCAGCATGTCCAGCACCGGGATGCCCTCGGTGATGCACACGATGACCTTGATGCCCGCGGCGGCCGCTTCCATGATCGCGTCGGCCGCGAACGGCGGCGGGACGTAGATGACGGACGCGTCGGCGCCGGTGGTCTTCACGGCCTCGGCGACGGTGTTGAACACCGGCAGGTCGAGGTGCTTGGTGCCGCCCTTGCCCGGCGTGACGCCGCCGACGACCTGGGTGCCGTACTCGAGCATCTGCTGGGCGTGGAAGGTGCCCTGCGAGCCGGTGAAGCCCTGGACGATGACCTTGGTGTTCTTGTTGATCAAAACGGACATGTCATCAGCCCCTTACTTGCCGGCGACGGCCGCAACGGCCTTCTTCGCGCCATCGTTGATGTCGTCGGCCGGGGTAATGGCCAGACCCGAGTTCTTCAGCAGTTCCTTGCCGGCTTCGACGTTGGTGCCTTCCAGGCGCACGATCACCGGCACCTTGACGTCGACTTCCTTCACCGCGGCGATGATGCCCTCGGCGATCATGTCGCAGCGGACGATGCCGCCGAAGATGTTGACGAAGATCGCCTTCACCTTGTCGGACGACAGGATCAGCTTGAAGGCCTCGGTCACGCGCTCCTTGGTGGCGCCGCCGCCGACGTCGAGGAAGTTCGCCGGCTCGCCGCCGTTGAGCTTGATCACGTCCATGGTCGCCATCGCCAGACCGGCGCCGTTGACCATGCAGCCGATGTTGCCGTCCATCGTGACGTAGTTGAGGTCGTGCTGGCTGGCCAGCACCTCGGTCTCGTCTTCCTGGCGGATGTCGCGCATCGCCACCAGTTCCGGATGGCGGAACGAGGCGTTGTCGTCGGAATCGACCTTGCCGTCGAGCACGGCGAGGTCGCCGTTGGTGAGGATGGCCAGCGGGTTCAGTTCGACCAGCGCCAGGTCCTTCTCGTTGAACAGCTTGTACAGGCCCAGCATGATCTTGGTCAGCTGGTTCACCTGCTTGGCGTTGAGGCCCATCGCGAAGCCGAGGTCGCGGCATTCGAACGGCTGCAGGCCCTGCACGTAGTTCACGTGCAGCGCGTGGATGGCTTCAGGCTTCTCGGCGGCCACCTGCTCGATGTCCATGCCGCCTTCGGCCGACGCGATGAAGGTGACCGACTTGGTCGAGCGGTCGACCAGCACCGACAGGTACAGCTCCTTGGCGATGTCGGTGCCCTCGGAGATCAGCACCGCATCGATCGGCAGCTCGACGCCGGCCGTCTGGTAGGTCGCCATCTTCGTGCCGAGCATCGCGGCCGCGTACTGCTTCACCTCGTCGTACGACTTGGCCAGCTTGACGCCGCCGGCCTTGCCGCGGCCGCCCGCGTGGATCTGCGCCTTCACGACCCACAGGTCGCCCGGAATGGTCTTGGCAGCCGCGACGGCCTCGTCCGGAGTGCGGGCCACGCGCCCGGTCGGCACCGCGATGCCGTATTCGGCAAACAGCTGCTTTGCCTGGTATTCGTGAAAATTCATGCGTCCACCGAGGGGAGTGATAAGAATCCCCGCGGCCTGGTGCCAGTCCGGGTGCCCATGGGGACCCGTCCGGCCGTGCGCGAGGGGGCCGTATTGTCGCCGATCCGCGCGGCCCGGGCAAAACGGCCGGTCCCCTGGGCGGCGTCGATGCGCCCGCGGGCCGTCACTTTGCCGATTCGGGCGGCATGGCGGGGCGCCGACTGGCGACGGACTCCCGCGCCCGTCCATACTCGTCGGGCATCCTTCACGCCGGGCCCCGCCGCTTGCCGTCCGTTCTCGCCCCGATCGACGCCGCCGACGCCGACCGCGCCCTGCGCCGCGAACTCTATTTCTTCACGCTCTACCGCCTGTTCGAGGCGGCGCTGCTGGTGTTTTTCCTGTTCGGCCCGGTCACCGGCCTGATCGAACCGCTGCGGCATGCGCTGCTGGCGCGCTCCATCGCCCTGTCCTATCTCTTCATAGCCGCCCTGCTGTTCGTATTCGGCCGGCAGGGCGAACTGCGCAGCCAGACGTTGACCGGCATCGCGGCCGACCTGTTCTTCGGCATCCTGGCCATGCACACCATGCCCGCCGCCGGCACCGGCGTGGCGCTGATGCTGCTGTTCAACGTGGGCGCGGCGGCGTTGCTGCTGCCACCGCGCTACGGCTTCGGCGCCGCGATCGTGGCGGTGGTGGGCCTGTTCGGCGAATACGCGTGGAGCCTGCTGGAAGTCGATGGCCAGTCGCGCACGCTGGCCGAACCGATCATGTTCTCCGTCGGGTACATGGCCATCGCAACGCTGACCAGCATCCTGGGCCGGCAGATGCGCGACAGCTACGACCTGGCCGAGCGGCGCGGCGCCGAGGCGGCGCACCTGGGCGAGATCAACGAACTCATCATCCGCCGGTTGCGCACCGGCGTGCTGCTGGTGGATCGCGGCGATCGCATCCGCCTGGCCAACGAGGCCGCGATGCTGCTGCTGGGCGATGCCGGCGAAAGCGTCGACCTGCACGGCCATCGCAGCCTCGCCGTCGCCGCGCCGGAGCTGGCGCGCCGACTGGAGCGCTGGCGCCAGGACGGCAGCCACAACGACAGCCCGCTGCAACTGGCGCCCGACCTGCCCGAAGTCGTGCCGCGCTTCACGCGGTTGCTGGCCGGCAGCGAGCAGGTGCTGATCTTCCTTGACGACACCTCGCTGCTGTCGCGCCACGCCGAGTCGATGACGCTGGCAACGCTGGGCCGCTTCTCGGCCAGTCTCGCGCACGAGATCCGCAATCCGCTGGCGGCCATCAACTACGCGGTGCAGCTGCTGGAGGAATCCGACGACGTGCCCACCGCGGAGCGGCGGCTGCTGGAAATCATCCGCCAGCAGGGCATCCGCATGAACGGCATCGTCGAGAACGTGCTGGGCATGGCGCGGCGCGAGCCCGCGAAGCCCGAACACGTCGAACTGGTGGGCTTCTCGCGGCTGTTCGTCGAGGATTACCTGGCCAGCCATCCGCTCGATCTGGACACGCTGCGCGCCACCGGCAACGTCGCGCGCCTGCCGGTGCTGATCGACCCGCGCCAGCTGCACCAGGTGCTGACCGTGCTGGTGCACAACGCGCTGACGTACGGGCGCATGCCGGGCGAACCGGCGCGCGTGACCGTGCATGTGTACCCGGACGACGCGGGCCTGCCCTGCATCGACGTGCTGGACCGTGGACCGGGCATTCCCGAGTCGGTGGCCTCGCGGCTGTTCCGCCCGTTCTTCACCACGTCCAGCCACGGCACGGGATTGGGGCTGTACATCGCGCGCGAACTGTGTCGCGCCAACCAGGCCACGCTCGACTACGTTCCGATGCCGGGTGGTGGCGGCTGTTTCCGCATCCGCCTGATCGGCAGCCACACGCTGCTGGCTTCCTGAATGCGCGATGCGCCAGAACGTGCTTGGCGCTCCACGCAACCTTAAGTTATCGTGAAGGCCGGAGGAAAGGATGGCTGAAACACGTAGTGCATTGGTGGTCGACGACGAACGCGACATCCGCGAACTGCTCGTCATGACCTTGGGCCGCATGGGCCTGCGATGCGACACCGCCTCCACGCTCGGCGAAGCGCGCAGCCAGCTGTCGCGCAATCGCTATGACCTTGCGTTGACGGACATGCGCCTGCCTGACGGCTCGGGCATGGACCTCGTCGCCGAGATCAGCCAGAAGCATCCGGACACGCCCGTCGCCATGATCACCGCCTTCGGCAACGTCGAAGCGGCGGTCGAGGCGTTGAAGGCCGGCGCGTTCGACTTCGTCGCCAAGCCGGTCGACCTGGCCGTGCTGCGCGATCTGGTCCGCCATGCGCTGGACCTCAACGAAGCCCGCAAGAGCGGCGCCGTGCCGCAGGCCGATGCGGTCGCCGCGCGCCTGTACGGCCAGTCGCCGGCCATGGGGCAGCTGCGCCAGACCATCGGCAAGGTGGCGCGCAGCCAGGCACCGGTCTACATCGTCGGCGAGTCCGGCACCGGCAAGGAACTGGTCGCCCGCACCATCCACGCCGAAGGCGCGCGCTCCACCGGCCCGTTCGTGCCCGTCAACTGCGGCGCGATCCCGGCCGAGCTGATGGAAAGCGAGTTCTTCGGCCACAAGAAAGGCAGCTTCACCGGCGCCCACGCCGACAAGCCCGGCCTGTTCCAGACCGCCGACGGCGGCACGCTGTTCCTGGACGAAATCGCCGAGCTGCCGCTGGCCATGCAGGTCAAACTGCTGCGCGCGATCCAGGAAAAGTCGATCCGCCCGGTCGGCGCGAACAGCGAAATACCGGTGGACGTGCGCATCCTGTCGGCCACGCACAAGGACCTTGGCGCGCTGGTGGCCGATGGCCGCTTCCGCCAGGACCTCTACTACCGCATCAACGTGATCGAACTGCGCGTGCCGCCGCTGCGCGAGCGCCAGGACGATCTGCCCGGCCTCGCCGCCAAGGTGCTGCAGCGCCTGGCTGCCACGCAGGGACGCCCCGTGCCGCTGCTCAGCAGCGACGCGCTCGCCGCACTGCGCAGCTATGCGTTCCCGGGCAACGTGCGCGAGCTGGAGAACATCCTCGAACGCGCGCTGGCGCTGGCCGAAGGCGACACGCTTGCCGCCGAGGACCTGCGTCTGCCGCAGGTCGCATCGTCGACGCAGCCTGCGCCGGTCGCCGCGTCGGCACCCGCTTCGCAGACCACCGCAGGCAACGCGACGCTGGCCGTTCCGGGCCAGCCGATGATGGCCATCGACCCGCGCACGCTGAATCCGCGCGACACCGCCAGCAGCCCCCTGCCCTCGTACATCGAAGAGATCGAGCGCGCCGCGATCCAGCAGGCGCTGCAGGAAAACCGTTACAACAAGACGCGCACCGCGGCGGCCCTGGGCATCACGTTCCGCGCGCTGCGCTACAAGCTGAAGAAGCTCGGCATCGACTGACCCTCCCGGCAAGGGAGGGTCGCTTCCAACTCACGCCTCCTGCGGCGGCCGTCAGCGGCCGCCGGCAGCCGCGTTCTTCGCGGGTTCGTCCGCCCACGCGAGTAGGTAGCTGCGCACGGGACCCAGCGCGGCGGAGGGTTGGAGATCGCGCCCGAAGTCGCGCTCGTTCGCCGACACCTGCGTTTGCGAGCCCGTGCCGATGGCGCCCAGCTGTGCGATCACCAGCACGTGTTCGCGCGCGTGGGGACTCAGCTGGGACACGTCGGATCGACGGAGGAGCGCCACGGCGTCGCGGTTCATCGCAGCCACGTCGCGCGAGGCGGCAGCGGCGTAGACCTGCAGCAGCGCCTGCACCAGTTCCGGCTGCTTCGGCACATCGATCCACGCCGGATGGATCCACAGGCCTTCCTGTTCCGCCGGGGGCAACAGGCCAAGGCTGCTGTCCGCCAGTCTGGAGGCCAGGTCAGACCAATAGGTCACCTGCTCCGGTGTGATCACGCGCGCGGACGCTTCCTGCAATGCCCCGACGCGACTGGCCAGCTCGGGCACTTCCGCCAGCTGGCTCGCATCGCGACCGATCAGCGCGTGGCGCATCGCCGCCGCCGTGCGGATGCCCGTCGAGAAGCGGGACGTGTCCGCATCCAGCGCATGCAGTGGCACGTGCACCTGCCGACCGTCGAGGATGTCGAGCACCGGCATGCCGTTGTCCACCAGACCGACCAGCGTGTCGGCCAGCTCCCGCTTGAAGCGGCTGCGCGGCGCGTTCAACGCCACCGTGGGGTAGAAATCCGAGTACGGCGTCGCGCCCTGATTGCGGACGAACGCCTGCAGGACGCGCGGCCCACCCACCCGGCGGATGGCGAAATCCGTTTCGCTCGCCAGACCCACGCGCTTCAGCTCCGACGCGAGCGGTTCCTGCCGGATCGCCGACCAGTCGGGTTTGGCTGCCTTGCCCTTGTGCGCGACGAAGATCAGATCGTTCGTGTTGGTGACGTACACCTCGGTGTTCGGGAATTCACCGATCAACGCCGCCACCATGGTGGACAGCAGCTGATCGTTGAGTTCGTAGGTGTACAGCCACTGGACGAGGATGCCGTCGTCTTGCAGATGCCGCCTGATGAAGCCGTAGAACTCCTGCGTGAACAGGCTGGCGACGCCGCTCACCCACGGGTTGGACGGCTCCGACACGATCACGTCGTAATGGCGATTGCCGGTGGAGAAGTAGGTTCGCGCATCATCGAACCGCACGTGCGAGCGCGGATCGTCATACGCACGCGACACGCGAGGGTGGAACAGTCGGGCACCCTCGTACATGGCCGGCTCGATCTCGACCGTTTCGATGGACTGCACGCGCGGACTGCCGGCGAGCGTGTGCGTCGTCAGGCCAGAACCCCAGCCGATCACCGCGATGTTCCGCGGGTTGGGATGGTGGATGTACGGCAACGCGCCGGCCATCACCATGGTGATCTCGTCGGGCGTTGGCGATTCGCGCGGATCCATCATCAGCGACGCGTCGGGCTTGCCGTTGGTGGCGATGAGCGCGGCGCCGCTGCTGTGCGCCGAGACCGAGACCGTGGCGGTCTTGCCGTCGCGCAGGTACGGAACCGTCATGCCCGCCGGCGCAGCGGTGCTTCCGTTGCGGAACACGCCCGACACCTGCTCGAGCGGATCGATGCGTCCACCGTAGGTGACCACGAGCAGGGCCACCGCGGTCGCGGCACCGCCCAGCACATAGCCCACGGTGCGCCGCGCCGGACTCACCGCACGGATCAGGTACAGGCCCAGCGCCGCGTCGGCGATCGCCGCCAGCATCACGCTCAGGCGCACGCCGATCACCGGCGTGAGCACGTGCATCATCAGCAGCACGCCGACGATGGCGCCCAGCGTGTTCGCCGCGTAGACGCGACCGATGACCTGCTCCCCACCGCCCTTGTTCAACAGCGCCAGCGTGAACAGCGGCAGCGTCATGCCGGCGAAGAACGCGGCCGGGAACATCACCAGCAACGAAACCACCGCGCCGCCGAGGTTGAACAGCGTGTAGCCGCCGTCGGTGCGCGCGAGCGCCTGCATCATCCAGCCGACCCACTGGAACGACTGCGAGAACGCCACGATCGACAGCAGCGCCGAAACGCCCATCAGGATCTGCGCGCCGCCCGCATACGCGATCACGTCCCGGATGCGCGGCGAACGCTTGCGCACCCACAGCCCACCGAACGCCAGGCCCAGGATGAAGGCGGCCAGCATCAGTTCGAAGGAATGGATCGTCGTTCCCAGCGCCTGGTTGAGCAGACGCACCCAGCCGATCTCGTACACGAACGAGGTCGCACCGGTGACGAAGGCCGATACCAGCAGGATCTTCGACAGACGCGGGAACGACTCATCGGCCGTCGTGGCCTGCGGTGTCGCGACGCGGGCCTGGACCGGGTCACGCCCGCGCGTTTTCCAGACGCCCCACGCGATCGCGGCCACCACGATGTTCAGCGCGCCTGCGGTCAGGATCGTGCCGGGCATGCCGACCAGCGGCAGGATCAGGAACGTCGTCAGCAGCGCGCCGATCGCCGCACCGATGCTGTTGCTGAAGTACAGGCCGCCCAGCACTTCGCCGACGCCTTCTTCCTGCGCGCGCAGCAGGCCTGCGCTGAGCAGCGGGAACGTGGCGCCGAGCAGGATGCACTGGGGCAGGATGAGGATCGATGCCGTCAGCCACTGGTAGACGTGCGCCATCGTCGCACTGGAGAACATCGGCAACACCGTCTGCTGCGAGACGTCGGTGTAGGCGACGAACAGGCCATGGAACACCAGCCCCATCACGCCGATGGCCAGTTCGATCAGCGCGTACGCGAGGATCAGATGCCGCCAGCGTTGGCTCCAGCGGCTGGCCAGCCACGCCCCCAGCGCCATGCCGCCCATGAAGATCGCAAGCACCAGCGTCTGCGCGTAGGCGGCGTGCCCCAGGACCAGTCCCAGGTAGTGGGACCAGATGGACTGGTAGATCAGGCCCGCGATGCCCGACAACACGAACAGCAGCAACAACACGAACGAAAGCCGTGAAGCCCTCAACATCGACATGCCCCGAAATCCCCGAAAATCTCCGTCATCTATAGCGCAACCGCGCACCGGAAGGGGATCGGACGGACCGATTGGTGACCTGGGACACTGCGCGACGCGTCCACGCCTACGGCATCGGCCCATTTCTTGCGTGGAATGAGGACGTGCAGGCAGCCCGCTTCGGCCTGCCCGCCCACCCAAAGTGCCCGCCTCATCGAAAACCGGCACTGCGTCACGACCGTGGACTCCTTGCGCCCTCGGCGGTCGTTTGCCAGCCATCCGGGTCACAATGCGCCCCTCGCCTGAGCCGCCGCATCAAAGTGACGCAAATGGTCACGTTCGAATCCCTCTGACCTTCTGTGTCAGGCGGTCTGGGCAAACGTCTGAAAGAGATCGTGACCTCATCTCCAGTTCAGCGCGGGTGGAGCGACAAATGCTCATTGGCACGGCTTATGCGTGTACCTTATCGGCACGTGCAGGTGAGCACGGCTGCCCGAGGACCGGATACGCCGGCCCACAGGCACGTGAAGTTCAACACTCCTAGGGGAAATCGCAATGAAGAAGCAGCAAGGCTTTACCCTCATCGAACTGATGATCGTCGTCGCGATCATCGCCATCCTGGCCGCCATCGCTCTGCCGGCCTACCAGGACTACGTGGCCCGCTCGCAGGTCACCGCCGGCCTGGCCGACATCCGTGGCGGCGTGACGGCGTTCGAAGAAATCGTCAACAAGGGCACGCCGACGACCTACGGTCTGCCGGAGCTGGGCCTGCAGCAGACCACCACCCGTTGCGCCGTCGCGATGACCCCGGGCGCCGCAGGCACCATCACCTGCACCCTGAAGGGCAACCCGAAGGTCGCCAACAAGGTCGTGACCCTGACCCGCAGCTCGACCAGCGGCGCCTGGGCTTGCACCGTGACCGGCAGCCTCGACGCGAAGTACCTGCCGTCCGGCTGCAACTGATCGCTGCGTCTGCTTCACGGAAAACCCCAGCGCAAGCTGGGGTTTTTCTTTTTGTGGAACCGCACACGTTGGCACGCATTGTGCTTGGTTAAGGTGACTGCCCAGGGGGGACTTACCAGATGCGTACCGAGAAGGGATTCACGCTGATCGAATTGATGATCGTGGTGGCCATCATCGCGATACTGGCCGCTATTGCGATACCGGCCTACCAGGACTACACGATCCGCAGCCAGCTCACGGCCGGCCTGTCGGAGATCACCGGTGGCAAGTCCACCTTCGAATCACAGGTGGTGGCCAACAGCGCGACCACGTTCAACGTGCAGGACATCGGCCTGCAGTCGACCACCCCGCGTTGCGCCATCAGCATGTCCCCGGGCGCGACCGGGTACATCCGCTGCACGCTGAAGGGGCATCCGCTGATCGCAGGCAAGATGATCGAGATCGCCCGCAACACCACCGGCCTGTGGGCCTGCCATGTTTCCTCGCAGATCGCGCAGAAGCATCGCCCCGAGGGTTGCACCTGATTCACGCGGCTTTGCGCCGCTCGCACTGGTCATTCGTGAATGCACGTTCGTCGTAAATCGCTCCTGCTGTCGCTCCTGCTGGCTTTCCTCACCGCCGCCATTCTCGCGCCGGGTCTGAGTGGCGGGTTCCTGCTCGACGATTTCCCGAACATCGTCACCAACACCCGCGTGCATGCGCAGTCCCTCAACTGGGACTCGCTGGTGAAGGCGGCGTCGGCCTATCAGGCCGGCAGCTACGGCCGCCCTCTCGCCACCATCAGCTTCGCCATCGACTACAGCATCGGCGGCAAGGACCCCTGGGTCTTCAAGCTGAGCAGCCTGCTGGTACACGTAATCAACGCGCTGCTGGTGTTCTGGCTGGTGCGCAGGTTGTTCTCGCTCGATTCCGACGGAAAGCAGCGTGGCATCGCCGCGGCGTTCGCCGTGTCGCTGATCTGGGCCATCCACCCCATCCAGGTGTCGTCGGCGCTGTACGTCGTGCAGCGGATGGAAACCCTGTCGCTGACGTTCGTGCTGCTTGCGCTGCTGGCCTACCTTCGCGGGCGCGTGCTGCAGCAAAGCGGCGATCGGCGCGGCTGGCTGTGGCTGGGCGGCTCGGCACTGCTCGCAGGCGTTGGCATGCTGGGCAAGGAAACGGCTGCGCTGTTTCCCCTCTACACACTGGCACTGGAATTGACGGTGCTCGGTTTCAGGGCCGGCAATCCGCTCACGACGCGCACGCTCAAGTGGGCGTATGCGCTCGGCCTGGGCGCGGCGCTGCTGGTTTTCGTGTTCGCGGTGCTTCCGCCGTACCTGGCGCCGCATGCGTTCGATGGCCGCGACTTCACCCTCTACGAGCGCCTGCTCACGCAATGCCGCGTGCTGTGCCTGTACCTGGGCCAGATCCTGCTGCCGCTGCCGTCGAGCCTGACCTTCTATTACGACAACTACGCCAAGTCCACGGGCTGGCTGAGCCCGCCGACCACGCTGCTGTGCGCGCTGCTGCTTGTCGCCCTGCTGGCCGGCGCATGGCGCCTGCGCCGGACCATGCCGTACCTCGCGCTGGGCATCCTGTGGTTCTTCGCTGGCCACGCCCTGACCAGCAACGTGTTCAACCTGGAACTGGTGTTCGAGCACCGCAACTACTTCGCGCTGCTGGGCGTGCTGCTGGCGCTCGCCGAGCTGGTGCGCCTGGTGCCCTCGCCCGACGGCCCGACGCTCAAGCGCACCGCCGTGGCCGCCGTCGTGGTCGGTTTCGGTTTCCTGGCGCTGCTGCGCGCTTCGACGTGGGGCAACCAGCTTCACCTGGCCATGGATCTGGTTGCGAAAAACCCCGCCTCCACGCGCGCCAGCAGCGATCTGGCCACGCTGTACATCGCCCTGTCGGGCAGCGATCCCAATTCGCCCTTCTTCGACATGGGACGCCAGGAGTTCGAACGCGGCTCGCGTCTTCCCAACGCCTCGCCGCTTCCGGAACAGGGCCTGATCCTGATGGCGGCCACCACTGGCCAGCCGGTCGATCCGGCATGGTGGGACCGCATCATCCACAAGGTGCGCACGCGTCCTGTCGGCACGCAGGAAATCATGGCCGTCGCCGGCCTCATGCAGCAGCGCTATCGCGGCATCGAGCTGGACGACCGACGCCTGTCGGAACTCTACGGAACGTTGCTCGACCGCGCGCCCATGCCCGCCTCCATGTACGCGCAGTACGGCGATTTCGCGCTGAAGTACCTGAAGGACGAAGCGCTCGCCGACCGGATGTTCGTCGCGGCCATCGAACGCAATCCCAAGGACGACGCCTACGCGCAGCAGGTGCTCGGGACGCTGGTGGAAGATGGCCACGTCCGCCAGGCGAAGGCCGTGATGGAACGCGCCCACGCGATCGGGCTGATCCAGAACAAGGGCGGCTAGTCGCCGCCTTCGCGAGTTGCGCGCTTCAGTACGTTTTCCAGCGTGTCCGCCAGCGCATCCCAGGTGACGGGAGCGAGCGTCGCACCGGGCTGCGTCGCCGCGAGGCGCTCCGACAACTTCGCGGCCAGGGCCTGGTCATCGCCGGGCGGGAACAGGCTGCCGTCGTCGAAGGACAAACGCGCGCCGACGTCGCCCACGTTCGCGGCGACCACCGGCGTACCGCACGCGATCGCCTCCTCCAGCTTCATCGGATAGCAGTAGCGACCGAACGCACTGTCGCGGTTGCACACGACGGCGACATCCAGCGCCGAAATGAACCGTGGAACCGCGTGCTGCGGCAGCACGCCCAGATCGATGGCCCGTGGATGCGGATGACGTCGTGGCGACCCGTCGCGCGGCCCTGCATAGGCAAGCCACAGGGTGTCGTGCCGTTCGGCCAGACGTTCGAAGGCGCGGAACAGGTCATCGATGCCGCGGTGCCGGGTGAGCGCACCCGCCGTGCCGATGATCTTCGCCTGTTCGGGAAGGCCCAATGCCCTGCGCGCGGCGACACGGTCGTGCGGATGGAACACGCCCGGGTCGACCCCGTTGCCCAGCACGATCACCTCGCCCTGCGGCGCGTACTCGGCGCGTACCTTCTCGCGGAGCGTCGATGTGACCACGGTGACGGCCGCTGCCTCCCGGCAGGCATCGCGCAGGCCACGGCGCAACCCGGGCCAGCGCGTCAGGCCGAAGCTTTCGTAGTTGTCGTAGAGATCGACGACGTAGGGAATGCCATGCCGACGGTGGATACGCCGCGCAAGCACGGCATGGAACGCGTCGGAACTGGCCCAGACGACATCCGGCCGCCACTCCTCCACCAGCGCATCCACCATGGCCTGGTATCGCATCGCTCCGAAGGGCAGCGCGTCGAACGAGTGCCACGTCACACCCTGCGGACTCACCAGGGTTCGCTCACCCTTGCGCCGGTAACTCAATGCGATCGCGCGTACCTCGTGCCCCGCCGCCTGAAGCCGTTCGGGAAGCTCGAAGAGCCGGCCGTAGCGGTCGTCGATCAGGTCCTTCCCTGTATATTGCCGCTTGGAAATCACCAGAATGCGCATTGGGGCGGACAGTCGGGCCAGGGGCGGTCAGGCTGCAAGAGTACGGAAGGTCTCCGTCGAGCGAAACGCTCCCCGCCAGGCCCGCCCACTTTCCAGATCACACTCGACTCGAACGACGTCCATGTCCCACTGCAGTTTCCTGGCTACGGTGCGCGAGTGTGAGCCGACCAAGGCCTGTCGGCACATGACGCCTCCGCTCTCTCTCCCGGAGCCTCGCTCGCTGCTCGAGCTGGGCACCCTCGTCCTTCGCAAGCGCCGCCCCGAATGAATCCCGAACACATCCTCAAGCTGCGCAATGCCGCCAAGCGGGCCAGCCTCGGCGGACGCTTCATGCTTCCGCTGCGCGTGTTGCGCCGCGCATTCCAGGGGGCCGCCGGCACGGTGCGCATCGGAGATTTCGATGGCGACCTGGGGATCGACCTGCGCCTGTCCGAGCACATGCAGAGCCGCATCTTCTGGATGGGCTATTACAACCGGGAAGTGGTCGCGACGCTGAACCAGCTGCTGCAGCCAGGCATGACGTTCATCGACATCGGCGCGAACATCGGAGAAGTGTCGATGATCGCAGCCAAGCGCGTCGGTGCGCAGGGTTCGGTCATCGCCTTCGAACCGGTGACACACCACGCGGACCGTCTGCAGCGACACCTGTCGGACAACGCGCTCGACTGGGTCCGGGTCGAACGGATCGCGCTGGGCGACCGCACCGGCGAACAGGTCATGTACGACCCGGCCGGCGCGGACAACCCGCACGATGAGAACTTCGGGCTCGGCAGCCTGTTCGGCGGCGAGGACGCGTCCGCGATCGGAACGGTCGAGGTGACCACGCTCGATGCGTACCTCGTGCAGAACCCGGTCCAACGACTGGATCTGATCAAGATCGACATCGAAGGCGCGGAGCTGCCCTGTCTGGTGGGTGCGCGCGAAACCATCTCCCGCTACCTGCCGCATCTGATCGTCGAGGTGCAGGCCGCCTCCGCGCGCGCAGCGGGGTATGAGCAGAGCGCGATCCTCGAGGAACTCGCAACGCACGGTTACACGTTCCGCCGCCTGACCATCGCCGGCGCCACCGACCCCGTCGAGGTGGGCACGCTGCACGAGTACCAGAACGTCCTGTGCGTTCCACCCGCGCGGACACCGACGCGTACGCCATGAAGGTCGCGATCGTGATGAGCCGCCTGTCCAACGGCGGCCTCGAACGCGTCCAGTCCCATCTTGCACACGCATTCGCCGCACGCGGTGTCGACACCGTCGTCGCGGCCGGACGTGTGCTCCATCGCCACTCTGGTGATTTCCCCGACGCGGTCGAGGTGATCGAGATCGCCCGGCCGGGACGTTTCGCGTTTCCGTTTGGCCTGTATCGCTTCCTTCGACAGACCCGGCCCGACTGCCTGTTCACCAGTTCCAACGACGTGGCGTGCATCGCGGTGGTGCTCAAGCGCCTGTGCTTTCCGCGTATGCGCGTGATCGCCACGCACCACCTGTCGCTGTCCGGACCGATCGAGCGCGCCACGGGATGGCAGCGCGTGAAACTGCTGGTCGTGCGCACACTCATGCGGGCACTGCTGGGCCGTGCCGATGGCCATGTCGCCGTCACGCAGGAGGTCGCTTCGGACGTCTCGGCGCAGACCGGACTGGATCCCGCGCACATCCGGGTGATCCACAACCCGATCATCGGCGATGACTTCACTTCGCGCGTGGCCGAAGCCGCGCCCGCATTGCCCTGGCCGGGGCCGGTGATCGTCTTCGCCGGACGGCTTGCGCCCGAGAAGCGGATCGACCTGCTGGTGGATGCGTTCGAAACGTTGCCGCCTTCGCACGATGCGCGTTTGCTGATCGTCGGTGATGGACCGCAGCGCGCTGCGCTGGTGCAGCGCCTGGCGCAACCCGCGTTGAAGGGGCGGTGCTTCCTCACCGGTTTCGTCGCGAACGTCTTTCCGTGGCTCGCCGCCAGCGACGTGCTGGTGCTGCCTTCCGACTACGAAGGCTTCGGCAACGTTCTGGTGGAAGCCATGGCCTGCGGCATCCAGGTGATCTCCACGGATTGCCCGCACGGTCCGCGCGAGATCCTCGACAACGGCAGGCATGGCCAGCTGATTCCCACCGGCGATGCGACCGCGCTGCGGGATGCGCTGGAACGGACGCTTTCCGGCCAGGTGCGTTTCGATCCGGCGCAGCTGCGCGCACGTGCGGCGGAGTTCGGTATCGACCGCGCGGCGCAGGCGTACCTGGAGATCGCCAGCGCGGGTGTTGTTCCTAGGACTGCGGACTGACCGCCACGTCGCGTGACGCCGCACGACGCAGCGTAGGCAACGCCAGGCTCCACGTCACCATCGCCAGGAACGCTTCGGTGCAGACGATCACGGTGACCGCGCCCATGACGCCACGCGATGGAATGAGCCAAAGCGCCAGTGACGTCATCAGGGCCAGGGCGAAGGCGTCGATGGCGATGCGCGCCCCTCGGCGTCCGTACGTCACCAGCACGTGGCCACCCAGCTGGCGCAGCCCGTAGAAGGGAATCATCAGACCGATGCCACGCACGACGTCGACCGACGATCCGAACTGCGCGCCCAACATCCAGGGCAGCAGCGGCGCCATCCACCAGACCATCGCGGCCGCGATCACCCCGAAGCCCAGGATGGCGATCAGCGAATAGCGCATGAGTCCCTGGTCGCTGCCGCCCAGGCCGCCATGCCGGAACATGCGCGGCGACATCGCCATCACCAGGGAATCCATCGGCAGCGCGACGAGCGATGCGAAACGATAGGCAGCGGCGTAAAGGCCCGATGCCTCCGCACCGCCGAGTCGCAAGGTCAGGGCCTTGTCCCACGAGGTCATGGCGATACCGGTGAACCAGACCGCGCTGAATGGCAGGCTCTCGCGCAGATCGCTCCACGACAGGCCGGTGGACACGCGCCGAGGGCGGAGCACCATGCGCACGGCGAGCACGCTGAGCATCGCGGCCAGCATGGACGACGCCAGATGGAACCACAGGTACGAACCCAGTCCATCGCCCGCACCCAGTGCGAGATACGCCAGCAACGCAACCAGCCTCAACGCCCCACCGAGCGCAGGCAACGCGGCCGACCAGCCGATCCGCTCGTGCGCCGCGAAGGCGTAGGCGGACGCCGAGACGAACGGATAGGCCGCCACCTCGGACAGTGCGATCAGCCACGCAAACTCCGCGCGCGTCTGCGGGAACATCGTGCAGGCGACAGCGACCAGGCACAGCGCCATCACCAGGCCGCTTCCGGAATAGGCCAGCAACGCCTTCTTCCAGTACGCGCTGAACTGGTCCGGCGCCATGGCGACGTGACGGCACAGCAGATAACCCGTGCCCAGCCCGGAGAACCCGGCCGCCGCAGTGGCAAGCCCGGCGATACCGGCGAAAACGCCGTATCCGTCCACGCCGAACGTCCGCGCAGCGATCACGACCCACACGGCCAGCGCTGCCATGCGGCAGACCTGCCAACCCAGCGCGAGGACCGTGCCTTGCGCAAGGCGCCCGCGCGGCAACTTGCGGACGATGCGACCCAGCTGCGAGCGCAGGTCAGTCATGCCCACGTCCGCGTTCGGCCAGTCGTGCAAGTCCGTCGCCGTAGTCCCGTGCAACGTATTCCCAGTCGAACGCCTGCTTCAGCCCATCCAGCGATGCCGCGTGCGTGCCCTCGCGCAGGCGGCGCAGTACTGCGTTGGCAATGGCGTCGGCTTCGCTCTCGATCACGTCCACCATCGAAGGCATCGCGGCCTGTACATCGGCGACCGCGCCGACGTCGCCCAGGATCACAGGGCAGCCACACGCCAGTGCCTCGATGGCCACCAGCCCGAGGCCTTCCTGGTCGCCATCGGCGGCGCGCACGAAGGGTGCCACCAGAACGGCCGCACGTGCGTAGAACGAAGGCAGGCGTTCCTGCGGCATGGCGCCGGCGAAGGTCACCCGCTCCTGCACGCCCAGCCGATGCGCCTGATCGCGACGCTCGGACTCTTCCGGCCCGAACCCCACGACGGTCAGGTGCGCATCGGGTTCGGCGCGAAGAATGGCGGGCATCGCATCGATGAGATGGCGCAGCCCTTTCTTTTCGACCAGTCGGCCCACGAACAGGAGTTCGGTGCGCGATCGAGGCACGTTGTCGTCCGCAACGAAACGGCCGGCGAGGTCCACGCCCATCGACCGGACCGTGGTGCGCTCCTTCGGCGCACCCAGGGCCAGGACGGCGGGAAGCATCGATCGGCTGACGACGGTGATCCAGTCCGCGCGTCGGGCCACGAAGCGCTTGAGGCGGGTCGGCGCGGGCCCTCGCAGCGTGAACAGGTCCGCGCCATGCGAGGTCACGGCCAGGCGCGGCGCATTCGGTATCAGGCCGCGGCTCAAAGCGGCCATGAGGCCCTGCGGCACCAGCCAGTGCGCATGCACCACCGCGGGCCGATATCGGACGACAGCCCACAGCGTCGCGATGACGGAAGACAACAGGAAGCCGGGAACCAGCAGCCACTTCCATGCGCTGCGCTTGAGGTTTCCACCGATGCCGCCGTCGTTGACGAGCGTCTGCAATCTCGTCGGCGCGTAGCGGAAGCGCCGCACGTCGACTCCGTCCATCACCTCGTCCGTTCGCGCGCCCGGCGCATGCGGCGCGATCACGCGCACATCGAAGCGATCGACCAGCCGCCGGCACAGCTCGTGCACGAATCCGGGCTCGGGATCGTCCGGCCAGCGGGGATACGTGGAGGCCAGTACGAGCAACCGCGGTCGTTCGCTTCGATCCGGGCCTGCCTTCATTGCGCGCTCCCCGCAGCGAGCGACATGCCCGCCCGCGAGTGCGGGAAGGCGTCGCGCCTCACAGGCGGACCGAGCGCGTGTAGGTCAGCGAGGTGATCTGTTCGGAGACCAGGCCGATCAGGAACACGATCACCGACGCGCTCAGCAGCAGCAGGCTCATGTTCGTGAAGCGGTGCATCGTCGCGAACGTGTAGGCGTAATGGCCCGCGCCCAGCAGGAAGAACACGATCGCCGTCGGCGCGAACAGCTTCAGCGGCGAATACAGCGTGGCGATCTTGAAGATGATCAGCAGGAAGCGGATGCCGTCCTTGATCGGACGGATGTGGCTGTTGTTGCCGATGCGCTTGGCCACCGGGATGGGCACGTAGGCCACCGGGTAGGCGCTGCGGAAGAACGCCATGGTGCTGGTGGTCGGGTAGCTGAAGCCGTTGGGCAGCAGGTGCAGGAACTCGCGGAAGCGCTCCGCGCGGACCGCGCGGAACCCGGAGGTGAGGTCCAGGATCGCGTGGCCCGTCATCCAGCTCGCCAGGCGGTTGTAGAAAGCGTTGGCGAAGCCGCGGTGCAGATTGGCCTGCCCGGAGCCGTCACGCGCTCCCACGGCCATGTCGTACCCCTCGTCCAGCTTGTCCAGCAGCAGGCCGATATGGGCCGGATCGTGCTGGCCATCGGCGTCCATGAACACGATGACCTCGCCGGTGGCCTCCCGTGCGCCGCGCTTGATGGCCGCGCCATTGCCCATGGAGTACGGTGAGGACAGGACCCGGGCACCGTGCTCCGCGGCGACGGCCGCCGTGGTGTCGGTGGAGCCGTCGTCGACCACGATGATCTCGGCCTGGGGCCACTGCTCACGCAGAGCAGGCAGTGTCCGACTCAGGCCGGCGGCCTCGTTTTTAGCAGGCAGTACGACGGAAACGCGCATTTCTCTCCCCTTTGCCACAGAGTAGGCGAAAAGGGGGTCCCCCAGAAGGTGCAGGCGTCGCCATTCCGCCTTAACAGGGCGTCCGGCGTGTGCGCAAACGTGCGCCGCGTCCGCTCCAACGCCATGGCTTTGAGGTACAGTCGGTTCGGGGAAATACAGGGGGTTCCATGAGCACAGTCGCCACTGCCAATCTGGTGGGGATCACCGGCATTGCCCGGCGCCTGGTGCTGGACGGCGCGCTGGAAGATACCGTCGCGCGCCAGGCCCTGGCCACCGCCACGGCCCAGAAACAGCCGATCACCGCCTATCTCGCCGAAAAGCGCCTGGTCACGCCGGCCCAGCTGGCGGCGGCCAACTCGGTCGAGTTCGGCGTCCCGCTGCTGGATGTGTCCGCGTTCGACCCCGCCCAGTCGGCGATCAAGCTGGTCAGCGAGGCGGCGATCCGCAAGCATTCGGTGCTGCCGCTGTTCAAGCGCGGCAACCGCCTGTTCCTGGGCGTGTCCGACCCGACCAACTCGGCGGCACTGGACGAGATCAAGTTCCAGACCAACTTCGCGATCGAGCCGATCCTGGTCGACGAGGACCGCCTGCGCCGCGCCATCGACCAGTGGCTGGAGGCGAGCGACTCCCTCGCCGACACCATGGGCGACCAGGAAGGCCTGGAAAGCCTCGACGTCAGCGGTGGCGAAGCCGATCTCACCAACGACACGGGCGTGGACGTCAAGACCGACGACACGCCGGTCGTGAAGTTCGTCAACAAGGTGCTGGTGGATGCGATCCGCAAGGGCGCCTCGGACATCCACTTCGAGCCGTACGAAAGCGAATACCGCGTCCGCCTGCGCATCGACGGCCTGCTCAAGCAGATCACCAAGGTGCCGCCGAACCTGCAGGCCCGCATCGCCGCGCGCCTGAAGGTCATGGCGCAGCTGGACATCGCCGAGAAGCGCGTGCCGCAGGACGGCCGCATCAAGCTCAACATCTCCAAGACCAAGCAGGTCGACTTCCGCGTCAGCACGCTGCCCACGCTGTTCGGCGAGAAGGTGGTGCTGCGTATCCTCGACGGCAGCGCGGCCAAGCTGGGCATCGACAAGCTGGGTTACGAGGACGAACAGCGCGCCCTGTACGAAGCAGCGCTGGCCAAGCCTTACGGCATGATCCTGGTGACCGGCCCGACCGGCTCGGGTAAAACCGTCTCGCTTTACACCGGCCTGAACATCCTCAACCAGGAACAGCGCAACGTCTCCACGGTCGAGGACCCGGTCGAAATCCGCGTGCCGGGCATCAACCAGGTGCAGATGAACGCGAAGAAGGGCATGACCTTCGCCGCGGCGCTGCGCAGCTTCCTGCGACAGGACCCGGACGTGGTGATGGTCGGCGAAATCCGCGACCTGGAAACGGCCGAGATCGCGGTCAAGGCCGCGCAGACCGGTCACCTGGTGCTCTCCACGCTGCACACCAACGACGCCCCGCAGACCATCTCGCGTCTGATGAACATGGGCATCGCGCCGTACAACATCACCTCGTCGGTGACGCTGATCATCGCGCAGCGACTGGCGCGTCGCCTGCACGACTGCAAGCGCGAAGTGCACCTGCCCGAGCACGCCCTGCTGGCCGAGGGCTACTCCCACGAGGAAGTCGCCGCGGGCATGAAGATCTACGAGCCGGTCGGCTGCTCTGACTGCACCGAAGGCTACAAGGGTCGTACCGGCATCTACCAGGTGATGCCGATGACCGAGAAGATCCAGTCGATCGTGCTGGAAGGCGGCAACGCCCTGCAGATCGCCGAAGCGGCCTTGCAGTCGGGTGTCAACGACCTGCGCAAGTCCGCGCTCGTGAAAGTGAAGAACGGCGTCACCAGCCTCGCCGAAATCAACCGCGTAACCAAGGACTAAACCATGTCCGCGACCCGCACCGCGACACGCCCCACCCCCGTACGCCGCGCCGAGCCCCTCAACGTCTTCGTCTGGCAGGGCACGGACAAGCGCGGCAAGGTGATGAAGGGCGAGCAGCAGGCGAAGAACGCCAATGCGCTGCGCGCCGAACTGCGCAAGCAGGGCATCCAGCCCAGGACGGTCAAGCCCAAGGGCAAGCCGCTGTTCGGCGGTGCCGGCAAGACCATCACGCCGCTCGACATCGCCATCTTCAGTCGCCAGCTCGCGACGATGATGAAGTCGGGCGTGCCGATCGTGGGCGCGATGGAAATCATCGCCAACGGCAACAAGAACCCGCGCATGTCCACGCTGGTCAACAGCGTGCGTTCGGACCTGGAGAGCGGCCTGTCGCTGTACGAGGCGCTGAGCAAGCATCCGGTGCAGTTCGACGAGCTCTACCGCAACCTGGTGAAGGCCGGTGAAGCCGCCGGTGTGCTGGAAACGGTGCTCGACACCGTGGCCACGTACAAGGAAAACATCGAAGCCCTGAAGGGCAAGATCAAGAAGGCGCTGTTCTACCCCGCGATGGTCATCGCGGTGGCGCTGATCGTCAGCTCGATCCTGCTGGTGTTCGTGGTGCCGCAGTTCGAGGAAGTCTTCAAGGGCTTCGGCGCCGACCTGCCCGCCTTCACCAAGATGATCGTCGCCCTCAGCCGCTTCATGGTGAGCTGGTGGTGGGCCGTCTTTGGCGCGGTTGCCGGCGTGATCGTGGCCTTCATCATGGCCAAGAAGCGCTCGGTGGCTTTCTCGCGCCTGCTGGATCGCATGATCCTGAAGGTACCGGTGGTGGGCCAGATCATGCACAACTCGGCCATCGCGCGTTTCTCGCGCACGCTGGCGGTGACCTTCAAGGCCGGCGTGCCGCTGGTCGAGGCGCTGGACACCGTGGCCGGCGCGACCGGCAACGTGCTGTACGAAGATGCCGTGCGCAACATCCGCGACGACGTCTCGGTCGGTTATCCGGTCAACGTGGCGATGAAGCAGGTCAACCTGTTCCCGCACATGGTCGTGCAGATGACCGCGATCGGTGAAGAAGCCGGTGCGCTCGACACCATGCTGTTCAAGGTCGCCGAGTTCTACGAACAGGAAGTCAACAACGCCGTCGATGCGCTGGCCAGCCTGCTGGAACCGCTGATCATGGTGTTCCTGGGCGTGATCGTCGGCGGCATGGTGATCGCGATGTACCTGCCGATCTTCAAGCTCGCCGCCACGGTGGGCTGATCCGGGCGACGACTTAGGCCACAATCGCGCGCATGGCATTCCTCGATCAAAACCCCGCCATCGGTTTCCCGCTGGCGGCCGGGTTCGGCCTGCTGGTCGGAAGTTTCCTCAACGTGGTGATCCTGCGCCTGCCCAAGCGGCTGGAATGGCAGTGGCGCCGCGACAGTCGCGAGCTGCTCGGCGAGCCCGACACCTACGATCCGCCGCCACCCGGGATCGTCATCGAACGCTCGCATTGTCCGCACTGCAAGCATCAGCTGGCCTGGTACGAGAACATCCCGGTCTTCAGCTACCTGGCGCTGCGTGGCAAATGCCGCAACTGCAAGGCGCCGATCTCGCCGCAGTACCCGCTGGTCGAGCTGCTCACGATGGTGCTGGTGCTTGCCAGCGTGTGGCAGTTCGGATTCGGCTGGCAGGGATTCGGCGCGATCGTCTTCACCTGTTTCCTGATCGTCCTGTCGGGCATCGACCTGCGCACGCAGCTGCTGCCAGACCAGTTGACGCTACCCCTGATGTGGCTGGGCCTGATCGCCGCATCGGACAACCTCTACTTCCCGGTGAAGTCGGCGCTGCTGGGCGCGGTCGCAGGCTATCTGTCGCTATGGATCGTGTGGTGGCTGTTCAAGCAGCTCACGGGCAAGGAAGGCATGGGGCACGGCGACTTCAAGCTGCTCGCGGCGATCGGCGCGTGGACGGGCCTCAAGGGCATCCTGCCCACGATCCTGCTCTCCTCCGTGGTGGGCGCGATCATCGGGTCGATCTGGCTGGCCATGAAGGGTCGCGATCGCGCCACTCCGATTCCGTTCGGCCCCTACCTGGCCATCGCAGGCTGGATCGTCTTCTTCTGGGGCGACCGGATGATCGGCACGTATCTGCAGGTATCCGGGCTTCGATAGCCCGCGCCGTGCCGCCGGGGTCGCGCGGCACGGGTTAGGATGCTGCCCGCATGAGCGGATTCATCATCGGCATCACCGGAGGCGTGGCTTCCGGCAAGAGTGAGGTCACGCGCCGCTTCGAGGCGTTGGGCGTGACCGTGGCCGATGCCGACCTGGCCGCACGCGTTGCCGTCGCGCCGGGCTCGCAAGGGCTGGCCGAAGTGGTCGAACAGTTTGGCCGCGACGTGCTGGCCGCCGATGGCAGCCTGGACCGCGCCGCCATGCGACGACACGTGTTCGGTGACGAGGCTGCGCGCAGACGGCTCGAAGCCATCGTCCACCCGCGCGTCCGCGCCGCGCTTCGCGAGGCCTGCCTGGCCGCGCCGGGTGCGTACGCGATCGCCGCGATTCCGCTGCTGGCCGAAGGTGGCGGACGCGAAGCGTACCCGTGGCTGTCGCGGATCCTCGTGGTGGACGTGCCCACCGATGTGCAACGCAGCCGGGTGATGGCGCGCGATCGGGTCGATGCCGAGCTGGCGCAGCGCATGATCGCCGCCCAGGCCACGCGCGATCAGCGCCTGGCCATCGCCGACGACGTGATCGTGAACAGCGGAACGGTCGACGCGCTGGATGCGCACGTGGCGGCCTTGGACCGCCGCTATCGAGCGATCGCCGCTCAGCGGGTCTGACTCAGGCCGTTGGCCAGAGGCCGCGGATGGCGGCGATGCCCTGCCCGCCCACGCCGCGCACGGTGTCGATGTCCTGCGCCGTGAGCCCGCCTATCGCGTACAGCGGCAGCGATACCGACTCGCGCAACCGCGCAAAGCCCTCCCAGCCGATGCCTCCGCGTCCGGGATGGCTCGGCGTGGCCCGCACGTTGCCCAGCACCGCAAACTCGCAACCAAGGGCTTCGGCGGCCTGTAGTTCCTCCAGGGTGTGGCAGGACGCGGCGAGCGTCAGCCCCTCGGGCAGCGGCCGTTCGCGTTGCGCCATCAACTGCGCGGCCGTGAGATGCAGGCCGATGCCGTGCACCTGCGCGAGCGTCGCGTCTGCGTTGACCAGCAGGTCCACACCCGCCACGCGGGCGGCGAGCACCGCGCGCGCCACCAGATCGCGCCAGCGCTGCGGGTCCAGCCCCGGTGCACGCAGCTGCACGCGGCGCACGCCGGTGTCGAAGGCGCGCTGCAGGGAGGTCAGCCACTGCGCGTCGTCGACGGGAGTGGGCGTCACCAGATAGTGCGCGGGCTGCAGCAGCGCCGCGACGACGGGGCGGTCGGCCGGCGGCATCGCGTAGGCGATCAGTTTCGGGGGCGGCACCCATACCAGCGCCTGCCCTTCCCGGCCGCGTACCTGCCCGCGCCACTGGGCGATCAGGCGCACGTCCAGGCACAGGCGTTTGTCGGGGTATTGCTGCGGCACGCTGATCAGCGGTGCGCCGATCTCGACCTCGATGCCGAGCTCCTCGTGCAATTCACGCGCGAGGGCGTCCTCGGCCGACTCGCCGGGTTCGTGCTTGCCGCCGGGGAATTCCCACAGGCCGGCGAGGTCACGACCTTCCGTGCGACGGGCCAACAGGACACGGCCACGCGCATCGCGGATGACGCCGGCGACCACTTCGACATGCCGCGTCGCTGCGCCCGGCGACGGAGCCGGGACAGGCGACGACGAAAGAGGCACGTCGGTGCTCATCGAAGGAGGCGGGACGCGCCCGCCTCAGTCCTGGCCTTCCCCCGCGTACGGGGGAGAGGCGACGGGACGACTGCCGTCAGGCGATCTGCCCATGGCAGTGCTTGTACTTCTTGCCACTGCCGCAGGGGCAGGGGTCGTTGCGGCCGACATTGGCGAATGCGTCACCGGCCGCGGCACCGGCCACCTGCGCGGCTTCCTCGTCGGCGCCGTAGCCACCGGCGGACGCGTGCTGGAACTGCATCTGGCGGGCCTTCGCCTCGGCGGCGGCACGCTCCTGCGCTTCCATCGCGGCGATCTCTTCCTCGCTGCGGATGCGCACACGCGCCAGCAGCGTGACGACTTCGCGCTTCACCTTCTCCAGCATCTCGGAGAACAGTTCGAAGGCTTCCTTCTTGTACTCCTGCTTGGGCTGCTTCTGGGCATAGCCGCGCAGGTGGATGCCCTGGCGCAGGTAATCCATGCGCGCCAGGTGTTCCTTCCAGTTCTGGTCGAGCACGTTGAGCATGATGTGCTTTTCCAGCACGCGCATGGTCTCGTCGCCGAGCTGCGCCTCGCGCTGCGAGAAGTGCTCCTGCAGCGCCTGCTGCACGCGCTCCTCGATGGTCTCGGTGTCGAGCTCCTCGCTCTGCTTGGCCATTGCGACCAGGGGCATCTGCACGCCGAACTCCTGCTCCAGCGCCGCTTCCAGGCCCGGCAGGTCCCACTGCTCGTCGACCGAGTTGGGCGGAACGAAACGCGCAACCGTGTCGGCGACCACGTCGCCGCGGATGCCATCCACGTTCTCGCGCACCGAATCGGCTTCCAGCAGCTCGTCGCGCTGGGAGTAGATCACCTTGCGCTGATCGTTGTTGACGTCGTCGAAGTCGAGCAGGTTCTTGCGGATGTCGAAGTTGTGGGCCTCGACCTTGCGCTGCGCGTTGGCGATCTGCTTGGTCACCAGCGGGCTTTCGATGATGTCGTCTTCCTTCAGGCCCATGCGCGCCATCACGCGCTGCACCCAGTCGGCCGCGAAGATGCGCATCAGGTTGTCTTCGAGCGACAGGTAGAAGCGCGACGAACCCGGGTCGCCCTGACGACCGGCGCGACCGCGCAGCTGGTTGTCGATTCGGCGGCTCTCGTGGCGTTCGGTGCCGACGATGTGCAGGCCGCCGGACGACTTCACGGCCTCGTGGCGTGCCTGCCATTCGGACTTCAGGCGAGCCTTGGTGACTTCGTCGATCTCGCCGCCGTTCTTGGCTTCAATCTCGGCGATCTCGCTTTCCAGCGAGCCGCCCAGCACGATGTCGGTACCGCGGCCGGCCATGTTGGTGGCGATGGTGATCGCACCCGGACGACCGGCCTGCGCGACGATGTGTGCTTCGCGCTCGTGCTGCTTGGCGTTGAGCACTTCGTGGTGGATGCCGGCATCGCGCAGCTGCTGGCTGAGCATTTCCGACACTTCGATCGAGGTCGTGCCGACCAGCACCGGCTGCTTGCGGGCGTTGGCGTCCTTGATCTCGTTGAGCACCGCGCGGTACTTGCCGTTGCGGTTGAGGAACACCGCGTCCGGATGGTCCTTGCGCTGCACCGTCTTGTTGGGCGGGATCACGATGACTTCCAGGCCGTAGATGCTCTGGAATTCGTACGCCTCGGTGTCGGCCGTACCGGTCATGCCGGACAGCTTCTTGTACATGCGGAACAGGTTCTGGAACGTGATGCTGGCCAGCGTCTGGTTCTCGCGCTGGACCGGCACGCCTTCCTTCGCCTCGACCGCCTGGTGCAGGCCGTCGGACCAGCGGCGACCCACCAGGGTGCGGCCGGTGAATTCGTCAACGATCACCACTTCGCCATCGCGCACGATGTAGTCCACATCGCGCTGGTAGATGGCATGCGCGCGCATGGCGGCATTGAGGTGGTGCACCACGCTCAGGTTCTGCGGACCGTACAGCGCATCGTCCTCACCCTGCAGGATGCCCGCCTGGCGCAGCAGCGCCTCGGCATGCTCCTGGCCGGACTCGGACAGATAGACCTGCTTGCCCTTCTCGTCGACCCAGAAATCGCCTTCGCTTTCTTCCGTCGTCTGGCGGACCAGCTGCGGCACGATGCGGTTGACGCGGATGTACAGCTCCGGCGACTCGTCGGCGGGGCCGGAAATGATGAGCGGAGTACGCGCTTCGTCGATCAGGATCGAGTCCACTTCGTCGACGATGGCGTAGTGCAGGCCGCGCTGGAAACGGTCGTCCTTCGACAGCGCCATGTTGTCGCGCAGGTAGTCGAAGCCGAACTCGTTGTTGGTGCCGTAGGTGATGTCCGCGGCGTACGCTTCGTGCTTGTCGCTGTGCGGCATGCCCGGGTAGACGACGCCGACGCTGAGGCCCAGCCAGTTGTAGAGCCTGCCCATCCAGGCGGCGTCGCGGCGTGCCAGGTAGTCGTTCACGGTGACCACGTGAACGCCCTTGCCTTCCAGCGCATTGAGGTACACCGGCAGCGTCGCGACCAGGGTCTTGCCCTCGCCCGTGCGCATCTCCGCGATCTTGCCCAGGTGCAGGACCATGCCGCCGATCAGCTGCACGTCGTAGTGGCGCATGCCCAGCACGCGACGACCGGCTTCACGGCAGACCGCGAAGGCCTCCGGGAGGATGCGGTCCAGCGACTCGCCATCGGCGATGCGCTTCTGGAATTCGGGGGTCTTGGCCTGCAGTTGCTCATCGGTGAGCTTCTGCATCTCCGACTCGAGCGCATTGATCTTGACGACGGAGCGTTGCAGTTGGCGCAGCAGACGATCGTTGCGGCTGCCGAAAACGCGGGTAAGCAGGCTGTTGAGCATGTACGGATCCGGGAAGCGGAACAGGAGGACCGGCTGGAGGACGCGTTCAGAGTCCGCGTCCGCCGGCAAGTTCCCCCAAGAAGAGGTTCGGGCCGGCTCAAATGGAATCGGGGCGCCGTGCGCCCCGATCGTATCGAGCCTGAACTGTGGCCACGCCGATTGTAGCTTGGGGCGAGATCCGACGCTTGCAAGCCATCGGCTTGCGTCGGATCGAGCGCCCGGAGCCTACGGCGGAGGGCCGGGGAAGCGATGCAGCCCAGCGCAGGACACATTCAAGCACCATGAGCTTGCGTCGGATCGAGCGCCCGGAGCCTACGGCGGAGGGCCGGGGAAGCGATGCAATCCGGCATCGGACACATCCAAGCAATGAGCTTGCATCGGGCCGAGCGCCCGGAGCGTGCCGCGGAGGGCCGGGCGAACCGCCACATCACGCATCGGCGCTTCCGATTGGGCCCCGGAAGGGCCTGGCCCCGAGTTCAAATCTCCACGCCGCAGCAAAGCGGCGAGCTGGCAACCCAGCAATCAGCCCTTGATCTGCATCTTCAGCGGCGACTGCTGGCTGAGGAAGTTGCGCGGGTTGACGACGCGGCCGTTTTCCCAGACCTCGAAGTGCACGTGGGCGCCGGTCGAACGGCCCGTGGAACCGGCCTTGGCGACTTCCTGCCCGGCGCGGACCAGCTCACCGACCTTGCGGGTCAGGCGCGAGTTGTGCGCGTAGCGGGTCACGTAGCCGTTGCCGTGATCGACCTCGACGACGTTGCCGTAGCCCGAACGCACGCCCGAGTAGCTGACCACGCCGTCGGCCACGGACAGCACGGGATCGCCGACATTGGCCTTGAAATCGATGCCCTTGTGGTTGGCATGGCCGCCGTTGAACGGGTCGGCGCGACCACCGAAACCGGAGGTGATGTAGCTGTTGGCGATCGGTTCGCGGCCCGGCACGGCATTCATGTCGAGCTGGCGGTTGAACAGCAGCGACTCCAGCACCGAGAGCTGCTCGCCCGAGGCCTTGAACTGCGCGCCCAGCGTGGCCATGCCCTCGTCCAGTTCGGACTTGGTCATGTCGCGGACGGGGCCCACGCCGCCGACGCCGACGGGCTTGTCGAAATCGAACTCGCCATCCTGCAGCTGGCCGATGCGGGTCAGGCGTTCGCCCAGGGCGTTGAGGCGGTTGGCTTCGGCCTGCAGCTCGCCCAGGCGGGCAGCCAGGGCATTGATCTCACGCTGCGCGTCGCGGCGGGTGGTTTCCAGCGCGGCCGCCTGATGGTCGGCCTTGGTGCGCAGCAGTGCGTTGTCGGCCAGACCGATGCCGGCGCCCAGCGCCGTGCCCGTACCCAGCAGAAGCGCGATGGCCAGCGCGGGACGTTGCGCGCCCCAGTACCCTGCGCGATGCAGCCAGTGCGACAGGTGCGCGCGAGTTTTGTTTACGATGGTCGGATAGGTCATGTCTGATGTCTGATTCCAAGCCCAGGTCGCCCAAAGGCCACCTTTCGACTCCACGAGACGCACTGGATGCGCTGCTCGCCGAGCCCGCTGGCGGTCCGTTTCGTCGTGCCTTGTGGCTTGACGAGCTGGACCAACGGTTTCGCCCATTCCTGCCGCCGTCACTGGCCGCGCATGCGCGGCTGGCCAATTACGAACGCGGCAGGCTCGTGTTTGTCGTCGATGCCCCGGTATGGCGTGCCAAGTTGCGGCTCGCTGCCCCTGAACTACTCGACGCGGCCCGTTCCCTCGGGCTGGATGCGGCTGAACTCATCGTCAAAACGACAACCCCGGTGACTGCCTCCCCGCAATCGGACCGGAAAGCCAAACCCATCTCTGCGGCTGCACTGCAATCGTTGCAGGCGGCCCTCGCGTCCTTGAACGACCCGGACCCCTCCGGGTCCAAGGACACACCCTGACAATTTCGGGTCTCTGGCAAGCTCCTTGCCGCGGCCCCCGATACGCCAGGGTTCGGGGCATGCTAAAGGCCTAACCCTATGAAAAAGTTAAAGGGTCAGAAAAATTTCGCTAGAAGTTAGTTAAAAATAAGTTAAGACGTCACGCGATGTTCACGTCTGTGACGCCGTCCCAATTCATGAAAACGATTGCGGCACAGGGGCCGCGCCGCCGGGATCAGGCGGTGACGGGGATGCCGTAGGTCACCGGTGCCGGCCGTGTACCGGTTTCAGTGAAGGTGACCTCATCCCAGGCTGAACGTTCGGCGAGCAGCGCGCGAACCAGCTTGTTGTTGAGCGCGTGGCCGGACTTGAAGCCGACGTAGGTGCCGATGATCGGGTGGCCGGCCAGGTACAGGTCGCCCACCGCGTCGAGGATCTTGTGGCGGACGAACTCGTCGGCGTAGCGAAGGCCGTCGTCGTTGAGGACGCGGAACTCGTCCAGCACGATCGCGTTGTCCATCGAGCCGCCCAGGCCCAGGTTGCGCTCGCGCATGTACTCCAGGTCGCGCATGAAGCCGAACGTGCGGGCCCGGCTGACTTCCTGGATGTAGTTGGCGGTCGAGAACTCCACCACCGCGCGCGACTGCGAGGCCGGGATGGCCGGGTGGTCGAACTGCACGGTGAAGTCGAGGCGGAAGCCGTCGTAGGGCTCGAACCGCGCGACCTTGTCGCCCTCGCGCACTTCGACCGGATGCTTGATGCGGATGAAACGCTTCGGCGCGTCCTGCTCGGCGATGCCGGCGGACTGCAGCAGGAACACGAACGGACCGGAGGAGCCGTCCATGATCGGCACTTCGGCCGCGGACAGTTCCACATAGATATTGTCGACGCCCAGCCCCGCGAGCGCGGACAGCAGATGTTCGACGGTCTGGATCTTGGCCGGGCCGCAGCTCAGACCGGTGCACAGGGTGGTCTCGGTCACCAGCTCCGCACTGGCCGGCACTTCCACCACCGGATCCAGGTCGACGCGACGGAACACGATGCCGGTGTCGACCGGCGCCGGACGCAGCGTGAGAAACACCTTCTCTCCGCTGTGCAGGCCCACGCCGGTGGCGCGGATCACGTTCTTGAGGGTGCGCTGGCGCAGCATTCGGGTGGGACCTGTGGACGGCCTGTCGTGTGGAGCTATGTAGGTGCGTGACGGGCGGGAGACAACGCCTTACCGCCTGAACGGCCGGGAAGAATAGCACCCGGCGGGCTTAACCATGACGGAAACAAGTCACAGCCCTGAACGGGAAACCGGCCGGCCGGCGCGTTTTCGCGACCGGCCGGCCCAAGCCCGGAGGACCGGGTCCAAGGACGACGGAACCACCCGCCCCACTGGCGACGGGGCGTGCGGGTGCCTTCCCCCGGCGAACGGGGGAAGGCGCTTCTTCAGTCTGCCTGGCGGCGCAGGAACGCCGGGATGTCCAGGTAGCTGCTGTCGCTGCCGAAATCGGCCACGGCCGGTGCCGCCGGCTCGGCCGCGCGGGCACTGCCGCGCAGGCTGGTGCCGAAGCCCGGACGGGCCGAAGGCATCTCGTCCATCGCCGAGAACTCCGGCTGACCGGTGGTGGCGTTGCGGACCAGCGAGATCGGGGCGCGCTGCGCCTCGCGCTCGTTGCCGCGCACCGACTGGCGCGCCACGGCACGGTTGAGGCCGGTGGCCACCACGGTGACCTTGACCTCGTCCTGCATGTCCGGATCCAGCACCGTGCCGATGACGACGGTCGCGTCCTCGGAGGCGAAGTTCTCGATGGTGCGACCGACCTCGTCGAACTCGGCCATCGTGAAGTCCGGACCGGCGGTGATGTTGACCAGGATGCCGTTGGCGCCCGACAGGTTCACATCGTCCAGCAGCGGGTTCTGGATCGCCGCTTCGGCCGCGGCCTGCGCACGGTCGTCGCCGCGTGCGGCGCCGGTGCCCATCATCGCCAGGCCCATCTCGCTCATCACGGTGCGCACGTCGGCGAAGTCGACGTTGATCAGGCCCGGACGCACGATCAGATCAGCGATGCCCTGCACCGCGCCGAGCAGCACGTCGTTGGCCGCGCGGAACGCCTGGATCATCGTGGCGTTGCGGCCCAGCACGGTGATCAGCTTCTCGTTCGGGATGGTGATCAACGAGTCGCAGTGGTGGCTCAGTTCCTCGATGCCCTTGAGCGCCACCTGCATGCGGCGACGGCCCTCGAACGGGAACGGCTTGGTCACCACCGCCACGGTCAGGATGCCCATCTCCTTGGCGAGCTGCGCCACGACCGGAGCCGCGCCCGTGCCCGTGCCGCCACCCATGCCGGCGGTGATGAACACCATGTCGGCACCCGTGAGTGCATCCATGATGCGCTCGCGGTCTTCCAGTGCAGCCTGGCGGCCGACTTCCGGATTCGCGCCTGCGCCCAGGCCCTTGGTGACGTTGCTGCCGAGCTGAAGCTGCAGCTTCGCGCCACAGTTCTTGATGGCCTGCGAGTCGGTGTTGGCGGTGATGAACTCCACGCCGTCCACGTTGCCGCTGACCATGTGCGCGACGGCGTTGCCGCCACCACCGCCGACGCCGATGACCTTGATCACCGCATTCGGGGCCATTTTTTCAACCAGTTCGAAATGTGCCATGTCGTCGTCCTCGTTATGTATTGCTAGTTATGTCGTGTGTCTTTCGAATCGCTGGTGTTGCCTGACTGCAAATACCGCTTGTCGTCGCCTCGCCTGCCCGCGTGATCCGCACTCACTGTCCGGACCGGGAACCGGCGGCGGCCCGTGCCGCGTCGATTCCTTGAAACCTGCCGCGCGTCCTGTCGTCAGAACTCGCCGCGATACCAGTTCTTGAGCTTGCTGAAGAAGCTGCCGGCGCGACCGGTCGGAATGACCGGACGACGCGGGTGTTCGATCTGGCTGCCCATCAACAGCAGGCCCACACCGGTGGCATGCACCGGGTTGCCCACCACTTCGCCCAGCCCGGTCACGTGCTGCGGAATGCCCACGCGCACCGGCATCTGCAGCATTTCCTCGGCCAGCTCGACCACGCCTTCCATCTTCGCGGCGCCGCCCGTGAGCACCATGCCGGCGCGCACGTGCTGCTCGAAGCCGCTGCGGCGCAGCTCGGCCTGGATCATTTCGAAGATCTCCTCGTAGCGCGCCTGCACGGCCTGCGCGAGCGAAGCGCGCGGCATGCGGCGCGGCGGGCGATCGCCGACGCTGGGTACCTGGATCGATTCTTCCGCCGTCGCCATCTGCGCCAGCGCACACGCGTAACGCACCTTGATCTGCTCGGCTTCCGGCGTCGGCGTGCGCAGCATGTGCGCGATGTCCTCGGTCACCTTGTCGCCGGCGATCGGCAGGCTCGCGCTGTGCGCGATCGCACCGCCGACGAACACCGCGATGTCGGTCGTACCCGCACCGATGTCGACCAGCACCACGCCGAGTTCGCGTTCGTCGCTGGTGAGCACGGCCTGGCTGGAAGCCAGCACGCTCAGGATGAGGTCGTCCACCTGCAGGCCACAGCGCTGCACGCACTTGCTGATGTTGGCCGCGGCCGACTGCGCGCACACGACCAGGTGCGCGTGCACCTCCAGGCGCACGCCGGTCATGCCGACCGGGTTGCGGATGCCTTCCTGCGAATCGTCGAGCACGTAGTCGCGCGGGATGGCGTGCAGGATCTTCTGGTCGGCCGGAATCGCCACCGCCTTGGCCGCTTCGAGCACGCGATCCAGGTCGCCGTAGGTCACCTCGCCATCGCGGATCGGCGCGATGCCCTGCGAATTGCGGCACTGCACGTGGTTGCCCGAGATCGACGCGTAGACCGAACGGATCTCGCAGCCGGCCATCAGCTCGGCTTCCTCGATGGCGCGCTGGATCGACTGCACGGTGGACTCGATGTCCACGACGACGCCGCGCTTGAGGCCGCGCGATTCGTGCGAGCCGATGCCGATCACCTCGATGGGGTTGCCCGGCGAGTACTCGCCGACCAGCGCCACCACCTTCGAGGTGCCGATGTCGAGGCCGACGATCAGCGACTTGTCACCCTTGCGATTCATGATTGTCCTTGCTGCTGCGGCACTGCCACCGGCGCCGGCATGGGCGCCCACGTCAGTGCGAAACCATTGGTGTAACGAAGATCGGCCCGTTGCAGCATCTGTGCCTGCTGCGCGAGCAACTGCGGCAGCAGCCGCACGAAGCGGCCCAGGCGCGCACGCGCTTCATTGCGGCCGACCACGATGCGCGCGCCGTTGTCCAGCCCCAGCGTCCAGCTGCCGCGCGGATCGAGTTCGACATCGCGCACGTCCAGTCCGATCGGCGCGAACAGTTCGCGCGACTGGTTGTAGAGCTCCACCACTTCGCTCACGCGCGACTCGGGGCCGCCGAACTGCGGCAGACCCTTGGGCACCTGGATGCCCTTGGCCGGGAACAGCTTGCCCTGCTGCGAGAGGAGCAGGTCGTCGCCCCAGCGTGCGAACGGGCGGTGTTCGGACACGGTGACTTCCAGCACGTCCGGCCAGCGCTTGCGCACTTCGGCACGCTCCACCCACGGCAGCTTCGACACCGCGTCCTGCGCCGCGGCCAGGTCGACCGCGAAGAAACCGTGCTGCGCATACGGCAGCAGCGTCTTCTGCAGCAACGCGCCATCCACGCGCTCGAACTGGCCGGTCACGCGCAGCTTGGTGAGCGGCCACTGCGATGCGCCGACCCAGCCGTTGAGCACGGCGACGATCGGCAGCACCACCAGTGCCAGCGCGAGGACCCACCCGACGAGGCGAAGCATGGCGTTCACGCCACCGCACCTCCTTGGCTGGCGAGGCTGGACTCAAGCACGCGCCAGCACAGCTCCTCGAAGGGAATGCCGACCTGGCGCGCCGCCTTGGGCACCAGCGAATGGCTGGTCATGCCCGGCGCGGTGTTCACCTCGAGCAGGAAGAACCGGCCACTGGTGCGGTCGCGCATCACGTCCACGCGCCCCCAGCCGTAGCAGCCCGCGGCTTCGAACGCGGCAAGTGCGATGCGACGGATCTCGTCTTCCGCCTCGCCTTCCAGGCCGGGGCACAGGTACTGCGTGTCCTCGGCGATGTACTTGGCGTTGTAGTCGTACCACTCGCCCTTGGGAACGATGCGGATCGACGGCAGCGCCTGGTGCGCGCCATCCGAGCCCAGCACGGCCACGGTGAGTTCGTCGCCGACGACCAGCTGTTCCATCAGCAGTTCGCCGGGATAGCGCGCGGCCAGCTCGACCGCTGCTTCGAGGTCGGCGTCGTTGAACACGCGCGACACGCCGACGCTGGAGCCTTCGCTGGACGGCTTCACGATCACCGGCAGGCCCAGCTCGCGCGCGGCGGCGTGCACGTCGTCGCCCTTGGCAAGGCGCACGTAGCGCGGCGTCGGAAGCCCCATGCTCAGCCACACCTGCTTGGTGCGGATCTTGTCCATGCTCAGCGCCGAACCCAGCACGCGCGAACCCGTGTACGGAACGCCCAGCGCCTCGCACAGGCCCTGCAGCACGCCATCCTCGCCACCGCCCTTGTTGCCATGGAGGATGTTGAAGACGCGATCGACCGAATTGGCGCGGATGGCATCGAGCAGTGCCGGAATGCCGTCGATCGCGACAGCGTCCACACCGCGCGAGCGCAGCGCTTCGAGCACATTGCGGCCCGAATCCAGCGATACCTCACGCTCGGCGCTGGTGCCTCCCATCAGCAACGCGACGCGGCCGAACGCGGCCGGATCCGTGATCCGGGTCGGGCCGATCTTCGGCTGGGTGGACTGCGCGCTCACTTCTTTTCTCCGTTGGAACCGTTGAAGCCGTTCGCCGCGATCTGCTGTGCGGCGTAGCCGATGTCGCCTGCGCCCATCATCAGCAGCAGGTCGCCGTCGTTGAGGACGTCGGGCAGCACGCTGGACAGGTCGGCGGCGCCGCCCACCACGATGGGATCGATGCGGCCGCGCGCGCGGATGGCACGCGCCAACGACTTCGCATCGGCACCCGCGATCGGCACTTCGCCGGCGGGATACACCTCGGTGAGCACCAGCATGTCCACGCTCGACAGCACGGCGGCGAACTCGTCGAACAGGTCGCGCGTGCGGCTGTAGCGGTGCGGCTGGAAGGCCACCACCAGGCGCTTGTCGGGCCAGCCACCGCGCGCGGCGGCGAACACGGCTTCCAGTTCCTTGGGGTGATGGCCGTAGTCGTCGACCAGCTGCACGGTCGCGCCCTTCGCGGTGGTCGGGCTGGCGAGCAGGTTGAAGCGACGCCCGACGCCGGCGAAGTTCTGCAGTGCGCGTGCGATCGCTTCGGCGGCCACGCCCAGCTGCCATGCGACCGACGCGGCGGCCAGCGCATTGAGCACGTTGTGGCGACCCGGCAGCGCGAGCGTGATCGGCGTGCGCGTGGCATCGGGCAGGCACAGCGTGAAGCGCATGTGCGGACCGTGCTGCTGCACATCCTCGGCGCGCACGTCGGCCTCGTCGCTGAAGCCGTAGGTCATGACGTGGCGCGGCGTCTTCTTCGCCAGCGCGGCGACCTCGGCGTCGTCGATGCACAGAACCGCCAGCCCGTAGAACGGCAGGCGGTGCATGAATTCCTCGAACGCCGCCTGTACCTTGGCGAAGTCGCCGCCGTAGTTCTCCAGATGGTCGGCATCGATGTTGGTAACGATGGCGATCTGCGGATTCAGGCGCAGGAAGCTGCCGTCGCTCTCATCGGCCTCGGCCACCAGCCATTCGCCCTTGCCCAGGCGCGCATTGGCGCCGGCCGCGAGCAGCTGGCCGCCGATCACGAAAGTCGGGTCGATGCCGCCTTCGGCGAGCACGCTGGCCGCCAGCGAGGTGGTGGTCGTCTTGCCATGCGTACCCGCCACGGCGATGCCGCGCTTGAAGCGCATCAGCTCGGCGAGCATCTCCGCGCGCGGCACCACGGGAATGCGCTGCGCATGGGCTTCCATCAGCTCCGGGTTGTCGGGCTTGATCGCACTGGACACGACCACGCAATCGGTGCCCAGCACGTTGGCGGCCGCGTGGCCTTTGTTCACCGTCACGCCGAGCGAAGCCAGGCGGCGCGTCACCGCGTTGTCGGCGTTGTCCGAACCGGACACCTGATAGCCCAGCGTGCACATCACTTCCGCCAGGCCGCTCATGCC
This sequence comes from Lysobacter stagni, assembly GCF_030053425.1. Classification (NCBI taxonomy): domain Bacteria; kingdom Pseudomonadati; phylum Pseudomonadota; class Gammaproteobacteria; order Lysobacterales; family Lysobacteraceae; genus Lysobacter; species Lysobacter stagni. Next base: position 1,714,550 of record NZ_JASGBI010000001.1, on the reverse strand, counting down.
GACGCCACCGACGCCGACGAAATGCACGCGCGGGAACGCCTTGGCGAGGTCGCCGGTGTGCTGCAGGCGGCGACGCAGGGCCGTACTCATTCGACTTGCTCCAGAACCAGTTGGGCGACGCGATCAGCCGCGTCGGGCTTGGCGATCGCGCGCGCGGCCTGCGCCATCTGCAGCAGGGCACCGCGTTCGCCGAGAATTTCGATGGTGGCCGAGAGGCGGTCGGCGAGATCGCCGCCCTGCCCCTGCGGAACGAGCTGCGCGGCACCGCGGTCCACGAGGTACTGCGCGTTCTTGGTCTGGTGGTCGTCCACCGCCTGCGGGAACGGCACCAGCACGCTGCCCACGCCGACCGCGCACAGTTCGGCCAGCGTCAGTGCGCCGGCGCGGCAGATCACCAGATCGGCCCAGGCATAGGCTTCGGCCATGTCGGCGATGAAGGGCTCCACCGACGCCTGCACGCCGGCCTGCGCGTAGGCGCGCTCGGCTTCCTCGCGCAACTTCTCGCCGCACTGGTGGCGCACTTCGCATTGCAGCCGGCCGCGCAGTCCCGCCACGGCCTTCGGCACGGCGGTATTCAGTGCGCGTGCGCCCTGGCTGCCGCCCAGCACCAGCAGGCGCAACGGACCGTGGCGACCGGCCAGGCGCGTAGCCGGCGCCGCGACGGCGGAAATCTCCGCACGCACGGGATTGCCGACGACTTCCTCACGCAGGTTCGGGAACGTGTCGGGGAAGCCGGTGAGCACGTGGCGCGCGAAACGCGCGAGCACACGATTGGTCAGACCCGGTGCGCGGTTCTGTTCGTGCACGATCAGCGGCACGCCGGCCAGCCTTGCAGCCAGACCACCGGGCCCGGCGGCGTAACCGCCGAAGCTGATCACCGCACGCGGCTGGCGTTCGCGCAGCGTCTGCAGCGCGGCGCGCACCGAGCCGATCAGGCGGAACGGCGTCGCCAGCAGCGTGGCCAGGCCCTTGCCGCGCATGCCGCTCACCGCGATGGTGTCGATGGCGATGCCGTGTTGCGGCACCAGGCGCGTTTCCATGCCGCCCTCGGCGCCCAGCCACAGCACCGGCACGCCGCGCTCGCGCAGCGAACGCGCCACGGCCAGGCCGGGGAAGATATGCCCGCCGGTGCCGCCGGCAAGGATCATCACCGGATGCAGGTCGGAGTCGGTCGTCGCATGCATCATGCGATCCTCCCCAGCGTCGGTTCGACGCGCTGCTGCAGGCGGCTGGTGCCGCGCGTGGCCGGTCCGGGCTTGCGCGCGGCCAGCGGCGTCGGCGCAGGTGCGGCGACGTCCTGCGACGAAGCGGCCATGACCGGAGCGTTCTCGTTGCGCACGCGCGCCACCTGGCGCTGCGCGCGGTCGAGTTCGTACGACACGCGCAGCAGCAGGCCGAGCGCGGCGCAGGTCATGATCACGGACGAGCCGCCGTAGGAAATCATCGGCAGCGTCAGGCCCTTGGTCGGCAGCAGACCCAGGTTCACGCCGATCGAGACGAAGCTCTGCAGGCTCATCCACAGCGCGATTCCGAAGGCGCAGTAGCCGGCGAAGTGGCGGCGCATCTCCACGCACTTCAGCCCGATCCAGAACGCGCGGCCGGCCAGGCCGGCATACAGCGCGACGACCGTGCACACGCCGAGGAATCCGAACTCCTCCGCGATCACGGCCATGATGAAGTCGGTGTGCGCCTCGGGCAGGTACGACAGCTTCTGCACCGATGCACCCAGGCCCACGCCCAACCACTCGCCACGGCCCACGGCCATGAGTGCGTTGGTGAGCTGGTAGCCGGTCTTGAACGGGTCCTGCCACGGATCGAGGAACGAGGTCAGGCGCGTCACGCGATACGGCTCGGCGATGGCGACGATGGCCAGCACCGGCAGGCCGATCAGCACCGGGCCGAACATGCGCGGCATGTTCACGCCGCCCAGCACCAGCATGCCGGCGGTGATCGCCAGCAGCAGCGAGGACGAACCGAAGTCGGGCTGAAGCAACAGCATCATCACCAGCGCGACCGCGACGCCGATCGGCTTGAGCATTGCGCCCCAGGTCGCGGTGACTTCCTCGCTGTAGCGCTTGAGGTAGCTGGCCAGCCAGACGATGTAGAGCAGTTTCACTGCTTCCACTGCCTGGAAGTTCGACACGCCCAGGTTCAGCCAGCGACGCGCGCCGTTGACGCTGCGGCCGATGCCCGGCACGAACACCGCGATCAGCAGCAGAAAGCACACCAGCAGCAGCCACTGGTTGTGCTGCTCGATGGTCTTGAGCTCGGTACGCATCACCCACAGCGCCATCACCAGGCCGATGGCCAGGAACACCACGTGGCGGGCGAGGAAGTAGAACGGGCCCACGTCGTGACCGTCGGCCACGCCGATGGACGCCGAACCGACCATCACCACACCCAGGCACGCCAACGCGCACGAGATGCCCAGCAGCCACGGGTCGAAGTGGCCGCCGATCGCGTCGAGTCGTGTCGCCTGGCGCGCGGATTCGCTCATCAACGGACCTTCAGCGTGGCCAGACCGACGAGGACGAGCACCACCGAGATGATCCAGAAGCGCACGATCACGCGCGGCTCCGGCCAGCCCTTGAGCTCGAAGTGATGGTGGATGGGCGCCATGCGGAACACGCGCTTGCCGGTCAGCTTGAACGACGCCACCTGGATCATCACCGACAGCGTTTCGATGACGAAGATGCCGCCCATCACCACCAGCACCAGTTCCTGGCGCACGATCACCGCGATGGTGCCCAGCACCGCGCCCAGCGCGAGCGCGCCGATGTCGCCCATGAACACCATCGCCGGGTAGGTGTTGAACCACAGGAAACCCAGGCCCGCGCCGGCGATGGCCGCGCAGATGATCACCAGTTCGCCCGCGCCCGGCACCTGCGGGATCTGCAGGTACTTGGAGAACTCGGCGTGGCCCGACGCGTACGCGAAGATGCCCAGCGCGCAGGCGACCAGCACCGTCGGCATGATCGCCAGACCGTCCAGGCCGTCGGTCAGGTTGACCGCGTTGGAGAAGCCGACGATCCAGAAGTACGCGATGGCGACGAAGCCGATGCCCGCCAGCGGCAGCGCGATCGACTTGAAGAACGGCACGTAGAAGGTGGTCGCGGCCGGCACGTCGGCGTACAGGTACAGGTACAGGCCGGCGGCGAGGCCGAAGATGGACTGCAGCAGGTACTTCCAGCGCGACTTCAGGCCGTTGGGATCACGCCTGACGATCTTGATCCAGTCGTCGTACCAGCCGATCGCGCCGAACGCGAGCATCACCAGCAGCACGACCCACACGTACTTGTTGCGCAGATCGCCCCACAGCAGCACGGAGGCCATCACGGTGAACAGGATCAGCGCGCCGCCCATGGTCGGCGTGCCGGCCTTGGAGAAGTGCGACTGCGGGCCGTCCTTGCGGATGGGCTGGCCGCCCTTGAGCTGGCCGAGGCGGCGGATCACCGCCGGCCCCCACCACAACGACAGGCCCAGCGCGGTGAGCGCGCTCAGGATGCCGCGGAAGGTGAGGTACGCGAACAGGCCGAAATGGCTCTGCAGTTGTTCAAGCCAGCGCGTGAGTTCAAGCAGCATGGGTGCCCCCTTCTTGTGCGCCCACCAGCGCGGCAACGATCTTGTCCATCGCGCTGCCGCGCGATCCCTTCACCAGCACGCGCACGCCGTCGTGCAGTTCCGTGCGCAGCACGTCGGCCAGGGCCGCGTGCGTTTCGAAATGCGTCGCACCTTCGCCGAACGCCTGCGTCGCCGCGGCGCTGTGCGGACCCAGCGTGAACAGACGACGGATGCCCGCGCCCTTCGCACGGCGGCCGGCCTCGGCATGCATGGCCTGCGCATCGACGCCGAGCTCGCGCATGTCGCCCAGTACCAGCCAGGCTTCGCCGGGCGCAGCCGCCAGCGTGTCGATCGCCGCCGCCAGCGAGCCCGGATTGGCGTTGTAGCTGTCGTCGATCAGCACCGCGCCGTTGTCCAGGCGGTGCGCGATCAGGCGGCCGGCCACCGGGCGCGCGGCGTTCAAGCCGTCGATCACGGCCCGCAGCGGCGCGCCGGCGTTGAGCGCCAGGGCTGCTGCGGCCAGCGCGTTGCTTACGTTGTGGCGGCCCGGCAAGGCGAGCTGGATGCTGCCCTCGCCCTGCGGCGCCACCAGCACGAAGCGCGAACCTTCGTCCAGCGCTTCGATGTCGCGCGCGGTGATGTCGGCGCTGGCGTCCAGGCCGAAGCGGACCAGACGGCGACCGTGCGCGCGCTCGGCGAAGTACGGCGCGAACGCGTCATCGGCGTTGATCACCGCCACGCCTTCGGGCGGCAGCGCGTCGTAGATCGCGGCCTTCGTATCGGCCACGCCGAGCAGGCTGCCCATGCGTTCCAGATGGCCCGGCGCGATGTTGTTCACCACCGACACGTCGGGACGTGCGATGGCGGTGAGGTACGCGATGTCGCCCGGCTTGCCGGCACCCATCTCGTAGATGGCGAAACGCACGCCTTCGGGCGCATCGATCACCGCCAGCGGCAGGCCGATCTCGTTGTTGCGGTTGCCCGGCGTGGCGTACGTGGGGCCGACCTGCTGAAGGATCGACTGCGTCAGCGACTTCACGCTGGTCTTGCCGTTGCTGCCGGTGATGGCGACGACGGTCTGCGCACGCTCGCGATGCACCGCGGCGGCGAAATCGGCCAGCGCGCGTTCGGTGTCGGCCACGACGATCTGCGGGATGTCCGCATCGACCACCTCGCGCGACACCAGCGCCGCGGCAACGCCGGCCTGCGCGGCGCGCGCCACGTGATCGTGCCCATCGAAGCGCTCGCCCTTCAGGGCGACGAACAGCGCGGCGCCGCCCTGTGGCAGCGCGCGCGTATCGGTGGCGATGGCATCGACCGTGCGGTCCTGCCCCTGCAGGCGGCCGCCGGCCATGCGTGCGATGTCGGAGAGCAGGCGCGCCTTCATCGCTGCTTGCCCTCCAGCGCCGCGCGGGCGATGAGGGTATCGTCGAAGGGGTGCTGCACGCCCTGGATGTCCTGGTAAGGCTCGTGGCCCTTGCCGGCCACCAGCACGATGTCGTCGGGCCCGGCGATGCCGACGGCGCGCGCGATCGCGGCCGCGCGGTCGCGCTCCACCGTCACACGGGCGGGGTGCTCGAAGCCGGTCATGATGTCGGCGACGATGGCGTCGCCGTCCTCGAAGCGCGGGTTGTCGTCGGTGACGATGACCACATCGGCGTGGCGCTCCGCGATCGCGGCCATCTGCGGGCGCTTGCCGCGGTCGCGATCGCCGCCACAGCCGAACACGCAGATCAGGCGCGCCTGCACGTGCGCGCGCAGCGAGGCCAGCGCCTGCTCCAGTGCGTCGGGCGTGTGCGCATAATCGATCACCACCAGCGGCGCCTTGCCGTCGCCGCCCAGGCGGTTCATGCGCCCGTGGATGGGCTGCAGCTGCGACAGCGTGTTCGCCACCACGGACGGCGCATCGCCCAGCGCGAACAGCACGCCGGCGACGGCCAGCAGGTTGTCGACGTTGAAGCGGCCCAGCAGCGGCGATTGCACGGCGTGTGTTTCGCCGTTCACGACCAGGTCGAAGCCGATGCCGGCGTTGTCGAAGCGCAGGTGCGTCGCGCGCAACGTCGCGTCGGATGCATCGCGCGAGCTCACGCCGACGGCGCGCACGCCTGCGGGTAGCGAGGCGATGAGTTCACGGCCGAACGCGTCGTCGAGATTGATGACGGCGGCCTTCAGGCCGGGCCATGCGAACAGGCGCGCCTTGGCTGCGCCGTAGGTCGCCATGTCGCCGTGATAGTCCAGATGGTCGCGCGTGAGGTTGGTGAACACGGCCACGTCGAAATGCACGCCGTCCACGCGGCCCTGGTCGAGCGCGTGCGAACTGGCTTCCATCGCGATGGCCTGTGCGCCCTCGTCGTGCATCTGCGCCAGCAGTTCATGCGTCTGCAGCACCAGCGGCGTGGTGAAGCCGGTGGGCACGACGTGGCCGAACAGGCCCGCGCCGAGCGTGCCCACGCTGCCGCTGGTGATGCCGCGTGCATGCCAGGCCTGCGTCAGCAACTGGACCGTCGAGGTCTTGCCGTTGGTGCCGGTGACGCCGACGACGGTCATCGATTCCGTCGCGTGGCCATGGAACTGATCGCCCATTTCGCCCAGGCGCGAGCGCAGGCCCGGCACGGCGATCGCATCGGTCGGCGCCGGCAGGTCGTCGGGCGCGGGCGGCTCGAACAGGATCGCCGCCGCGCCGGCAGCGCGCGCCTGGTCGACGAACTTCAGGCCGTGCGCGCCGAAGCCGGCGATCGCCACGAAGGCATTGCCCGGCCGCACCGCGCGACTGTCGAGGACGAGTCCGGTGATGACCAGTTCCGGCGGAATGCCGGCGACGTCGGGCAGCAGCTGCGCCAGCGGCATGAGGCGGCTCATCGCGCACCTCCCGGGCTTGCGACCACGCCGGTCGACACCGGCAGCGACGCCTGCGTGGCCGCCGGCAACACGGCACCCGTCGGCTTGCCGCCGTTGGCCTTGACGCGCTTGGCTTCGGCCTCGGCCTGCGCGGCCAGCCACGTATCGATGTCGTCGGGCGCCACGTCCATCAGGCGCAGCGCGCCTTCCATGACGTTCTTGAACACCGGCCCCGACACGAAGCCGCCGTAGTAGCCCTTGGCCGGATCCGGATCGTTGACGACCACGACCATCGAGAAGCGCGGGTTGTGTACGGGCACCACGCCGGCGAAGAACGACACGTAACGGCGCGAGTAGCCGCCGGTCTCGTTGAACTTGCGCGCCGTGCCGGTCTTGCCGGCGACGTGGTAGCCCAGGATCGCGGCCTGCGTGGCGGTGCCACCGGGCTCGGTCACCGTCTGCATCATGCGCATGATCGTGCCGGCGATGGCCGGATCGAGCACCTGCGAGGGTTCGTGCCGCTCACCCTTCACGAAGGTCGGCGCGATGAGCTTGCCGCCGTTGCCCAGCGCGGCGTACGCCTGCGCGATCTGCAGCGGCGTGGCCGACAGGCCGTAGCCATAGGACATCGTCTGCTTGGTCGTGCCGCTCCAGCGTGCCGGCGGCGCGAGCACGCCGGAGGACTCGCCCGGGAACCCGCTCTCGGTCTTGTGGCCATAGCCGAAGCGCTTGAGGAACTCGTAGTACTCCTGGCTCGGCACGCGCGCCACGATCTTCGACACGCCGACGTTGGAGCTCTTGGTGATCACGCCGGTGGTGTCGAGCACACCGTAGTTGTGGTGGTCGGTCGTGCGGAAACGACCATTCGGCATCCAACCCGGGTTGGTGTCGAAGGTGGAATGCGGCGTGATGACGCCAGCTTCCAGTGCTGCGGCGACGGTCAGCGGCTTCATCGTCGAGCCCGGCTCGATCACGTCGGTCACCGCGCGATTGCGGTGCGTGTCGGGATTGCCCAGGCCCAGCGCATTCGGGTTGTAGGTGGGAAGGTTGGCCATCGCCAGCACTTCGCCACTGGCGATGTCGAGCACCACCACCGAACCGCTGCTCGCACCCGTGCGCTCCAGCGTGGCGCGCAATTCGCGCGAGGCCAGGTACTGGATGCGGCGGTCGATGGTGAGCGTGAGGTCGCGGCCGGGCTCGGCCGGCGTCACCAGGTCCACGCTCTCGACGATGCGTCCGGCACCGTCGCGGATCACGCGCTTGGCGCCGGCCTTGCCGCGCAGCCAGTCGTCGAAGGCCAGCTCCAGGCCTTCCTGCCCGCGGTCGTCGATGTTGGTGAAGCCCAGGATGTGCGCCATCGCCTCGCCCTGCGGGTAGAAGCGGCGGAACTCGCGCTGCGAGAACACGCCCGGCACCTTGTAGGCCAGGATGCGCTTGGCTTCGTCCGGGTTGATGCGACGCTTGAGGTAGACGAATTCCTTGTCGGCGCGCTGGCCGAGCTTGCGCGTCAGCGCGTCGGGCGACACGCCCAGCGCCTTGGCCAGCTGCGGAATGCGGCCCGGGTTCTTCAACAGTTCCTGCGGGTTGGCCCAGATCGACTCGACCGGCGTGGATACCGCGAGCGGCTCGCCATTGCGGTCGGTGATCATGCCGCGCGAGGTCGGGATCGGGATCTCGCGCAGCGAACGCGCATCGCCCTGCTGGCGGTAGAAGTCGTTGCTGATGACCTGCAGGTCCAGCGCGCGGCCGACCAGCGCGATCGAGCACAGGCCCAGCGCGCCGCCGACCAGGATCAGCCGGTTGCGCAGATTGAACGAAGCGCGCCCACGTCCCTTGCCGGCCACGCGGTCGCGATCACCGCCGCCGAAGCGCTCGCGCAACGCGAGCACGAGATCGAGCGGACCGCTGCGACCGCCGTGGCGTGCGTTCTTCGACGAGGTGTTCCGCGACGGACCGTTCATGGACGGATCACCACGGTTTCCGCGCCTTCGGGGAACTTCATGCCCAGGCGGTCGCGCGCGACCTGGTCGATGCGGTTGCTTTCCGCCCACGTGGCCTGTTCGAGCTGCAGGCGCCCGAATTCGATGTTGAGCTCATCGCGCGAGCGCTCGAGCCGGCTCAGCTGCACGAACAGCTGCCGGTGCTCATGGCGCGCCTGCACGACGGCCAGCGCCGAAACGACGTTGGCCACAATCAGCACGCTCAGCAGCAGACGCAGGACGCTCACGGTCGCGCGCCCTCCCAAGCCGGGAATCGGGTATGGGGAAGGGAAAATCGATGGAGCACCGACTCATTGGACGCCTTCGCTTCCCGTCGGCCTCCGCGGCCCGTTGCCTGCACGGCCGCCTCGTGGGCGTCGTCCGATCCGATCCTCGCTTCCCCGTTCCCGATTCCCAGCTTTTCCGCCACGCGCAACACCGCACTGCGGGCACGCGGATTGGCCGAGGTTTCATCCGCCTCGGCCTTCTGCGCCGAACCGATGGCGCGAAGGACGGGCGTGAAGGCCACTTCCACCGGCATGCGGCGGTTGGCCGGCGGCGCCTTGCTGTGGCGCGCGATGAACTGCTTGACGATGCGGTCTTCCAGCGAATGGAAGCTGATCACCGCCAGACGGCCGCCGGGCTTCAGGCGCGCCAGCGCGGCGTCGAGGCCGGTCTCGAGATCGGCCAGTTCGCGGTTGATGAAGATGCGGATGGCCTGGAAGCTGCGCGTGGCCGGATGGATCTTCTGGTCGCCGCGCGGCACCACCGAAGCGATCAGGTCGGCCAGCTGCGCGGTGCGCTCCAGCGGCTGCGCATCGCGACGGGCGACGATGGCGCGCGCGATCTTCCGGCTCATGCGCTCCTCGCCGTAGGTCCACAGGACATCGGCGATCTCGCGGTCTTCGGCACGCGCGAGCCACTGCGCGGCGCTCTCGCCGCTGTCGGGGTCCATGCGCATGTCCAGCGGGCCATCCTTGCCGAAGCTGAAACCGCGCTCGGCGACGTCCAGTTGCGGCGACGACACACCCAGGTCGAACAGCACGCCGTCCAGACCGTGTGCGGTCTCGTCCCAGTGCGCCAGTTCGGCGAAGCTGCCGCGGAACACGGCGACGCGGGCGTCCTGCGCGAAATCGCGCATCGCCACCGCAATCGCTTCGGGATCCTTGTCCATGAGCAGCAGCCGGCCTCCGGGGCCGAGTCGTTCCAGCACGCCGCGCGCGTGACCTCCACGCCCGAACGTGCCGTCCAGGTACGTTCCGTTCCCGCGCACGCTCAGGCCGTCCAGCACCTGCGCGTACATCACGGGAAGGTGGCCGGAAAGCGCGCCGCGCTCCATGCCACCCACCGTCACAGCTGCAGGTCGAGCAGCTCCGCGCTCAGATCCTCGTCAGAGATCGTCTGACGGATCTGCGCGTGGTGCGCCTGCTCGCTCCACAGTTCGAACTTGTCGCCCATGCCCAGCAGCACGGCCTTCTTCTCGATGCCGACCGCGGAGCGGTGGCTGGCCGGAATGCTGATGCGCCCGTTGCCGTCGAGTTCGACGAACGCCGCCGCGCCGACCAGCTTCAGCTGCATGGCGCGGTTCACCGCCTTGGCCTTGGGCAAAGCGTTGACCTGGTCGCGCAGCCGCTCCCACGCCGCCTGCGGGTACAGGTACAGCGAGCCGGACTCGAAGGGGTTGTAGGTGATGACCAGGCGACCGGCGCATTCACGCGCGACGACATCGCGGTAGACGGTGGGCACCGCCAGCCGGCCCTTGTCGTCGATCGTGATGGCGGTCTCGCCTTGGAACATTGCGCACCTGTTGGGGCCGCCTCTAGGCGGGCGGCTTGATCCTGGAAAACCACAAAAAACCCGGTTTTCCCTCAGATGCCCACCTTAGGCAGGCCCCACAGGGTTGTCAACAAGTTTTGGGGGCGAAATTCACCTGTCGCGTCAATGACTTGCGAAGAACTTCACAGGTTTGTTCAAGACTTATCCACTACCCCTTGTTTCGTCTCAAATTTTGAGACGAGCCCGGTGGTACGCCGGATGTCCTGTCAGGACAAAAGATCGCCCCAGGACCGATGCTGCGTCGCAGCATCAATCCTTCCATTTGCGGAAGTGATCGGAATCCCTCGATCGATTCCCAAGCCCTAACGCCGCCCAGCCCCTCGCACGCAATCCAGAGGAGCGAGCCCCCTTTAGTAAAGGGGGCGCGGCGGCAGCCGCGGGGAATTGGTGGGCGCGAGCCCGGGGCCCAAGGTTTTGCGTGCGCAAAACCTTGGGGCGCTCTTTCCCGCCGCTGCGCGGCAGGAAAGAGCGCGGAGCCGGCCGATAAGCCGGGTTCTGTCGTGGACAGTCATTCCTCTAGGCGCAGCGTCACCGCTACGCTCAAGCAACCTACCCGGAGACACCGCGGGCCGCGGCATTGCCTCCCTATTTGGTCTTGCTCCCGGTGGGGTTTGCCGTGCCGGTCCGTTGCCGGACTCGCGGTGCGCTCTTACCGCACCGTTTCACCCTTACCACGCACGTCTTTCGACGCCGTTCGGCGGTCTGCTCTCTGTTGCACTTTCCGTCGGCTTGCGCCGCCCAGGCGTTACCTGGCACCGTGCCCTGTGGAGCCCGGACTTTCCTCGGCACCCTTTCGGATGACGCGACTGCCTGGCCGACTCCGCGTCGGCATTCTACTGCTTCGCAGCGAATTGCCCCCAAAGTTTTGCTGAAGCAAAACTTCGGGCCCCGACTCACGGCCTCCAATTCCCCGCCGCTGCCGCGGCGCCCCCTTTACTAAAGGGGGCTGATTCCTCGGATCGACGCGATGCCACACCTTTTGGCCCCTCTCCCACCGGGAGGGGGGATCCCAGCTTTCACTAGGATGGTGGACAGGACTCCCGCTACTCCTCGGAGTTGTACAGCGCCTTGCGCGGTGCGCCGCTGAGTTCGGCGGCAAGCTTGGCCGCCTGCGAGGGCTTCAGATACTCGGTGAGCTTCGCGTAGAGCCGCTTGCCCTCGACCACGGCGGCGTCGGCGTCCTCACCGGCGCCTTCGACGATCAGGACAAATTCGCCCTTGCGCTGGTTCGGGTCGGCCATGACGCGTGCGTGCAGGCCGTCGAGGGTGTCGTCGAGAACCGTCTCGAACAACTTGGTCAGTTCGCGTGCGACCACCGCGCGTCGCGATGCGCCGAAGACGCTGGCCAGGTCGGCCAGGGATTCCTCGATGCGATGCGCCGACTCGTAGAAGATGAGCGTGCGCGTTTCCGCCGCCAGACGCGTCAGGCGCTCGCGACGGGCCGACGCCTTGGCCGGAAGGAAGCCTTCGAACACGAATCGGTCGCTGGGAATACCGGCCACGCTCAGCGCACCGATCGCCGCGCAGGCGCCGGGCACGGGCGAAACGCGGATGCCCGCCTCGCGCGCGGCGCGCACCAGACGGAATCCGGGATCGCTCACCAGCGGCGTGCCTGCATCCGACACCAGCGCGAGCGACTCGCCCGCGCGCAGGCGTTCGACCAGCTGCGCCGCCTGGGCGTCCTCGTTGTGCTGGTGCAGCGCCAGCAGTGGACGCTCAAGCCCGAAATGGGCCAGCAGCTGACGCGTGTGGCGGGTGTCCTCGGCGCAGATCGCATGGACGGTCTTCAGCGTCTCCAGCGCGCGCGCCGACAGGTCGCCGAGGTTGCCGATAGGCGTGGCGACGACATGGAGGGTGCCGGGTGCGGGCGAGGCGCCTGTGTGGGACGTGTGCATCGTGCGTCTGCGGTGGGGGCGGGTAGAATCCTAACCGGTCCCTCACAACGCCGCGTCGCGGCGCCTGCCTGCCGATGAGCCTTGCCCCGAACCGACTGGCGTTGAACTGGATGTTTGCAGCCGCGATCAGCGCGGCATTGCTGGGAGGCTGCGCGACGACGACAACCTCGCGCACGGGCACATCCCAGGAGAGCCACAACCCCGTCATCGTGCAGGCCGGCGAGAAGGCACGCGCCAGCGCCGCGCTGACCGGTGCGGCGCGCAGCGACAACGACCGCGAGATCGAACGTCTGCTGTCCTCGCTGGACAACGCCACGCTTTCGCGCGAAGCCGCGCTGCTCAAGGCCGGCGATCCGCTCTACAACTACGCGGGCCAGGCGCTGCTCCGCCGCGGCCTTCCTCTGCCGCGCCCGTTCGATCGTCCCGGCTGGAATTTCGATGCGGCCGGGCGTCCCGCCGCCGACAGCGACGGCTATCGCCCGCCGGTGAAGCTGGCGGTGCTGTTGCCGATGTCGGGCACGCTGGCCGTCGCGGCCACGCCCGTGCGCGACGGTTTCCTCGCCGGCTATTACGGCGAGACGCGCCGCCGCCCCGACGTCAGCTTCTACGACACGGCCGGCACTCCGGGCGGTGCGCTCGCGGCGTACGACCGCGCGGCCACGGAAGGCAACGATTTCGTGGTGGGCCCGTTGGGGCGCGACGAGGTGAACGCACTGTTCGCCAAGGGACAGTTGCCGGTGCCGGTGCTCGCGCTCAATCGCGGCGACGGCGCGCCGCCGAATGGCAACGCCAGCTTCTCGCTGTCGCCGGAAGACGAAGGTATCGCCGCGGCGGAACACCTGCTCGGCATCGGCGCGCACCGCGTACTCGTGGTCGCCGCGACCGACGAATCACAGCAGCGCGCGGTCGCCAGCCTGCGCGAGCGCCTGGTGGCGCGCGGCGCGCAGGTCACCGACGTGGCCAGCGAGGGTGTGTCCGATTTCGGCCCTTATGCGCAGAAGGGCGTGGACGCGGTGTTCCTCGCGGTCAAGGGCAGCAGCGCGCGATTGCTGATGCCCAAGCTCGCGGTCGCGGGCCTGGCCGGCAAACCTCGTGTGGCGACCTCGCAGTTGCTGTCGGGCACGGGCAAGCCGGAAGAAGATCGCGTGCTCGACGGCATCGCCTTCCCCACCGATGTGTGGACCGCGCGCGGCGTGGCCGGCCTGCCGCCGGCCAGCATCGTGGGCACGCAGCTCAACAGCGCGAAGGGACCGGCTGCGCGCCTGTTCGCCTTCGGCTTCGATGCGTGGCAGATCACCGCGTACCTGCAGCGTCTGGCAACCGGCGCGGACGGCCGCGTGGACGGCGCGACCGGCCAGCTGCGCCTGGACGGCTTCGGCAACGTGCAGCGCACGCCGGCCTGGTCCACCTTCAGCGCCGGCGTCGCGATGCCGCTGCCGGATGCGACCCGGCGCTGATCGCCGTGCGCGCGGTGCGGCGGTCGAAGCCGCCGCGCGCGACCACCTGTTGCGTGCGGGGCTGCGCGAAGTCGCGGCCAACGCGAACTACCGCCTGGGCGAACTCGATCTGGTCATGCTCGACGGCGCCATGCTGGTGTTCGTCGAAGTGCGTTACCGCAACAACGTACGTTTCGGCGGCGGCGCGGCTTCGGTGGATGTGCACAAGCGCCGCAAGCTGATACACGCCGCGCAGGCGTTCCTGGCCAGTCACCCCCGACATGCGCAGTCCGCGTGTCGTTTTGATGTGATCGAAGCCGACGGTGATCCCGCATCGCCACGGCTCAACTGGCTGCGCGATGCATTCCGTGCGGACGACGCATGAGCATTGGTCACAACCACTGACATGCCAACCGTCTTCACCCACTCGGTCGTGCCGCTCGCCGCGGCATTGGCAATGGGCGTTCCCCGCCTGGGCCGCCGGTTGTGGATCGCGGGCGCGGTGGCCGCCATGCTGCCGGACGCGGACGTGATCGCGTTCCGCATGGGCATCGCCTATGCGGATGCGTTCGGTCACCGCGGTGCCAGTCATTCGTTCGTGTTCGCGCTCGGCATCGCTGCGCTGGGCGCATTGCTGCACCGTCCGTTGCGCGCGCGAGCCACGGTCGCGGCCGCGTGGCTGTTCGCATGCGCGGCCTCGCATGCGCTGCTGGATGCGCTGACCAACGGCGGCCTGGGGGTCGCGCTGTGGTGGCCGTGGTCGGACGAACGGCTGTTCGCGCCGTGGCGTCCCATTGCGGTGTCGCCGATCGGCGCTGGTTTCTTCAGCGCGCGCGGCATGGACGTGATCCTCTCCGAGATGCTCTGGGTCTGGTTGCCGTGCGCGCTGGTCGTGATGGCGGCCATCGCCGTGCGCCGGGCGGTATCCTCCCGCCCATGAATCCGTTGCCGCCCGCGCTCGCTTCGGAACTGGCCTCGCTGCTCGGCGACGGCTGGCGTACCGATCCCAGCGAGCGCCTGGCCTACGCGTACGACAACTCGCGCCGGCAGTCATTGCCCGACGCCGTGGCGCTGCCGTCGACGCGGGAGCAGGTCGCTTCGCTCGTGCGTGCGTGCCGCAACGCGGGCGTGCCGGTGGTCGCGCGCGGGCGCGGCACCAACACCACGGGCGCGGCGGTGCCGGTCGCCGGTGGCGTGGTCGTGTCGTTCGAACGCATGAACCGCATCCTGGAGATACGACCTGGCGACCGTTGCGCGGTGGTCGAACCGGGCGTGCTCAACGGCGAACTGCAGGCCGCACTGAAACCCCACGGCCTGTTCTGGCCGCCCGATCCCACCAGCGCCGGTTACAGCAGCGTCGGCGGCAACCTCGCCTGCAACGCCGGCGGACCGCGCGCGGTGAAGTACGGCGCCAGCCGCGACAACGTGCTCGCACTCACCGCCGTGACTGGCACGGGCGAACTGATCCACTGCGGCACCGCCACCACCAAGGGCGCGACCGGTTACGACCTGCAGCGCCTGCTGGTCGGCAGCGAAGGCACGCTGGCGCTGATCGTGGAAGCCAGCCTGCGCCTCACGCCCCTGCCCGCTTCGCGCCGCGCCGTGCGAGCGATCTACCGCGACGTCTCCAGCGCAGCGCAGGCGGTGGCGCGGTTGATGGCGCAACCGGTCACGCCATCGATGCTGGAATTCATGGACGGCGATGCGGTGCGCCTGGCACGCGACGTCGGCGGCGCGGATCTTCCACTGGAAGCCGGCGCGCTGCTCATGATCGAGGCCGATGGCGATGCGCAGACGCTGCCGCACGATGTCGAGGCACTGATGCGTGCGGCCGATGGCGATGGGCTGGTGTCGCTGGACGATGCCGCCGACGAGGCCGCGCGCGACAGGCTGTGGGCCGCGCGCAAGGCACTGTCGCCGTCGCTGCGCACGCTGGCGCCGGGCAAGATCAACGAAGACGTGGTGGTGCCGGTGTCGCGCATCCCGCAGCTGGTCGACGGCGTACAGGCACTGTCACGCGAGTTCGCGCTGCCCATCGTGTGCTTCGGCCACGCGGGCAACGGCAACCTGCACGTCAACCTGCTCTACCACCCCGACGATGCCGCCGAAACCGAACGCGCGCAGGTCGCGATGGGGCGCGTGTTCGCACTGGCGTTGTCGCTGGGCGGCACGCTGTCGGGCGAGCACGGCATCGGCCTGGCCAAGCGTGCGTTCATGCCGCAGGCGATCGACGCACCCACTCTATCGATGATGCGCGCGGTGAAGGCCGCGTTCGATCCCGACGGCATCCTCAACCCGGGCAAGCTGCTGCCGGACTGAGCGCGCGCTCAGAGGAACTGGTCCAGCTTCTTCATCACCAGCAGCATTCCGACCACCCAGCACAGGATCACCATCAGCACCGCGCCCCAGTTGCGGCCGATGCCGCCGCGGCTGCGGTTGAGGAAGAACATCACCACCAGCAATATGACCGGCACGACGAAGAACAGCGATCCGACCAGCAACCTCGTGTCTTGGTCCACGCGAATGCTCCTGTTTGCGGCAGCGGAAAGTGGGCGACCCGCGACAAGGCGGCCCGGCGTCGCCGCGTTCGATCTTACGCCGGCGGCCGTGGCCGCGTGCTGACGCCGCTCAGGGCCGATCAGGCGAAATGCTGATAGCCCGCATGCTCCGCATGCCAGGCCTGCCCATCGGCCGTGGCCGTCTGGACGCCCTCGCCTTCGACGATGCGACCGATGCGCGTGACGGGCGTCGCGGCATCCAGGCCGGCGCGTTCGACTTCACCACGCAGGTCCGGTGCAGCCGTGAAGCACAGTTCGTAGTCGTCTCCGCCGGCTGCCTGCAACGTGCGACGTGCATCGCCATCGAAGGCCGCGCGCAAAGCCGGCGCAAGCGGGAGCTCGTCGACCGACACCTGCGCCCCGACGCCACTGCCGCGACACACATGGGCAAGGTCGGCCAGCAATCCGTCGGAGATGTCGATGCAGGCATGTGCGACCGACGCCAGTGCCTGCCCCAGCGCCACACGCGGCGTCGGCCGGTCCAGGCGACCGCGCAGGAACGCGTCGCGCACGCCACCGCCGTGCCATTGCCGCAAGGCCGCCGCCGCATCGCCCAGCGTGCCACTCACCCACACATCGTCGCCTGCCAGCGCGGCATCGCGACGCAACGCGCGGCCGGGATCGACGAAGCCGTGCACGGTAACGCTGATCGAGAGCGGACCGCGCGTGGTATCGCCGCCGACGAGCGATACGCGATGCGCGTGCGCGACCGTGAGGAATCCGTCGAGGAAGCCGTCCACCCACGCGTCGTCGGCCTGGGCAAGCGACAGCGACAGCGTGCACCACGCGGGTTCGGCGCCCATCGCAGCCAGGTCCGACAGGTTCACCGCGAGCGCCTTCCAGCCGATGTCGGCCGCGGCGGTGTCGTGCGGGAAATGCACGCCGGCATTGAGGGTGTCCATGGCGACCACCAGCTGGCGACCGGCCGGCACGCACAGCACCGCGGCGTCGTCGCCGATGCCCAGTACGACGTCATCGCGCGCGCCGGCACGCTGGCGGATGCGTTCGATCAGATCGAATTCCGGCACCGCCAGCCTCCAATCGAGCCCACTCCGCATCGCGGCGCGGGCGCGGGAATCACTTGCGCGACTGCACTTCCACCGAGCGCCAGGCCGCGGCGGCGTGGTCGAGCACACCGTTGACGTAGGTGTGGCCGTGTTCGGCGCCGAAGCGCTTCACCGATTCGATGGCCTCGTTGATCACCACGCGGTACGGCACGTCAGGACGGTGGCGCAGCTCGTAGGCAGCGATGCGCAGCGCGGCGCGCTCGATCGCATCGACCTGGTCGATGTCACGGTCGAGGAAGGGCTTGAGCGCCTCGTCCAGGTCGTCGCAATGCTGTTCGACACCGCGCACCAGGTCTTCGAAATATTCCAGATCCGCCTGTTCCTTGGCCTGCTCGTGCGCGAACTGCGCGATCACGTCGCGCGCGCTCGAGCCGGACATCTGCCAGGCGTAGACGGCCTGCAGCGCGCGACGACGCGCACGCGAGCGGGCAACGGGGTCGATTCCATCCGGACGACGACGGTTCATGGCAGTTGCCCCAGCAGATGACTCATTTCCAGCGCGGCCAAAGCCGCTTCCTCGCCCTTGTTGCCGTGCGTGCCACCGGCGCGCGCTTCGGCGTCCTCGTGGCGCTCCACGGCGAGCACACCGTTGGCGACGGGCAGGCCGTAATCCAGTTGCACGCGCATCAGACCGTCCGAGCAGCCGTCGGCGACCTGTTCGTAATGACGCGTGTCGCCACGCACCACGCAACCCAGCGCCACCACCGCAGCATGCCGGCCGGCCTTGGCCAGGCGCGCCGCGACCACGGGGATCTCCCACGCGCCGGGCACCCGGATCACGTCGACCGCGCCCTCGCCCACGCCGTTCTCGGCGAAGGTCCTGCGCGCGCCGGCGACCAGCGTATCGGTGATGCGCGGGTTCCAGCGGCTGGCGATGATCGCGAACCGCGCGCCGTCGGGGCTGCGCAGGTCGCCTTCGTAGTGGGTCATGGGGCGTTCTTCGTGAAGGGTGGGAATTCTAACCCGCGCAGGGTCCGGGCCTTTCAACTCCCTCCCCGGCTTGCTGGGGAGGGGTCGCCGACACGTTCAGTGCGGCAGTTCGACGTAGTCGACCACTTCCAGGCCGAAACCGGCCAGGCCGATCTGCTTGCGGGGCGTGCCCAGCACGCGAAGTCGACCCAGACCCAGGTCGGCCAGGATCTGGCCGCCGGCGCCATTGCGTCGCCACTCGGCCAGGGCGTGGGCGCGCGCGCGGGGCGTCTCGTCGGCCTGCTGCGGTGCGCGGATACGGGCCAGCAGCGCGTCGGGGTCGGCATGGTCAGCCAGCAGCACCAGGGCGCCGCTGCCTTCGGCGGCGATCATCTTCAGCACCTCACCCACGGCCGGGCCGAAGTCCGCTCGCCGCCAGTGCAGTGCATCGGCCAGCGGGTTCTGCACGTGCACGCGCACCAGGGTCGGCTCGGAAGGGTCGGCCTCGCCGCGGCGCAGGGCGAAATGCAGCGCGTGGCTCAGGCGGTCGCGGTAGGTGAAGAGCTGGAACGGGCCGTGTTCGGTCTCGATCTCGCGCTCGTCCACGCGTTCCACCGTGTGTTCGGTGGCCAGGCGGTAGCGGATCAGTTCCTCGATGGAGCCGATCTTCAGGCCGTGTTCGGCGGCAAAGGCTTCCAGTTCGGGACGACGCGCCATGCTGCCGTCGGGGTTGAGGATCTCCACCAGCACGCCCGCAGGCTCCAGACCCGCCAGCAGTGCCAGATCGGATGCGGCCTCGGTATGACCGGCGCGATTGAGCACGCCGCCGGGCTGCGCCTGCAGCGGGAAGATGTGGCCGGGCTGCGACAGATCGCTGGGCGCCGCATCCGGACGCACCGCCGTGCGCACGGTGTGCGCGCGGTCGTACGCGCTGATACCCGTGGTGACGCCTTCGGCCGCCTCGATGCTCACGGTGAAGTTGGTGTGATGCGGCGACGTGTTGTCGCGCACCATCGGCGGCAGGCCGAGCTGGCGGCAACGTTCGCGCGTGAGCGACAGGCACACCAGGCCACGCGCATGCGTGACCATGAAGTTGATGTCCTGCGGGCGCACCAGTTCGGCGGCCATGATCAGGTCGCCTTCGTTCTCGCGGTCTTCGTCGTCCACGATCACGACCATGCGGCCGTTGCGGATTTCGTCCAGCAGTTCGGGGATGGGGCTGAAAGGCATGAGGTTCTTCCGTTATTCCGTGCGACCGGCAAGCAGCCGTTCGACATACCGCGCGACCAGGTCGATCTCCAGGTTCACCGCGTCGCCCACCTGCGTCTGCGCGAAACGCGTGTGCGAGACCGTGTGCGGGATCAACGCGACCTCGAACCCGGCATCGTCGACTTCGTTGACGGTGAGGCTGACGCCATCGACGCAGATGGAGCCCTTCTTCGCGATGTAGCGCATCAGCGATGCGGGCGCAGTGAAGCGCCAGCGCTGCGCGCGCGCGTCGTCGGCGATGCGCTCGACGCGGCCCAGGCCATCGACGTGGCCACTCACCAGGTGCCCGCCGAGGCGGTCGGTCGGGCGCATGGCGCGCTCCAGGTTGACCGCATCGCCCACGTCCAGCGCGCCCAGCGTGGTGAGCGCCAGCGTTTCGTTCGATGCATCGGCGGCGAAGCTGTTCGCGTCGAACGCGACCACGGTCAGGCACACGCCGTTGACGGCGATGCTCTCGCCCATGCGCACGGCGTCGAACGACAGCGTCCCGACCTGGACGGTCAGGCGCACGTCACCGCCGACGCGCTCGGTGGCGGCCAGGCGACCGACGCCTTCGATGATTCCGGTGAACATCAGCGCGCCTCCAGTGGATGGAGGCGGAAGTCGCGACGCGCGAGGGCCTTTCCTGAGGATCCCGTGCAAGGGTGCACGGGCTTTTGCAGAGGGATCTGCATGTGAACGTTTCCCGCATTCGAAGGAATGAACGAAAAACGCCCCAAGGCATGAGGCAGGCGCACGGCACCAGGCCGTGTGCGGCTGTCTTCTTTCATCCGGACTTTCCGGAGGTCCGCGGTTTCCCGCAGGCTCCGACCGTCGGCTCCGGCATTGGACCGGATCTGCTGACCTTCACGGCCATCGTGGCCGCCAAGCGCTCGCGGACTCGCACGTCGACCCTGGGGTCAGCCGTGCCTACCGCCGGTGGGGAATCGCACCCCGCCCTGAAGACGTTACGAGTTGTGTGCCGGCGAACCGGCGCGGGAATTCTAGCATCCGTCCCCGGACGGGCCCGGCGGATGGAGTGTTCCGCCGATGGCGTCGCTCAGCTCTTCCGGCGCAGGTGCAGGAATAGCGGCCACTGGATCGTGCGCACCTCGTCCGGGTCGCCCCAGGCCGCGGCCAGGGCCGGGGTGTAGCGGGCGACGGGGTCCTCGCCGGTATCAACCGTGCACCGGGCCACCGCCGACATGCTCGACAGGTAGCGCAGGAAATGCGCCAGCGACCATTCCGCCTCCAGCCACAGCGACGGCGCGGGCAGCGCCGGGAAGGGCCAGTCGTAGCCGGCGTAGTGCGCATCGATCTGCGCACGCTCCGGCGGCCAGTAGGGATCGATGCGGGCACGGAAGGCCTCCACCGCCTCGACCATGCCTTCGGGCGCGACGAAGTCGGCATAGCCCCACGCGGCCAGCACTCCACCGGGCACCAGCACACGCGTGCACTCGGCGAAGAAGCGCGCCCGGTCGAACCAGTGCAGCGCCTGCGCCACGGCGACCAGTTGCACGCTGGCATCCGGCAGGGCCGTGCGCTCGCCGGGCTCCACCGCCAGGGTCACGCGTTCCGTGCCCGGCTGCGCCCAGTGCTGCGCCAGTTGTTTCGCACTCGGCTCGGTCGCATGGACGTAGGCAAAGCGCGCCGCCAGGCCGCGCGTGGCCTGACCGCTGCCGCAACCGGGCTCCCACACGTGCGCCGTCGCTGGCACCACCGCGGCGATCGCGTCGAACAGGGCGTCGGGATATTCCGGTCGCGCCTGCGCGTAGGCGTCGGCGATGCCGGAGAAATGGTCCTTGAAGTCCGCGCCGCTCATCGGCGTTTCCTCAGGTGGGGGATCCAGGCCTCAACAGCAGACGTACGTCCTCGCCCAGGTAGCGCGACTCGACGATGCTCATCTTCAGTTTCTGCGTCATCGCATCGATGCCCAGGCCGTCGAACATCGGCCGCGCTCGCTCGCCCAGCAGCACCGGGGCGACGTACAGCAGCACTTCATCCACGAGGCCCGCGCCGAGGAATGCACCGGCCAGGGTCGCGCCGGCCTCGAGCTGCACCTCGTTGACGCCGCGCTCGGCCAGCAGGCGCAGCACCGCATCCAGGTCGAAGCGCCCTTCGCGCACCGTCACCGCGGCCGTCTGCGCCTGCAGACCGCGCGGCGGTTTCGCATCGGGCGCGTGGAGGTAGAGCGTTGGCGCGTCGCCTTCGCGAACGCGTCCGCGCGCGACCGTGGCCAGGCCCGGGTCCAGCACCACGCGCAGCGGCGGCACGAACGGCGTGTCGTCGCCCAGGCGCACGGTCAGCTGCGGATCGTCTGCGAGCACGGTGCCCGCGCCGGTGACGATCGCACCGGAACGCGCGCGCCAGCGCTGCACGTCCATGCGCGAGGCTTCACCGCTGATCCATTTCGATTCACCGCTGGCCAGCGCGCTGCGTCCGTCCAGGCTGGTCGCCAGCTTCACGCGGAACCACGGCCGGCCCCGCTGCACGCGCGACAGGAAGCCGCGATTGAGCGCGCGCGCCTGCGCTTCCATCAGGCCCGATTCGACCGTGATGCCGGCCGCGCGCAGCTTTTCGAAGCCGGCGCCGTCGACCTGCGGGAACGGGTCGCGCATCGCCGCGACGACGCGCGCGATACCCGCGCCGATCAGCGCATCCGCGCACGGGCCGGTGCGTCCGGTGTGCGCGCACGGCTCCAGCGTCACGTAGGCGGTCGCCCCCTTCGCACGCTCACCGGCTGCGCGCAGCGCGAAGACCTCGGCGTGCGGCTCGCCGGCGCGCTCGTGCCATCCTTCCCCGACGACCTCCTCGCCCTGCGCGATCACGCAGCCGACCATCGGATTGGGTTTGGTGGTGTACGCGCCGCGCTCGGCCAGCCGCAGCGCGCGGGCCATCATGGCGTGGTCGTTGGCGGTGAAGGCGGTCATCGCGGTTCAGCGTTTTCGCTGCCGCGACGTGGGCTCGGCTTCCTCGTCGAGCAGCGGTAGCTGGCCTTCAACGGAATTGTCGCTTTCCAGCCGGTCCAGCTCCTCGCGGAAGTCGGCCACGTCCTGGAACGCACGGTAGACCGAAGCAAAGCGCACGTAGGCGACGTGGTCGAGCTTGCGCAGTTCGGCCATGACGAACTCGCCGACGCGGCGCGAAGGCAGCTCACGTTCGGCGGTCATGCGCAGCTGGTGCACCACCGCGCGCACGGAGGCCTCGATGTGTTCTTCCGACACCGGCCGCTTCTGCAGTGCGCGGTCGAAGCTGGCGCGCAGCTTGCGCGCGTCGAACGCCTCGCGTCGGCCATCGCTCTTGATGATCAGCGGCAGTTTGAGCTCGATGGTCTCGAGCGTGGAGAAACGTTCGCCGCAGGCTTCGCACACGCGGCGACGACGGATGGTGGCGCCGTCGTCGGACACGCGCGAGTCGATCACGCGGGTGTCGTTGTGCTGGCAGAAAGGACAGTGCATGCGTCGGCAGCCGGTGGGGCGAAGTCGCGGTCAGTCGTACTTGTAATCGAGCGGCAGGAAGAACGCCACGCGGGTCGGCACACCCTTGCAGGTCATGTGCGAGAAGCGGATGCGCTTGACCGTCTCGACGGCGGTCTCGCCAAAGCGGCGATCGGTGGCGCAGACGGCCTGCACGGATTCGACCGCGCCCTCGGCCGTCAGCCGCACCAGCACGTGCGCGGAGCCCTTCCGGCCCGGCGAGGCGCCATAGGCGGGAAGGCTGAGCTTCTCCGGGCCCTCGCAGTCGTCGGGTTCGCGCCAGCCTTCGGTCAGCGCGTCCACTTCATCGGCGGAAAGCAGCTGCAGCGATTCCACGCTGCAGGCGCGGTCGGTCAGGCTGTAGCGCGCGGCGCCGTGGCTCGCCGATGAGGTCGAACCGTTCCTGACGAGCACGCGCGAACCCGCCCCCGCCTTTTCCGCTACCGGCATGGAAGGCGTACTGGCGCAGCCGGCCAGGAACATCGCACCGGCGCAGGCCAGTGCCACCACGGTCAGCCGCGCCATTGGGCAGTCCTCAGCCGTAAACCGGGAACTTCTTGCACTGCGCCGTCACCTTCTCGCGCACGGCGGCGATGACGGCCTCGTCCTTCGGTGCGTCCAGCACGTCGCAGATCCATCCGGCCAGCTCGATGCAGTCGGCTTCCTGATAGCCGCGCGTGGTCACCGCGGGAGTACCGATGCGAAGGCCGGACGTGACGAACGGCTTCTGCGGATCGTTCGGCACGGCATTCTTGTTGACCGTGATATGCGCCTTGCCCAGTGCGGCTTCCGCATCCTTGCCGGTGACGCCCTTGCCGATCATGTCGATCAGCATGAGGTGGTTCTGCGTGCCGCCGGAAACGATCTTGTAGCCGCGCGCGATGATGGTCTTCGCCATAGCCTGCGCATTCTTCACGACCTGCTGCTGGTAGGTGGTGAATTCCGGCTCCAGCGCTTCCTTGAAGGCCACCGCCTTGGCGGCGATGACGTGCATCAGCGGCCCGCCCTGGATGCCGGGGAAGACGATGCTCTGCAGCTTCTTCTCGATCTCCTCGCCCGCCTTGAGCGACACGATGATGCCGCCGCGCGGGCCGCGCAGGGTCTTGTGCGTGGTCGAGGTGACCACGTGCGCGTGCGGCAGCGGGTTCGGGTACACGCCGGCGGCGACCAGGCCGGCGACGTGCGCCATGTCGACGAACAGGTACGCGCCGACCTTGTCGGCGATGGCGCGGAAGCGCGCCCAGTCGATGTGCTGCGAGTAGGCCGAGAAACCGGCCACGACCATCTTCGGCTTGTGCTCCAGCGCGAGCTTCTCGACCTCGTCGTAATCGATGAGGCCCTGGTCGTTCACGCCGTACTGGATGGCGTTGAACAGCTTGCCGCTGACGTTGACCTTGGCACCGTGGGTGAGGTGGCCGCCATGCGCCAGCGACATGCCCAGGATGGTGTCGCCCGGATTGAGCAGGGCCAGGTACACGGCCTGGTTGGCCTGCGAACCCGAATGCGGCTGGACGTTCGCGTAGTCGGCGCCGAAGAGCTGCTTCAGGCGCTCGATGGCCAGCTGCTCGGCGATGTCCACGTACTCGCAACCGCCGTAATAGCGCTTGCCGGGATAACCCTCGGCGTACTTGTTGGTCAGCACGCTGCCCTGGGCTTCCATCACGCGCGGGCTGGCGTAGTTCTCCGAGGCGATCAGCTCGACGTGATCCTCCTGGCGACGGGCCTCGTTGGCGATGGCCTGGGCGAGTTCATCGTCGTAACCGGCGATGCGGGCGGAGCTGGGGAACATTCGCGAACCTCGGACGTGGGGTGATGGCGCCTGAAGGGCTGGTGCGGCCAGGCCGAAAGATGTTAGCCCAGGCCTTAAAATGCGGCCACCAAGCGCGCCCTGGAGCTGCGGGCGCGCCCTCCCCACCCCCACTGGGAACCCCACGACCATGAAATGGGTCTTCGTCCTGTTGTTCGTCGCCTGCGCGGTGCATGTGCACCTGCGCGGGCGGGTCCGGCACCGCCTGGGTCGGCAGTTGCTGGACCATTCCACCTTCATGGCCCCGATCAACGTGCTGATGTACGCGTTCTCGCGCGTGCCCACCACGCCCTTCCTCGACGATCCGGGCCGCCATTTCCCCGAGCTGGAGCCGCTGCGCGCGAACTGGCCCGCCATCCGCGACGAGGCCCGGCGCCTGCGCGAGCTGCAGCACATCAAGGCCGCCGACGGTTACACCGACGTGGGGTTCAACTCGTTCTTCCGGCGCGGCTGGAAGCGCTTCTACCTGAAGTGGTACGACGACGCCCACCCGTCCGCGGCCCAGCTGTGCCCGGTGACCACCGGGCTGCTGCGCGACATCCCCAGCGTGAAGGCGGCCATGTTCACGGAGCTGCCGCCGGGCAGCGAGCTGCGCCCGCACCGGGACCCGTACGCCGGCTCGCTGCGCCTGCACCTGGGGCTGGAGACGCCCAACGACGAGGGCTGCTTCATCGAGGTCGACGGCCAGCGCTACAGCTGGCGCGACGGCCAGTGGACGATGTTCGACGAGACCTTCATCCACCGCGCGCGCAACGACACCCAGTCCAACCGCATCATCCTGTTCTGCGATGTGGAACGCCCCCTGCGCTTGGCTCCGGTCCGCGCGATCAACCGTTTCGTGGCCCGCCACCTGATCGCCGCCGGCGCCTCGCCCAACGTGGAGGGCGACCGGACGGGTGGCTTCAACCGCCTGTTCAAGCACTTCTACGCCCTGCGACTGAAGGCCAAGGGCCTGCGCGAGCGCAACCAGTCGCTGTATTACGGGCTCAAGTACACCGCGGTGGCGCTGGTGGCCGCGTTCATCGTCTGGATCTGAGGCGTCGCACGGCTTTGCCCCTCCCCCTGCTCGCAGGGGGAGGGCTGGGAGGGGGTCTGAGGCGCGCCAGCGCCGAGCTCACCACGATGCGGCTTCGCAACCTCTCCCCAACCCCGCGGCCATCGGGCGCAGCCCGATGGCGTTCGTCGGGACGCGCGCCATTGGCGCGCAAGCTGCCCCTCCTCACCCCTGCGCGCGGAGGGATTCCGGCAACCTGAAGCCTCCCCGCCCTCAGGCTGGGAAACCCGCCCTTACTGCGGGATAATCGCGGCTTCCGTCGCCCCGTCCAGGCCATTCCCGGCCGGCACGGGCGCGTCCCGGTTCCGGAGAGCGCATGCAATACATCTACACCATGAACGGCGTCAGCAAGGTCGTGCCGCCGAAGCGTCAGATCATCAAGGACATCTCGCTGTCCTTCTTCCCGGGCGCGAAGATCGGCCTGCTGGGCCTCAACGGCGCGGGCAAGTCGACCGTGCTGAAGATCATGGCCGGCGTGGACACGGATTTCGTCGGTGAAGCGCGTCCGCAACCGGGCATCAAGGTCGGCTACCTGCCGCAGGAACCGCAGCTGGATCCGACGATGACCGTCCGCCAGGCCGTCGAGGAAGGCGTGGGCGAGGTGCTCAACGCGCAGGCCGCGCTGGAAGCCGTCTATGCCGCCTACGCCGAGGAAGGCGCGGACTTCGATGCGCTGGCCAAGGAACAGGAACGCCTGGAGGCGGTCCTCGCCGCCGGAGATGCGCACACGCTGGAAAACCAGCTGGAAGTCGCCGCCGACGCGCTGCGCCTGCCGCCGTGGGACGCCGTCGTCGGCAAGCTCTCCGGTGGCGAGAAGCGCCGCGTCGCGCTGTGCCGCCTGCTGCTGCAGAAGCCGGACATGCTGCTGCTCGACGAACCGACCAACCACCTCGACGCCGAATCGGTCGAATGGCTGGAGCAGTTCCTCGCGCGCTACACCGGCACCGTCGTGGCCGTCACCCACGATCGCTACTTCCTCGACAACGCCGCCGAGTGGATCCTCGAGCTCGACCGTGGTCGCGGCATTCCGTGGAAGGGCAACTACACCGACTGGCTGGTCCAGAAGGACGAGCGCCTGAAGCAGGAAGAAAACCAGGAGAAGTCGCGCCAGAAGGCGATCCAGAAGGAACTGGAGTGGTCGCGCCAGAACGCGAAGGGCGGCCGTTCCAAGGGCAAGGCGCGTCTGGCACGCATGGAAGAACTGCAGTCGGTCGACTACCAGCGGCGCCAGGAAACCAACGAGATCTTCATCCCGCCGGGCGAGCGCCTGGGCAACAAGGTCGTCGAGTTCAAGAACGTCTCCAAGAAGTTCGGCGACCGCCTGCTCATCGACAACCTGTCGTTCTCGGTTCCGCCGGGCGCGATCGTCGGCATCATCGGCCCCAACGGCGCCGGCAAGTCGACTCTGTTCAAGATGATCACGGGCCAGGAGAAGCCGGATTCGGGCGAGATCGACATGGGCTCGACCGTCAAGCTGGCCTACGTGGACCAGAGCCGCGATGCACTGACCGGCAACCACAACGTGTTCCAGGAAGTCTCCGGCGGCCTGGACATCCTCAACATCAACGGCATCGAGATCCAGTCGCGCGCCTACATCGGCCGCTTCAACTTCAAGGGCCAGGACCAGCAGAAGATGGTCGGCTCGCTGTCGGGCGGTGAACGCGGCCGCCTGCACATGGCCAAGACGCTGCTGCAGGGCGGCAACGTGCTGCTGCTCGACGAACCGTCGAACGACCTGGACATCGAAACGCTGCGTGCGCTGGAAGATGCGCTGCTCGAGTTCCCGGGCAACGCGTTCGTGATCTCGCACGACCGCTGGTTCCTGGACCGCATCGCCACGCACATCCTCGCCTTCGAGGGCGACTCGCACGTGGAGTTCTTCCAGGGCAACTACCGCGAGTACGAGGAAGACAAGAAGCGCCGCCTCGGCGCGGAAGGTGCCCAGCCGCACCGCCTGCGCTTCAAGGCGCTGAAGTAAGACACGACAGACGCCCGCCCCCAAAAGGGCGGGCGTCTTCGCAACGGAACAAGGAACGCCACGATGAGCTTCATGCAGGCGCTGCGCGCGCGCTGGTCACACGCCGACTCCCTCGTCTGCGTCGGCCTGGACCCGGAACCGGCGAAGTTTCCCGCGAAGTTCGCCAACGATGCGGACGCGGTGTTCGCGTTCTGCCGCGATATCGCCGATGCCACCGCGCAGTACGCGTGTGCGTTCAAGCCGCAGATCGCGCATTTCGCGGCGCTGGGTGCGGAAGGTGCATTGCAGCGCCTGATCGCGCATCTGCATGACGCGCATCCGGGCGTTCCCGTCATCCTGGACAGCAAGCGCGGCGACATCGGCAGCACGGCGCAGCACTACGCCAGCGAAGCCTTCGACCGTTACGCCGCCGATGCGGTCACGGTGAATCCGTACCTCGGCCGCGATTCGGCGCAACCGTTCCTGGACCGTGCCGACCGCGGCGTGGTGATCCTGTGCCGCACGTCCAACCCGGGCGCAGGCGATCTGCAGGATCTTTCGATCGATGGGCGTCCGCTGTACCAGCATGTCGCCGCCAAGGTGGCGCAGGAATGGAACACGAACGGCAACTGCTCGCTCGTGGTGGGTGCTACGTGGCCGGCCCAGCTGAAGGAAGTGCGCGCGATCGTTGGCGAGGTACCGTTCCTGGTGCCCGGCGTGGGCGCGCAGGGTGGCGACGTGGAAGCGGTCGTGACGAACGCGAAGACCGCCGATGGCACCGGCCTGATGGTGAGCAGCTCGCGCGCCATCCTCTATGCCTCCGGCGGCGACGACTACGCCGAAGCCGCCGCGAACGCGGCGCGCGAACTGCGCGACCAGATCAACCGGTATCGCTGAGCTCCGTCGCGCAGGCGCGCGACGGATCGATCAGGTCAGAAACCCCAGTCTCGGCTGGGCGAAGTTCTCGATGCCGGGGAAGATCGCGCCCACCTCGCCCGCCGGCAGGCCGAACCATTGCGCCAGCGTGGCGCCCATCTGGTTGACCGATATCGTCGGCACCATGCGGCCGCGACCCACCGCCTGCGTGCCGTCGAGTTCCAGCAGCGGATAGCTGCCCCACACCTGGCCGCCCCGCAGCGCGCCGCCGTTCGCAGCCGCCCCGCCCATCACCAGCTGCACGCCGCCCCAGCCGTGGTCGGTGCCGTTGCCGTTGCTGTTCAAGGTGCGGCCGAAGTCGCTCATCGTGAACGTGGTGGTGTCGTTGAGCGCGCCGATCTCGGCCAGCGCCGCACGGAACGCCGCCAGCGAATCGCCCAGCTGACGCAGCAACGCACCGTGGCCGTTGGCGGCCATCTGGTTCTGATGCGTGTCGAAGCCACCCATGCTGACGTAGTAGATCTGGCGACGATGGTTGATGGCCGAGGTGCGGCTGGCCTTGATCATGCGCGCGACCATGCGCAGCTGTGATGCCAGTCCGCCGGCCGGAAACACCGTCGTGATGTCGCCGCCGTTGGTGGGGTTCAAGGCCACGCGCAGCGTGTCGTTGAGATTGATCGCGCTGTCGCCGATCACCGCATACTGGTCCTGCATGATCGGCTGATAGGCCGACTCCACCAGCGCGCGCAGCGATTCGGAGCGGATCCTGTCGGTTGCGCTGCCATCGTTGCGGAAGCGATTGACAGTAGCCGGCCCACCGGAGGACATCGCGAATGGCAGCGTCGTTGCCCCGAACTGGAACAGGTTGCTGCCGGAGATGGAAATGGACGGCGGCAGCGATTGCAGCCCCAGGTTGGACGCTTCCGCACGGTCGGCCAGCAGGCCGCCCCAGCCGGTGGTGCCGGCGCGATTGGTGTGGCCGCGCATCCACAGCTTCTGCTGGTCGTTGTGCGAATACAGGTAGGGCGGCAGGCGCTTGAGGCGGCGCGTGACGTCGTCCTTGGTCAGCGGTTCCACCAGTGGACCGATGTTGGCCAGGAACGCCAGTTCACCCGCGTCGAACAGCGGCTTCATGGAGGCGCATTCCGGATGCAAACCCCATGTCTTGCCGGCGCTGTCGTTGACGGTCACCAGGCTGTCGCGTGCGATGCCCAGACCGAAGGGATTTGTCGTGGCTTCGTACACACCGCCGCGACTGGTGAGGTAGGCCGCGTGCTCGTTCGCCTCATGCGGGATGAGCATGTTGAACGAATCGCTGCCGCCGAACAGGAAGATGCACACCAGCGCGCGGTAGTCGTTGCCGGGCAGCGGCTCGGCCGCGTACGCGCGGCCGACCAGTTCCAGCTGCGGCAGCAGCGCATAAGCGGCTCCGCCGGCCACGACGGCCTGCACGCGGCGCAGGAAGTTGCGGCGGTCTTCGCGAATGGATCGGGACATGGTGGCCTCCTAGCGCTGGATCGCGAATTCGGGTGAGGCCAGCGCGATGAGCACCAGCGACTTGGCACGGTTCGCCGCAGTCTCGTTGGACGCGGCGAGGCGATCGAGCATCGTCACCATCGTCTGCGAGGGCGCGCTGCCCAGCGTGCCGTGGAAAAGCAGCAGGTTGACCTGCGCCACCATGCCGGCGTGATCGCGCGCTTCGGCCAGCGTCGTCAGGCGGCTCATGTCCAGTACCGGCGCTGCGGTCGTTGCCGTCGGCGCGGCACCGGTGAAGTTCCACACCAGCGCGTCGTTCTGGTTGAGCATCGACAGGTAGGTGGCTTCGGTGAGGATCTGGAACTCCGGCCCGAAGATGCCCTGCACGCCGTTCGCCGCCGGCAGGCGGTAGTCGGGCTCGAAGAAGTTGAACACCGACGGTGCGCGCTGCGAGTCCTGCATCAGCGATGCGGTGAGGTCGCCCGCGTTGGAGAACGTGAAGCGCACTTCGCCGTTCGCGGCCGGTACGTAGCGTGCGCCGAAGGCACGCCACAAGGTGGCCACCTTCACCAACGGCTCGCGTGCCTTGCCGAAACCCACATCGGGCGGGGCCATGCGTGCTTCGGTATCCAGCAGCACCGCGCGGATCACCTGCCCCAGGTTGCCACCCGAGGTCTGCCACGTGGTGGCGACGCGCTCGACGTAGGCAGGACTGGGATTGGAGGTGACGAAGCGCTGGATCAGCTGCCGGCTGATGAACGGTGCGACGTTGGGGTGATCGGCCAGCGCATCGAGCGTGCGCTTCAGACTGGCCGTGCAGTTGTTGCCTTCGTTGACGACGACGCCGCGGAAGATCTGCTTGGGCTGGTCGTCGTGGAAGGCCGGGTGGCATTCCATCGGCGCAAAGCTGGTGTTGTCGCCGCGACCGAACTGCGCGTCGGTCTGGCCGGCATAGGTCCAGCCGGTGAACACGCGCGCCATCGCGCTGACGACCTGCTCGTCGTATGTCGGCACGGTCTGCCCGCTGGAGTCCAGCACCGGGCTGAAGTCCTTGTTTCGCTCATACAGGCCGATGGAGAACAGCTGCATCACCTCGCGGCCGAAGTTCTCGTCGGGCGTGATGTTGCGGCGTGGGTCGGCCTTGCGGTTGCCGACGTGGCTGAGGAAGTAGCCCATCGCCGGATGCAGGGCCACCTGTTCGAGCAGCGTGCGATAGCTGCCGAACGCGCCACGCGCCAGCGTGTCCTGGTAGTCGGCGATGCGGTTGACCGTGGCGGTGGAATCGGCGACTTCGCGATCGGACATCACGAAGATCTCGCTCAGCGCGAACGCCATGCGCATGCGCAGCTGGTCGTTGCCGTTCGCCGCCTGCCACAGCCAGTAGTTGCGGCGATGCTGCGGTCGCAGGTCCGTCGCCAGCATGCCGTTGGCCACCAGCTGCTGCAGGTGCGGAAGCACCAGCGTGGTCGGCGTGCGCGAGGGATCCATCTGCTCGTCGAGCCAGCGGCGGTAACCGATCTGGCGCAGGCGCGCGATCTCCGCGTTGGTGGGGCCGAACGTCGCCTGGGTCAGGAAGCGGGCCGCATCGGCGTCGGTGGCCGGGATGTCCGGATACGGCGACGGCGTACCGGGCGATGAAGGGTTGCCGGGCGTGAGCGATGGACCGTCATCGTCGCCGCCGCCTCCACCACCGCACGCGGCGAGCATGCACAGCCCGAGCGCGAGCCCACCGGCCCGCAACGCCTGCCTGAAGTCCATGAGTCGTCCCCCATGCCGCGTTCCTCGCGGCGAGCGGCGCGCACGTTATCAGGCGGCTTTCCGCACAACCGGAGCCACGTCTCGGATTCGGGACGCCGAACGTGACGACCGTTACAGCTTGCGAAGGCCGGCTTTGCCGCATCGGTCGGCACGTGGGCCGAGACCCTTTCGCCTCGCGTTCTCATGGTCCCGCGGTACCCTTCGCGGCGGCCGGTGGGAGACTCTCGCGCCGCCCGCGTCCAGGAGTTCCCCCACATGCCACAGCGCCTGTTCCAGCCCCTCTTCCGCCTGCGCGAACACGGCACGGACGTGCGTACCGAGGTCGTCGCGGGCATCACCACCTTCCTGACGATGTCCTACATCGTCTTCGTCAATCCCAGTGTGCTGGGCAACACCGGCATGGACACCGGCGCGGTGTTCGTGGCGACGTGCCTAGCCGCGGCGATCGGCACGTTGGTAATGGCCTTCGCCGCCAACTACCCGGTCGGCATGGCGCCGGGCATGGGCCTGAATGCGTTCTTCGCCTTCACCGTGGTCGGCGCGATGGGCTACACGTGGCAGCAGGCGCTGGGTGCGGTGTTCGTGTCGGGTGTGGTGTTCCTGCTGCTCACCATCACCGGTGCGCGCGGATGGCTGATCGCGGGCATTCCGCATTCGCTGCGCAGTGCGATCACCGCCGGCATCGGCCTGTTCCTGGCGATCATCGCACTGCAGAAATCGGGCGTGATCGTCGGCAACCCGGACACGATGGTCGCATTGGGCAACCTGCGCGAACCCCAGCCGCTGCTGGCCGTCGCCGGCTTCCTTCTGATCGCCGTGCTGGAAGCCTGGCGCGTGCGCGGCGCGATCCTCATCGGCATCCTCGCGGTCACGGCGATGTCGTTGCTGTTGGGCCTGGTCGACTACCGCGGCATCGTCAGCCTGCCGCCCAGTCTGGCGCCGACGTTCCTGCAACTGGACATCGCCGGCGCGCTGGGCGGCGGCGCAGCCTTCTCGATCACGGCGATGCTGCACGTGGTGATCGTGTTCGTGCTGGTGGAAGTGTTCGATGCCACCGGCACGCTGATGGGCGTGGCGCGTCGCGCAGGCCTGCTGCCGCTGGACGATGCCTCCGCCGCGCAACAGAAGCGCTTCGGGCGCGCACTGTTCGCCGACAGCACCGCGATCCTCGCCGGTTCCGTGCTGGGCACCAGCAGCACCACGGCCTACATCGAGAGCGCATCGGGCGTGCAGGCCGGCGGGCGCACCGGTCTGACCGCGCTGGTGATCGCCGCGCTGTTCCTGCTGGCGTTGTTGTTCTCGCCTCTGGCGGCGATGGTGCCGCCCTACGCCACCGCACCGGCGCTGCTGTTCGTCGCCGGCCTGATGCTGCGCGAGCTGGGCGACGTGCACTGGGACGACCTCACCGAAGCGATCCCCGCCGCGTTGTGCACGCTGGCGATGCCCTTCACCTATTCCATCGCCAACGGACTGGCATTCGGCTTCATCGCCTACGCCGTGCTCAAGCTGTTCACCGGCCGCGCGCGCGAGGCGCATGCGGCGGTGTGGGTGGTCGCGGGGTTGTTCGTGCTGCGCTTCGCGCTGGCGTGAGTCAGGACTTCAGGCGAGCGCGCAGATAGGCCAGCGGAAACCGCAGCCAGATCGCGGTGAACACCGCTGCCGTGGTCGTCGCGCTGCGTCGCGGGGCTTCGAACGTTCGGTAATAGCGCCACAGGCCGCGGTGCTTGTGCCATTCCACGAACATCGGGCGGGAGCGGCTGGAGACGCCACGCACGTGCACCACGCGCACGTGGTTGGCGACGGCGACCAGTGCACCCGATTCGCGCGCGCGGCGGCACAGGTCCAGGTCTTCCGCATGCAGGCGGTAGCCTTCGTCGAATCCGCGCAGACGGTCGAACAGCGCGCGCGGCATCAGCATCAGCGCGCCGGACACCGCGTCCACGCGTTGCAGCGCCCGCGAGTCGTCGGCGGGCAGTTCGAGTTTCGGCGCGGGCCGGGTGCCCAGCACCGCGGACAGCATCGCAGCGAAATCCGGATCGCGCCGACGCGCCGCGCCGTCGCGCACGCCGCTCTCGTCGACCAGGTCCGCGCCCAGCAACGCTTCGCCCTGCGGTGCGGCCAATGCGCGAAGGCGCGCAAGCGTGTCGCGTTCGACCAGGCAATCGGGATTGACGAACGCCAGCCACGGCACGCCGGATTCGACGTCGCGCGCGCCCTGGTTGCAGGCCACCCCGAAACCGGGATTGTCGGGATTGGCGATGAAGCGCACGCGCGCGTCGGCGGCGGCGTGGCGCTGCACGATCTCCAGCGTGCCGTCGTCGGAAGCGTTGTCGACCACGCGTATCGCCGCGACGCCCTCGGTCGCGCGCAGGCGGCGCAGGCATTCGTCGATGGTTTCGGCGCTGCGATAAGTCACCACCACTGCGGCGATGCCGGCGCTGTCAGACGAAAAGGTCACGTTGCGGTTCCGGAGGTCCGATGTTGTCGAGCAGGTTCGCCAGCTGCGCGCGCGAGCCGCGCAGCGGGTCCTGCATGAGGTAGTGGGCCAGGCGTGCGTGCCAGTCGGGCCAGCGCGCGGCCAGTGCGTCCATGTCGCCGTCGTACGGCATGCCCTCCTCGCGACGGCCGACGAACGCGGTATCGCACAGGACGTTGCGCCAGCCCAATCCCGCCAGCCGCAACGAGAGGTCGATCAGCGCGGCATACCACGAACCGTAGCTGCTGGCGTCCAGTCCACCCGCGCGTCGTCGCGCGGTGCCGCGCAGCAGCACGGCATGGCTCACGGCGGCGGGCAGTTCCGGATGCAGCGCGGGCATCGCGGCCGCCGCGCGCGCGAGGCGGTCGATGTCGGCGGGCAAGGGATCGATCTCGCCGATGCGCGGCCACGACGCAGCCTCGCCGGCGTTGCTCCACGGCGTGGCGGTGCCGATCGAGCCGTCGCTGGACAATCCGGCGGCCAGGCGCGTCAACCACCCCGGCGCGGGCACCGCATCGGGCGCGAGAACGGCGACATTGGCGTCGCCGCAGGCACCGAGCACTTCATCCAGGTGCGCGACTTCGCCCACGCTGCGCTGGCGGCGCGTGTAGTCGGCACGCAACGCGGTGCGCGCCACCCAACGCTCGATGATGGCGTAGCCGCGCGGTCCCGCCTGCGCATCGTCGGCCAGCCACACGGGCGTGCCCGGCGCGGTCGCACGATCGAGTGCGGCCAGGCATGCGTCGAGGGCCTCGTCGTCGCGTCCCACCGGAACGACGACGACAAGGGCGGCGGCGGTCGGTACGGTCACTGCTGGCCCGGGTGCCTGGGTTTGCGCTGCAGCGGTTCCATCGCACGGAAGCGGCGCGTGTATTCGTCGGTCAGGTCACGTGCTTCCTGCGGGTTGCGCATGATGGTCGGCGTGAGCAGCACGATCACTTCGTTGCGCGATTTGCTGGAACGCTGCTGCCCGAACAGTCCGCCGATGACGGGAATGCGGCTCAGCCCCGGAAAGCCGGACGAGCCGCGCTGCACCGCGTCGCTGATCAGGCCGGCCAGCATCACGGTGTCGCCGCTCTGCACCGCGGCCTCGGTCTTGAGCTTGCGCGTGTCGATGCGCACGTTGCCGTTCGCGTCGGCCGTGTCCTGCGCGCCGGGCGAGCTGACTTCCTGCACGATGTCGAGGAACACCACGCCGTCCTTCGCCACGCGCGGACGCACGCGCAGGATGATGCCGGTGTCCAGGTACTGCACCTGGCTGTAGCTGTTGTCGCTGCCGGTGGTCGGGTTGACCGTGACCGATGCGATCGGGATGCGGCTGCCGACGTTGAGCGTGGCTTCGGCGTTGTTGCGCACCACCACCGACGGCGTCTGCAGCAGTTGCAGGTCGGTGACCTGGTCCAGCGCGCTGATGACCGCGGCGGCATTGCGCCCCAGGAACGTCCACGACAGACCGCCGCTGCCATCCGGATTGCCCGGCGTGATGCTGCCGGCCAGCGTGCTCCACGTGGTGCGGCCGACCGCATCGGGCAGGCCGGCGTCGGTGACCGCGCGTTCGAAGTACCAGTTCACGCCGTACTTCAGGTCGCCCTTCAGCTGCACTTCCACGACCTGCGCCTCGATGTGCACCTGCATCGGCATCACGTCCAGGCGCTCGATGACATCGCGGATCGACTTCCACGCCGACGGACTGCTGCGAACGATGATGGAGTTGGTTTCCTCCACCGCCGACACGCCGACGCGGTCGCCGTCCACTTCCAGCGTGAGGCTGGTGTTGCCGTTCTGGTGCGCGCCCAGCGACAAAGAGCCACCGTTGGTGCCGCCCCCGCCATTGCCACCACCCATGCCGGTGCCGGTATCGGTGCCGTTGTCGTAGTTGCCCAGGGTGGCAGTGCTGCCGCCGTCGCTGTCCTTCAGTTCCACAGAGTCCAGCCCCGGCATCAGCGAGGGCGCGCTGCCGCTGCCGCCACCGTTGCCGGATCGCCCACCGCCGTACACGTCGGCCAGGCGATCGGCCAGGTCGCGTGCCTTGATGTACTTCAACTCGTACGAGAACAGCTGGACACTGCCGCCCGCGTTGTCGATGCGGTCCAGCCATTGCTGGATGTCGTCGAGGTAGCGGGGCTGCGAGGTGATGACGAGCACCGCGTTGGCGCCCTCCAGCGGCATGAAACGGAACATGCCCGCGACCGGCGACTTGCTCTGTTCGCCGAAGACCTTCTCCAGGTCCGCGACGACCTTGGTGGCCTTGCCCGACTGCAGCGGGAACACGCCCACCGACATGCCCGACAGCCAGTCGACGTCGAACACGTCGATGGTGCGCAGGTAGTTCTCCAGTTCCGCGCGGCTGCCGCCGACGGTGATCACGTTGCGCGAGTTGTCGACGTTGACGATGGCATTGGGTCGCGCGTACGGCTTGAGGATCTTCTCCATCTCCGTCGCGGAAACGTATTTCAGCGGTACGGTGCGCACTTCGAAACCGCGCGCGGCACTGGCCGGACCGGTGCGCGCGGCGACGTTGCCGGCCAGGGCCTGGTCGGACGGCACGATGTTGTAGCGACCGCCGCTGAAGACCAGACGGGCGTTGTTCCAGCCCAGCACCATCTCCAGCAGGTTGAGCGCCTCGGCCGGGCTCACCGGCTTGGGCGTGGCCAGTGTCACCGTGCCCTGCACGCCCGGAGCGATGACGTAGTTCTGCCCAAGCATGTCGCCGAGGATGGCCTTGACCACCGCGTGCAGCGATTCGCCTTCGAAATTGAACGTGGCCGAGCCGGTGGTCGCGCCCAGGCCCGGCGGCGGTGCCGAGGCCGCGCTGCGGTTGATCACCTGGCCCGTGCCACGGCGGATCTGCGGCCGGGCATCGCCACCGGTGGACGATTCCGGCAATGGCTGCGCGCTGGCATCGCCCGGCGCGGCAGCCCGGTCTTGCGCGCCCGGATCGGCACGGCGCAGGTTCGGCACCGGCGCCGTGGCGCACGAGGCCAGCAGGCTGGCGATGGTGGCCGTCGCGATCGCCTGGGCGGCGCGGCGGGGGCGGGGCGTCATCGAGCGTGGCTTCATGCGGTCACTCTAGTGAGTCTGGGCCGGGGGCTGTGCGTTCTGTTGCTGGCGCAACTGCGCACGACGCTCTTCGATCCGCTTGCGGATCGCTTCCATCTGCGCCTCGGGGGTCAGGGGCGCGCTTTCGGCAGCATCGACCGCCGGCTGGGGCGAGTTCTGCCCGGCGGTGTTCTTGTTCGACGAGGACGTGCCCGCGGACGGGCGGTTGGGGCTTGCCGCAGCGCGCGCCGCGTTGGCGGCATTGGGCGCACTGGGTGGCACCGGGACACCCACCGGCTGTGGCCGCGCGTTCTGCGACGGTGCGGTGTTCACCGCCGTGGGCGGCTGCCCGCCCTGGCCGTCGAACACGCGCAGCGTCATCTCGCGACGACCTTCAGGGCCTTCGAACACCGCGCTGCGCACATCCAGGGCCACCAGGCGCCACGCCGGATGCGATTCCGGCGCGTCGCCCAGCCTCACGCGCACCGATTCGCTGCCGTCGGCGGGCTGCAGGATCGCCATCTTCAGGGCCGGTGTGATCAGCACGCTGGTCAGCAGGTAATCGAACGCGGTCTGCCCGGTTTCCTCGCCGCCCTGCCCCTGCAGGAAGAACGGCTTGGGCTGGCGATCCTGGGTGAACAAGGGCCGCTGGCCGATCTGCACGTACTGCGACATCGGCCCCAGGCGTTCCGGCGCGGGTGCGCGCAACGGGGGCAATGGACGCAGCAGGCCCGGGTCGGATTCCAGCGCCGGCGCGTGCCGGCCCATGCCGACCATCGCCAGCAGCCATGCGAGCAGACCCCAGCCGGCGACCGTCGCCAGCAACCAGGTGCGCGGGCCGGCGTCGTCAACGCGCACGCGCCACCTCCGTGCTGGTCGCGCTCGGGCGCAGGTAACCGTAGAGGTCGAAGCTCACGTCCAGCCCGCCATCGCCGGTGGGTTGCGTGTTGCCCGGCAGGAAGTACCCGCGCGAGGACAGGATGTTGAGATTGCCCACGAACAGCCGCGGCGCGCCGCTTTCCAGTGCGTAGAGCACCGTGGCCAGTTCGGGACTGCCACAGCGCAGGCGCACCTGCACGACGACGCGCGCATAGCGATCGCGACGCGGTTCGCTGAGCGGCGAACGGTTGCTGATGGCGCAACTGCGGTTGCCGGGGCTGGCCTGCGCGACGACCGCTTCCAGGCGCTGCACCAGTCCGGCCGTGGCCAGCTCGGCACTGTTCTCCGGCAGGAAGCCCGGCTGCCGTGCCTGCTGCGCCTGCACCTGCGCCAGCCGCTGTGCGACCTGCGGCGCCTGCTCCAGCTGCATGCGCTGGCGCAGTTCGCGCTGCTGCAGGGTGTCGATGCGTTCCTGCGCTTCCAGCATCGGTGCCGTCCACCACGGATGCACCAGCACCAGGTAGGCCAGCGCGACGGCCGCCACCAGCAGGCCGAGCGCGAGCCAGCGGTCGCGCTCGACGCGAGGCGCGGCCGGCTCGCTGCGTGTCAGGACGGCGGGATCAACGGCCATCGCCGTCCTCCGTGTCTTCGCGCGGTGCGGCGACGGGCGCAGGCTTGCCTGTCGACGGGAGTTCGGCCGTCAGGGTGAAGCGGTCGCGGCCACTGGCGGGGTCGGGCATCAGCGCGCCGGTCAACGAGGGCGCCCGCCACAGCTTCGAGCCCTGCAGGCGCTGCACCAGCGACGGCGCCTCGCGGCTGAGGCCGATCATCAACAGGTTGTCGTCCTCGATGGCGAGTTTCTCGAGGTACGTGGTGTCGGGCAGGCGGCGGGTGAGTTCGTCCATCACCTCCACCGCGGTCGCGCGCTGGGCGCGCTGGCGGTCGAGGAAGGCCTGGCCTTCGATCAGGTCGATCAGCGTCTGGCGCTGCGCGGCCGCTTCGCGCGCGGCCGTGGCGTGGTCGGCGATGCGACGTTCCAGTTCATCGCCCGCGGCCCGGCGGTTGGCCAGCAACTGCCACATCGTTGCGGCAACGGTGAGCACGGCGATCGCGGCCAATGCCAGGTTCCAGTACCGGAAGGGGTCGCCATGGCGGCGGCGTTGCGCCGGCGGCAACAGGTTCACGCCCAATGGCACGCCGTTCTCGGCGCACAGGTCGATGCCGGCCAGCGACCCGGCCAGTTGCCCCAGGGCAGCCTGTTGCGGCTCGATGCGCTGGCGCGGAACGACCACCAGCTCGGCGTCGAGCGCGCCGTCGTCGCGACGGTCGATCACGCGCGCGTCGAACGCGACCGTCTCGGCGGTGAAGGGTGTCTGCCGGTCGATTTCGAAACCCACCACGTCGCGCAGGCGATCGGCCGCGGCGGCGGGAAGCGTCAGTCGCCGACGCAGGCCGGTCGCGGCGGGCAGCAGCAGCCAGCGCGGGAGATCCGCCAGGCGTGCCGGCAGCAGCGTGGCCAGCGGGTCGATCGGGGCGACGAGGGCATCTTCGGTGGGCAGCGACGCCTGCGGCACGGTGCCCAGGTCGCGCAGGTCGCTGCCCTGCTGCAGGCGCAGCTGCACGGCATCGCCTTCCAGCTGCAGCAACAGGCGGCCGCGGTCGAAGCCGAGCACGCGGCGAACGCGCGCCGGCAGCCAGGCCGCCAGGTTGCGCGTCCACCACGACAGGAAGCCGCCCGCACCCGGAACCACGCGCGCGCCAAGGCGCCGCAGCCTGTCCTGCGCCCAGTCGGCTCCCGGCCGGCTCTCGCTCCGTGCATTCATCGCGGCGACGATCCCTCCTCCCAGCGCAACGGCAGGTATGCCATTCCCGGCAGTCCCCCTCCGCCCACCCGTACCACGGCCCGCAGCACGGACTGACGACCATCGGCGAGCCGTGCGCGGCTCTGGATACTATAGGTGCCGCTGCCCACTCCGGCCATGCCGGCCTGCGGCGCACCATCGCCGGCCCCGCGGCGCTGGGCCACGATGTCCGCGCCGTTCAGGCCCATCGCGTCCAGGACTTCCGCCGAAGCGAACGCCGGATCGGGGCGCGAACGACCGCTGTAGACGGTCAGGTGGGGCTCGATGCGGGCGAACAGCGCCGGCGTCATCCCGATCACCTGCTCCAGTTCGGCAACGCCTTCGAACTCCGCGTCCTTGGCCCCGTACGGCAGGCCGGCGGCGGCATAGTCCGCGTCCTCGCCGCCGCCTGCCGGCTGGGTGAGCGTGTCCGTATCGCGCCAGTCGACGATGGCCCCGGCCAGGCGCGAGGCCACCGCCGCGTCCACGCCCGCCTTCTGGATCAGCGCGGCCAACAACTGCGGATCGGCCTGGTTGAGGTCGATCTTCCCGTTCTCGTCGGTCACGCGTACTTCGATGGCAGCGCCTGCATAGCGCCACTGGTACGGGCGACCGTCCGGTCGCCATTGCAGGCGCTGGTCGGGCAGCGCCAGTCGCGTCATGGCGTATTCCAGGCCGGCGCGCGCGGCGTTGGCCGCCACGACGCCCCGCACCATCACGCGCCCCTGGAGATGTTCGGTGCGCGCGGCCATCGCAAACCCGCCGACCAGTGCGGTCAACAGCACGATCAGCCACAGCACCAGGATCAGTGCGGTGCCGCGCGTGCGCGCATGGCCAGAAGGACGCGCGCGCATCACTGCGTCTCCAGCGGAACGTTGAAGCTGCTGAATGCCGGCGCCAACGGTGGCGCAACGACCAGCGGTGGCCATGCGCGTCCATTACGGTCGACCAGCGTGATCTCCACCTGCAGTGGCAACTGTTCGCTCGCCTCCCAGCGATCCTGCCAGTCGCCCATCCGACCGCGCTCGTCCAGCGCCCGATAACGGAAACGCACCTCGCGCAGGTTGTCGGCGAGCACTTCGGGCGGACGCTCGGGACGCTCCTCCACCACCTCGCCGGCCAACACCATCGACATCGAAATCACCAGGCGCACGCCCTCGCCATCGTCGACGACCGACAGGTCGTGCAGGTACGGACCGCCACGACCGAGGTAGTCGGGAAGGTCCGCCACGAAACGCATGCGCTGCGGTTCTCCGACGAAGCGCATCGCCACCGCGCGCGTCTGGTCGAACGCGAAGCCCACCGGCCGCGCACCGGTCAGTCTGCGGCGCAGGAAGGTGCTGACGGAGCGGACGCGCTCGCTGTGTTCGCCGATCGCTTCGCCGCGCGTCACCGTGCGGCTGGCCGCACCCAGCGTGGTGAACGCCAGTGCCAGGCCCGCCACCA
The DNA here is from genome assembly GCF_030053425.1 of Lysobacter stagni. Taxonomy (NCBI): domain Bacteria; kingdom Pseudomonadati; phylum Pseudomonadota; class Gammaproteobacteria; order Lysobacterales; family Lysobacteraceae; genus Lysobacter; species Lysobacter stagni. Next base: position 1,673,138 of record NZ_JASGBI010000001.1, on the reverse strand, counting down.
GCAACACCGTCGCCAGCAACAGTTCGATCAGCGTGAATCCGCGCGCGTGCCTCATGGCAGCACCGCCCCGGTCCCGGCCGCCACGGTGCGCAACGAACGCAATTGCAGGCGCTGTCCGGGATCGGCAGCGCCCCACTCCATCGTCAGGGTCACTTCGAACAGGCGTGGTGCGTTCGGGGCAGCGGGCGATTGTGCGCCGGCGGTGGCCGCGTCGCGCCAGGGTGCGATGCGCAGTTGCCAGCGATAGCGGCCCTGTTCGAATTCGCCATCGAGCTGCCCGGCCGTGATCGGCTCGCCCACGCCGACCTGGTCGATCAGCGTCTGCGCGTACAGCGCCGCGCGCCCGGCCTCGTCCGACCAGCGCACCTGGCGCGCGGAGTTGGACAGGATGCCCAGCAGCAACGCCAGCGCCGCGGCCAGCAGCGCGAACGCGACGATCACCTCCAGCAAGGTGAAACCGCGCTGGCGCGACACTGCGGCGGTACGCACGCGCATCACGGCGCCACCTCGCCGCGACGCATGCGGATCTCCCCTGTGAGCCAGGCGACGTCGATATTCCACGCCGCCTTGCGTGCGGCCAGTTGCACGCGGCCGCCGGTGCTGGCGCCGTCCTCGAAGAAGACGATCGCGCCCTCGCCGCGTCGGGGCTGCACCTCGCGCGCGCCGATGAAGGTCACGCGAACGGAATCGGGAATCTCGCCCTTGCGGCCGTTGGGCGCGCTCCAGCGGTGCGAGGCCGGATCGATCAGGAAACGTTGCGGCGTGCCGGTGGAGATGGCCAGCGCGCGCGTGTACCGCAATTGCGCGGCGACTGCCTTGGCACTGGAACGCAACTGGATGCCCTGCCAGCCGCCACCGAACGCAGCGATGCCCAGCACCGCGATGCCGGCGATGAGCGCCAGCACCAGCAGCATCTCCAGCAACGACATGCCGAGGACGCGACGTGGCATGCCACTGCCTCCGCGCGGCGGTCGCTTACTCGTACTTGATGTCCGCATCGACACTGGTACCGCCCGGCTTGCCATCCTTGCCGAGAATCACCAGATCGTACGGGCCGCCTTCGCCCGGGGCGCGATACTCGATCGGGTGGCCCCAGGGGTCTTTCAGTTCCGTCGCCTTGGCATACGGGCCGAGCCAGCCGTTCACGTCGCTGGGCTGGGTGACCAGTTCCTCCAGCGAGGTCGGCAGGCGCCCGGTATCCATCTGGAAGGAATCCACCTTGCCCGCCAGCGTCTGCACCTGCGCCTTGGCGATGTTGTAGTCGCCGCGATCCTTGCCGCCCAGCACGCGGCTGCCCACGAACGCGAGCACGGCGCCGATCAGGACGATCACGATGATGATCTCGATCAGGCTCATGCCGCGCTGGAGCGCAGCGGACGGGGAACGGGTCAACGAGCGGCGGTTGCGCATGTGGATTCCTTGTCCAAGATCGTCCGGGAAGGGTGGATGTTTACCTGAAATCGGTTGCCAATGGGCTGACTGCGGACGGCGATGTTCAGTTCCGGGACCTGCAACGCAGGAACGGGCATCGCCCCCTCCGGCGGCCGTGGGGTGTGAGGACTGTCGGAACGCTTGTCCATGCACCATTTTCATCCCTGGGTGTGGTGATTGCGTCGGCGGGATGGGCGAGTCCGGCGGTGCGACGGCCCGGGCATGGACGGGCGTTCGGCAGGCCGCGCGGCAGTGCCTGCATATGTCGACGTGACCGATGCCATCCATGGCGCGATGCGACGGGCTCCGGAATGCCCGGCCCGTCCATCCATGGACGGGCGTTCGGCGACGCGCGGCAGTGCCTGCATATGTCGACGTGACCGATGCCATCCATGGCGCGATGCGACGGGCTCCGGAATGCCCGGCCCGTCCATCCATGGACGGGCGTTCGGCAGGCCGCGCGGCAGTGCCCACATATGTTGACGTGATCGATGCCATCCATGGCGCGATGCGAAGGGCTCCGGAATGCCCGGCCCGTCCATCCATGGACGGGCGTTCGGCAGGCCGCGCGGCAGTGCCGCGCAAGCGGCCTGCCTCACCCAATCGCGCTGGTGAGGTCGTAGATGGGGGCGAGCACGGCGATGATGACCGTGCCCACCATCGCAGCCAGCGCCACCGTCACCACGGGCACCAGCGCCGCCAGCATGCGGTCGAGGGCCAGCGCGGTTTCCTGCTCGAAGGTTTCCGCCGTCTTCACCAGCATCGCGTCCAGCGCGCCGGATTCCTCACCGACCTGGATCATCTGCAAGGCCAGTCGCGGAAAGCGCTTGCCACGCCCCAGCGCCATCGACAGCGGCACGCCGTTCTTCACTTCCTCCGCGGCCGCTTCGACATCGGCGGCCAGCACACGGTTGCCCAGCACGTTGCGTCCGATGCCCAGCGCCGACATCAGCGGCACTCCGTTGCGCACCAGCGTGCCCAGCGTGCGTGCCAGACGCGCGGTCTCGATCTTCGCCACCAGCGGGCCTGCCATGCGGTTGCGCAGCAGCCAGGCGTCCAACGCCTCGCGGAAGGCGGGATCGCGACGCTTGCGGTCGAACCACCACAGCGCCAGCGCGGGGAGCACCAGCAACACGATCCACCAGTCGCGCACGAACAGTCCGATGCCGAGCACGATGCGGCTGAAGATCGGCAGCTGTGCATCCAGGCTTTCGTACATCGCCGCGAACTGCGGCACGACGTAGCCCAGCAGGAAGAGCAGGCTCAGGCCCACCATGCACAACAGGATCGCCGGGTAGATGAGCGCGTTGATCACGCGCCCCTGCAACGCACGCGAGCGCTCCAGGTAATCGGCCAGGCGCGCGAGTGTCTCGTGCAGGCTGCCGCCGGCCTCGCCCGCGCGCACCATGTTGACGTACAGGCGCGAGAACGTGCCGTGCTGGCGCTCCAGCGCGGTCGACAGGGAGGTTCCGCCGCGCACCGCATCGCGGATGTCGCCAATGGTGCGTCGTGCGGCTTCGTCTTCCGGCAGTTCCAGCAGGATGCCCAGCGCGCGGTCCAGTGGCTGGCCGGCCGCCAGCAGCGTGGCCAGCTGCTGCGTGAACTGCACCAGGCGCGCGCCTGCGAACGGTCGCGGCTTGAACAGCCCCTTCCACGTCGACGCGCTGGAGGCTTCGCTGGCCAGTTTGGCCTCGACCGGAAGATGACCCTGTTCCTGCAATCGCGCCACCACCTCCGCCCCACTGACCGCCTCCATCTGGCCGTCGAGCAGTTCGCCGCGCGGATTGAGGGCCTTGTAGTAGTAGAGGGGCATGCGTTACGCGTCCTCGGTCACGCGCAGCACTTCCTCGATCGTCGTCTCGCCCGCCAGCGCCTTGGCGATGCCGTCCTCGTACATCGTGCGCATGCCGTGCTGGCGCGCGAGCTGTTCGATCTCGCCCATGCCTGCATGGCGCATCACCGCGCGACGCAGTTCGTCGTTCATCACGAGGAACTCCATGATCGTCGTGCGACCGAGATAGCCGGTCTGCGAGAGCGGCGACGGCATGGGCTGGTAGAGATGGATGTCGCCCTGCGGCTGGTAGCGGCGCAGGCTGAACCGTTCGATCTCCTCAGGCGAAGCGAGGTAGCGGCGCGCATGGGTCGGCTCCAGCCTGCGCACCAGACGCTGGGCCAGGATGCCGTTCACCGTGGAGGTGAGCAGGTAGTCCTCCACGCCCATGTCGAGCAGGCGCGTGATGCCGCCGGCCGCGTTGTTGGTGTGCAGCGTGGACAGCACGAGATGGCCGGTGAGCGCGGACTGGATCGCGATGCGCGCCGTTTCCAGGTCGCGCATTTCGCCGATCATGATGATGTCCGGGTCCTGGCGCACGATGCTGCGCAGCGCATGGGCAAAATCGAGCCCGATCTGCGGCTTGGCCTGGATCTGGTTGATGCCTTCGATCTGGTACTCGACCGGGTCCTCGACGGTGATGATCTTCACGTCGGGCGTGTTGAGCTTGCTCAGTGCGGTGTACAGCGTGGTCGTCTTGCCCGAACCCGTCGGGCCGGTGACGAGCAGGATGCCGTGCGGCTGGTCCAGCACCTTCCGGAACTGCGGCAGGAACGCATCGGTGAAGCCCAGGCGCTTGAAGTCGAACACCACCGTCTCGCGGTCGAGCAGGCGCATCACCACGCTCTCGCCGTGTGCGGTCGGCACGGTGCTCACACGCAGGTCCAGTTCCTTGCCCTGCACGCGCAGCATGATGCGACCGTCCTGCGGCAGGCGACGCTCGGCGATGTTGAGCTTGGCCATGATCTTGATGCGGCTGATCACGGCGGCGGTGAGGTTGGCCGGCGGGCTTTCGCCTTCGCTCAGCACGCCGTCCACGCGGTAACGCACCTTCAGGCGGTTTTCGAACGGCTCGATGTGGATGTCGGACGCGCGCAGTTCGACCGCGCGCTGGATGATCAGATTGACCAGGCGTATGACCGGCGCTTCCGAAGCCAGGTCGCGCAGGTGTTCGACGTCGTCGAGGTCGCCGGAAGATCCCTCGCCCTCGGCGGTTTCGACGATGGCGCCCATCGCGCTGCGTCCCTGGCCGTACCAGCGCTCGACCAGGTCGCCGATTTCCGATCGCAGCGCCACCGCGGGCCGGATGCGCCGGCCGGTGGCCAACTGCAGCGCGTCGTGGGTGTAGACATCCTGCGGATCGGCCATGAGCACGTCGACGGCATCCTCGCTCTCGCCGACCGGACACACCGCGAACTGCTTCATGAAGCGCGTGGACAATGACACGCCGTCAGGAGGAAGTTCGGGCGCATCCTTCGTTGCGACCAGCGGCAGCCCCATCACTTCGGCGCAGGTTTCGGCGTGGTCGCGCTCGGACACCAGCCCCAGGCGCGCGAGCAGGCCGAGCAGGCTGCCGCCCGTCTCCTCCTGCAACCTGCGTGCGCGGACGAGGTCGGCATCCTTGAGCCGCCCCTTGGCCATCAGGGCCGCGACGATACGTTCCTCGGCTCCCGTCTGGAGGGCCTGTGCCGGGTTCGTGCTGGCGTGGACAACGGCATTCACGTGATCGGCCTCGGCAGGATGCCCCTCGCAGTGACGTTCGACTTTAGCAGGTCGCCACTCACGTTCGTGTGCGACTGTCCGCCGTCCCGGAACTTCGGCGTTATCACTTCTTGCGGGGGGTGTCGGCTTCATAGGAATCGCACCGTGGCAAGGAAGATCGACCTCAATTCAGCCGATGCACCGGCATTGGCGGAACTGCCCGGCATAGGCTCAGCCCTCGCCGAGCGCATCATCGAATACCGTGAACGTGTCGGCCGTTTCCGCACGATCGACGAGGTGACGGCCGTTGCCGGCATCAGCGAACGCGCGCTCGAACGTGTTCGTGACCGCGTCTCGGCAGGCGAAGGAACCGCGGCTCCGCGCGAGACCGAATCGGCGACCCAGGTGCGCGTGTCGCTGCACAACGCGGCCGGACGCCCCTATACCGGACATGCGCTGGCGGCCACGTTCGTGCGACGCGAGATCCTGCGCGGCGCCGATGGCAATCCGACTTCGATCTGGGTGCCGGCATCCACGGGCCTCGCGCTGCCGCCCGACGGCCAGGCGACGCTGGTGTTCCCCGCGCGCAGCGACCTGCAGGGCAATGTCACCTTCAGCGTGCGCGCTCCGGACGGGCAGTTGCTGCTGGAATCGGCGCTGCCTGGCGAGAAATTGCCGGAACGGGTCGATCTCGAGGTGGCACCGCAGGAGTATGCGAAGACCTCGCCCAACGACGCGCCCGGCGCGGGCAAGCCGGCGCGCCTGAAAGGCCGCGTCATCGACGAGGCGGGGCGACGGCAACTGCGCGACATCCAGGTCGTGGTGTGGGCGGCACGGCCGGCCTCGCCAACGGCGGCGGACTTCCTTGCGCTGCTGGTCGCGCAGACCGATGCCAATGGCTACTTCAACGGCCCCTACCCGCTCGGCACCTACAGCACGGCGCACGGCATGGTGGCGGTGGGCGACGGCGAACCCGTCCAGGTGCCGATCCACCTGGAGGAAGACGGCACATTCCCCGAGTCGGTGATCCTGGTGATCGACCTGGACGAACTGGCGCCGCCCCAG